>QKBZ01000063.1 GCA_003245895.1 Beggiatoa sp.
CCTGTCTATCAAGTATCAAGTGTTTAAAGCAATCAATACTTTTATGTTCAGTATGGATAAGGCAGAACTCATGCCGATCATTTAAAATATTGTTTATTAAGAAATTTTAAAAAAGCAGGTGATAGCTTCGAGGTTTCTTTAAGCCAGTTTTTGGCTGATATGCACCGCCATGCACCATCCGCGTATTTTCTTTGTTTTCTGATACCTTGTGACCGGCTTAGGTTTATACTTTGCGCAGGCTTGTTCGCCTCTTACACGCAATTGATCTGCCGCCGCAAAACAAGTCATTATCTCCTTTAAAACCCTAAAGGAAATACGCATTAAGCACGGTATAAACGTGCCTGATGTTTTTGCTTAACAATGGATTATTCGCATGTCGTCACACATTATTGTTGTTGAAAAGAAATCGGATTGGAAAGCGCATTACCCTGCAATGCAAGTGGTCACTGCGCGTGACTATTTGGCGCAGCCGGACTATTTCGCGTTAAAAAGTGCCAAAGTGATTAATTTATGCCGTAGTTATCGTTATTTAAGTGAAGGTTATTATTGCTCATTGCTGGCGGAAGCGCGCCATCACAAAGTATTGCCCTCTGTGCGCACCTTGCGCGATTTGAGCAAAAAAGAAATTTACAGTTTAGACACTGAAAGCTTAGACGAATTGTTGCAAAAGCTGGTCGATAAAAATAAGGCAGCGGAAGCCAGTAGTAACACCAAAGAAGTGCTTATTTGTTTTGGACAATGCGAAATCCCAACGCTGAAAAAGTTAGCCGAGCAGATTTTTGCTACCTTTGCTTGTCCATTGTTAAAGGTGGAATTTAGAAAACTGAAAGAGCAAGGTAAGTGGTTGATTCATTCGCTGAGAACGGTTGCGCTCAACAGCTTAAACGAAGCACAGCAAAGCTTATTTGTAGAATCACTGAATAATTACACGCTGAAGAAAAATGCGGCGAAGCGGGCTAAACACAATTACCGTTATGATTTGGCAATTCTGCACAATCCGGCGGAAGAATTCGCGCCGTCTGACAATGATGCCTTAGAAAAATTTATCAAAATCGGGCGTAAGTTGGATATTGATGTCGATTTGATTACTAAGAAAGATTACTCGCGCTTGGCGGAGTACGATGCCTTATTTATCCGAGAAACCACCGCGATTGATCATTACACTTACCGTTTTGCGAAAAAGGCAGAAAGCGAAGGCATGGTGGTGATTGACGACCCTGACTCGATTTTGCGCTGTACCAATAAGGTGTATTTAGCTGAGTTATTGCGTTCGTTAAAAGTGGCAACGCCGACTACGCTGATTTTATTAAAAGACAGCTTTCAAGTGGCGACGGTGGAAGCGGCAATTCCGTATCCTGTGGTGTTAAAAATTCCTGATGGTTCGTTTAGTCGAGGCGTGTTTAAAGTCGGCGATGCTAAAGAATTGGCTGAGGTGGCGGCGAAGTTGTTTCAAGATTCGGACATCATCTTGGCGCAAGAGTATTTGTACACGTCGTTTGATTGGCGTATTGGCATTTTAAATCGCAAGCCGATTTACGCTTGTCAGTATTTTATGTCGAATGAACACTGGCAAATCGTACAACACAATACGGATGATGGTACACACAATGAAGGCGGTTTTAAGCCTTTTGCAATACAAGATGTACCGAAAAAGGTCATAAATACTGCCTTGAAAGCCGCAAAACCGATTGGTCGTGGTTTATACGGGGTGGACTTGAAGCAGACTGAAAAAGGTGTTGTCGTGATTGAAGTCAACGACAACCCTAATATTGATGATACCGTTGAAAATGGTGCTATTGGCGATGAGTTATACCGAATTATCTTAAAAGAGTTTATTCGGCGGATAGAGAAGAAAAATAAGTAAAGTCACCATTCATCAGTGCATAAGGAAACCGTTCTTGCACCCCTACGGAGTGTTCCAGTGCAGGACGTTCCTTTGCATGTAATAAGCTTGCTAATAAAGGAATAAAGCCTTTTTTCTTAGCATCTAAGATAGTGATGTCACCAATACCGTCAGGGGTGTAACGTACATGAACGTTACGTTGCCGCGATTCACCCTGAATGACTTTGCCAACAGCCAGTTCAATGAATAAAGTGTCATATTCGTCGTAGTATACAACTCTCATGATAATGTCCTTTTGCAGAGATGCAGGACAATCGTGCGCCATCAAACTGACATATGTGATGGGGGCTAATCCATTAACCTAATAAAACTAGGTTAATTAACTAACCAAATGTGTCTCCTCAATCTTTAAACACTAGCGCGATTGTACTGTGCTAATACGTGTAAACAAATGACCTTTTAAACCTTAAGGCCAAGTTGTTTATGCCCTATATGGTATTTCATTCTAGCGGCTTTTTTATAAAAAAGCGAATTTTGCCCGACGAAAATGAAAACACTAATATATTCAGGGTTTAGCAACTTGGCCGTTATTAAAAGTGGGTGTTAGTCACTAATCATTATTAACGAGAACCGCGCCCACGACCTTGTAAGGTAGTAGTATCAACAGCCAGTTCATCTGCACTAACAACACCATCACCATCTGTATCTAAACGATCCAATAAAGTGGTATTAGCCGTAAACTCCGCTAAAGAAATTTGGCTATCTCCATCGCTATCTAAACGGGTTAAATGCGCTGCACTATGGGTTAAGAAACGATCTGCTTGTTCAGTAGAAATCGCAGAAAATTCTTCTAATGATAAAACGCCGTCAGCATCTGTATCCAAGGTGTTGAACTGTGTGATCTTGGCAGATTGATAGCGTAAGGCTTCGCTGCTGGCCAGCTCATCGCTAGATAAATAGCCGTCTCCGTCAACATCAGCAGCACTGAATAACTCAGTACGCACTAAGGCAATTTCCTCAGAACTGACTGCACCATCGCCATCTAAATCGTATTCAGCAACGAAATTGTCGATATTCATACCGCCTTTTGCCATAACAAAAGAAGGCAAAACAGAAGCAGAAATTAACAGGCTTAATGCTGAACCTAATACAACAAAACGTTTCATGGTATAACTCCTCATTAAATTGGTGTGATGTCTTTAACATCTATCAAGCAAAGATGCTTTCTTTTGATGAGTTAAACGAAAGGGAACAGTAAACCTGTCGCGGGTAGGAAAATTTTTTTGTTAACTTATGTTAACATTTTATTAACCGTGTTAATTTTCATTAAAAAGTTATTATGGTAAGTATAAAAAAACGTTATTTTGCATTTAGGTGGATAACAAAAAAAGTAATACTGCGTAACGTAAACCCTTGCCAATACTGACTAATAGTAAAAAAAGTACGAAGCGTACTCGCAAGAAACCCGCGATCAATGTGAGGGGATCGCCTATAATGGGCAGCCACGCAAATAGCAAACTGAACACGCCAAAGCGCTGAAAATAATGTTGTGCGCGTTCTAATTGCTCAAGCGAACAAGGAAACCAGCGGCGATGCTGAAAGTGCAACAAGTAACGTCCTAGCCACCAATTCAACACAGAACCCAGCACATTGCCCAAGGTGGCACTTAACCAAAGTCCCGATAAAGCATAATTTCCTGATACACTAACGGCACTCAGCGTGAGTTCTGACGACAATGGCAGCACTGTCGCTGCTAACAAGGCACTGTTAAATACCAGTACATAACCAACAATAGGCAAAAACTACGCTCCTTTAATGAGTTTTGTGGTATTTTGTCGCACTTTTGTGAGACCTCCAATTATGGTTGATGAGCAAGCCATTACACAACGATTGGAAGAGTTGCGGATGGAACATCGTGATTTAGACGATGTGATTAAACGCCTTTCAGAAGATAAATACATTGATGAATTGCAGCTTAAACGGCTGAAAAAGCGCAAGTTGCTGGTTAAAGATATTATTTGGCGTTTAGAAAGCATGTTAATCCCTGATATAGATGCTTAACGCTGCACTCATCCTGAAACACACACACTTTTTACTCTTAGATTTACATTGCAGGAAGAAACATGAAATTCAGTGAAAACTGGCTAAGGACATGGGTAAATCCGTCAATAAGTTCGGCTGAATTGGTGGAAAAATTAACAATGGCGGGCTTGGAAGTTGACAGCGCGGAACCGGCTGCGCCGCCGTTTGAAAAAGTGTGTGTGGGAGAAGTTTTAAGCTTAGAGCCACATCCTGATGCCGATAAATTGCGCGTGTGCCAAGTCAATGTCGGTGCAGAAGCCCCGTTAAATATTGTCTGTGGCGCGGCTAACGTCGCTCAAGGCATGAAAGTGCCTGTGGCGCAAATCGGTGCGCGCTTACCGAATGATTTTAAAATTAAGAAAAGTAAACTGCGCGGCGTGCCTTCTGAGGGCATGATTTGCTCGGCGAAAGAATTAGGCTTAGCCGATAGCTCGGACGGCATTTGGCCTTTGCCTGCCGATGCGCCGGTCGGGCAAGATATGCGCGAGTATTTGGATTTAGAAGATACTTGTATTGATATTGATATTACGCCTAACCGTAGCGACTGCTTAGGGGTTGCAGGGGTAGCGCGTGAAGTCGGTTTGTTAACGCAAACTGACGTGCATAGTTTGGAATGTACGCCGGTACCTGCCAGCATTGACGACACGTTTCCAGTTAGCATCGAACATGCCTATGGCTGTCCGCGTTATGTTGGGCGCGTGATTCGCGGCATTAACCCTGATGCAGAAACGCCTTTATGGATGCAAGAACGCTTACGCCGTAGCGGTATCCGCAGCATTAGCCCTGTGGTCGATGTCACTAACTATGTGTTATTAGAGTTAGGGCAACCGATGCACGCCTTTGATTTAGCCAAATTAAGCGGCGGCATTGTGGTGCGTTTAGCGCAGCCAGAAGAAGCGTTAACCATTCTGAATGAACAAACTTTAAAATTAAATCCGAATAATTTAGTGATTGCGGACGAGCAGAAAGCCCTCGCCTTAGCGGGTGTGATGGGTGGTTTAGATTCTGGTGTCACTGATCCTACACAAGACATTTTCTTAGAAAGCGCGTTTTTCTCACCAGAACAATTAGCCGGTACTGCCCGCAGCTACGGTTTACACACCGATTCTTCGTTCCGCTTTGAACGCGGTGTAGACCCTTATTTGCAAGTTGCAGCGATGGAACGCGCTACCGCTTTATTATTAGATATTGTTGGCGGTCAAGCAGGCCCTGTGACAGAAGTGGTCAACGAAAGTTTATTGCCGACCAAACAGCCGATCACTTTGCGTGCTGAGCGTATTGAACGCTTATTAGGTGTGACTTTAACGGCAGAAGCGGTGACGGATGCCTTGCAACGCTTAAACATGCAAGTGGAAGCCAGTCAAGACCGTTGGCAAGTAGTGCCACCGAGTAACCGTTTTGACTTAGCGATTGAAGTTGATTTAATCGAAGAATTAGCGCGGGTGTATGGTTATAACAATATCCCAACCCATAAGCCACACGCTGATTTAAGTATGCCTGCGCTGAGCACACGCCCGTTAAGCATCGTGCAGCAGACTTTAGTACAACGTGGTTATCAAGAAGCGATTACTTATAGCTTTGTTGACGCTGAGTTCTTAAAGCAAGTTGATCCGCATCATCCGCCATTGGCCTTAGCCAATCCGATTTCCAATGACATGGCAGTGATGCGCACCACCTTATGGGCAGGTTTACTGCAAGCGGTGCAGCACAACCAAAAACGCCAGCAATCGCGGGTGCGTTTATTTGAAACGGGTTTGCGCTTTATTAACGATGCAGAGCAAGGCTTGCAACAAGAAAAAATGCTGTCGGGTATTGCCACTGGCACCGCAATGCCTGAGCAATGGGGACAAAAAGGCGAGCCATTAGATTTTTACCATGTAAAAGGTGATGTTGAAGCCTTATTAGCGCACATTGGTCACAGTGCGCCTTGCCACTTTGTGGCCTCTTCGCACCCTGCGTTACACCCCGGTCAAACAGCAGCGATTTACCAAGGCGAACACTGTTTAGGCATCATGGGGGCGTTACATCCACAATTAATTCATGATTTAGACTTACTGTCACCCGTATTTCTCTTTGAATTACACTTACCGCCATTGTTAGCTGACCCAGTAGCACAATTTAGTGAAGTCTCGAAATTCCCTTCTGTGCGCCGTGACTTAGCCTTATTGATGGATCGGCAAATTAACGCTGATGCGTTATTAAATTGTGTACGAGACAGCGTTTCGACAGAAATTCTGCAAGACTTACTATTATTTGATGTTTACCAAGGCAAAGGCATTGAGCCAGATAAAAAAAGTGTTGCTATAGGGTTGATTTTTCAAGCGAAATCGCGCAATCTTACAGAGTCGGAAGTTGATGATGTGATTGAGCAAATTTTAGCCTCACTACAACGAGACCTTGGAGTATACTTAAGGAAGTAGAGACAATGGCACTAACAAAAGCAGCGATGGCCGAAAGATTGTTTGACGAAATGGGCTTAAATAAGCGCGAAGCTAAAGAAATGGTGGATTTATTCTTTGAAGAAATCCGTCAAGCCTTAGAGCGTGGTGAGCAAGTCAAACTGTCTGGGTTCGGCAATTTTGATTTACGCAATAAAAACCAACGCCCTGGCCGGAATCCTAAAACAGGGGAAGAAATTCCGATTAGTGCACGCCGTGTAGTAACCTTCCGCCCAGGTCAAAAGCTGCGGGCGCGGGTAGAAGCATTTGATGGTGAGGTTGAGCCAGAGTAAGAACATATGCTTAACGGTCAAAGCTTGCTGCAATTCAGATCATATGACTGCCCCCTTTATTAAAAAACTTCAGAGTGCGAGAAAACGCTTATGCTAGAACCGAGCAACAATAATGAACTGCCGGCGATACCAAGCAAACGTTATTTTACGATAGGTGAAGTCAGCGACTTGTGTGCTGTTAAGCCTCATGTCTTGCGTTACTGGGAACAAGAATTTTCACAATTAAAACCCATTAAACGCCGAGGCAACCGCCGTTATTATCAACGTCAAGACGTTATCTTGATTCGTCAAATTCGCAGTTTGTTATATGAACACGGCTTTACCATCGGTGGTGCCAAGCAGCGTCTGCAAGGGGAAACAGCTCAGCCAGACCGCCAACATAATCAGCAGATGATTCGAGAACTGCGTGAGGAGTTGGAAGCAGTGTTAGAAATACTTAAGCCTTAAAAGTCTGCATCGCGCAGTGCGTACACAGACTTTTTCCCCTCATCTGATTAACTGTCTCTGTAATATCCCTTTGCAGAGGCAGTTCTCCCCTCAATTACGCCGTTGCTAAAGGTGTTCCCATGTCACAGATTTCTAGTTTGCGGGTGGGCATTGGCGGCCCCGTCGGTTCAGGCAAAACTGCATTAGTTGATGCCTTGTGCAAACAGTTACGCACACGCTACGAGTTAGCGGTGGTGACAAACGATATTTATACCCGTGAAGATGCCGAGTTTTTAACCCGCAGCGAAGCCTTGCCCGCAGAACGTATTGTTGGCGTGGAGACGGGCGGTTGCCCCCATACTGCAATTCGTGAAGATGCCTCAATGAACTTGATTGCGGTGGATCAATTATGTCAGCAGTTTCCGAGTTTAGACATCGTGTTTATCGAAAGCGGTGGTGATAACTTAAGCGCGACCTTTAGTCCTGAATTATCGGATTTAACCCTTTATGTGATCGATGTCTCTGCCGGTGACAAAATCCCGCGCAAAGGCGGGCCTGGTATCACCCGTTCTGATTTATTAGTGATCAATAAAATCGATTTAGCCCCACACGTTGGCGCGTCTTTAGAAGTAATGGATAGAGATGCCCGTAAAATGCGTGAGGAACGGCCTTTTGTGTTTAGCAATTTGAAAACTGGTGAAGGCTTAGCTGATATTATTAGCTTTATCGAGCAACGCGGTGGTTTAGTGGTGTAAACCAACGCTGTCGCCTTAGCAGTCATGCTAAAAAGGAGGAGGCAATGGCGGATAAACCTGATAAAAAATTACCCATATTAACAGTGTTAAACAGCACTTTAGCCGCCTTTTTTGGTGTACAAAGTGAGCATAATCGCGCCCGCGATTTTAACCAAGGTAATCCCATGCAGTATATTGTGATGGGTGTTGTCGCAACTGTGGGGTTAATTTTGGGGCTGGCGTTGGTGGTTTATTTTGTATTGGGGTGAGTGTCTGTTCGTGGTTTTTTTCTCGTTCCTGCATACCTGAGTTCGACGAAATATTTGTTGTAAAAACAATTGATTTCTCGTTCACAAATGCCATTTCACTGCCATTAAGTTAAGTGTCGTCATTGTCTTGTAGGGCGGATAAGGCGTTAGCCGTCATCCGCCGTAAGTCGCTTGGTTCAAGCTTCAACCGCGTTGTGTCGGATGACGGCTGTCGCCTTATCCGACCTACAAAATCGCTTAACTTAATGGCAGTGAAATGCCATTTGGGAACGAGAGGTATAACAAAGAACTTCAACTCGTCAACTTCCGATAAATATCCGCAATCTTCAACGGCAACTGCTCCACCTTATGAATCACCACATAATTCACATCACCGTATAAATGCGGCAAATAAGTGCGTGCTTCCGAGTCAATGGTGATGCAAAACGGGTGAATGCCTAAACGGCGGGCTTCTAACAAGGCTTGTCGCGTATCTTCAATGCCGTAAGTGCCGCGATAATTATCGCCTTCATCATCCGGTTTGCCATCAGACAAGGTAATTAATAAACGGATGTGGGCATCTTGTGCCGCTAGAATTTGCGTTAAATGCCGTACAGCAACACCCATGCGAGTGTAATCTCGTGGCGCAATCCCGCTAATACGTTGTTTTACCGTTTGGTTATAGCTATCTTGAAAGCGTTTGATCGGGAAAATTTCGCAGCGACGGCGCGTTAAACCTGAAAAGCCATAAATGGCATATTGATCGCCTAACAAAGTCAGCACTTCTGACAGCAAGACTAAACTCTCTCGCTCGGCTTGATTAATCCAGCCTTTGGTTGATCCACTCATATCCACCATAAACAACACCGCAATGCTGCGGGTGTTGCGCTGCCAACGGCTGTAAATATATGGTGATAACTCCTCACCGCGCCGACTGTCGGCATAACTTAACACTAAAGCATCAAGGTCTAACTCATCGCCTGATGGCTGGCGGCGAATACGTTGCAAGCCACCACGCAAGGCTTCAAAAGTGCGGCGTAAACTTCTCAACAAGCCGCGATATTTTTGCAAGGTTTGACTGACAAAATCATCTTCGACTGGCTCTAACTCAATTTCTTGCAACCAACACCAATTCTCCTGATAACGGCGGGTTTTATAATTCCATTCAGGGTATAACCATTGGTTGTTTGCCGCATCTGGGCGCGTTTCATGTTCTAAGCGCACATTGTCATGTGCTGAAGCTTCATGATGTCCACCCATTAAATAATCACTGGGTACACAGCCTTGATCTTGGATGATGGACACCAGCAACGTTTGCATGTCGGCGGGTGGAGTCATCGGCACACCATCCATAAATAACATGGGAATGCTTTGCACTTGGCCTTGTGCATTGGGCGGCATGTGTTGCAAACCAATGTGTAAAGGTGGTGAGTTATTGGACTGCCCTGCTTGCTCAGCCGCTGCGCGTTGCCACTGATTAAGCGCGGATTGCAATTGCTGTTTTTCGCGCACAATGCGGCAATCCATCACTTGTGCCACCGCATCAGGACGTAATTCGCCCTGATAACAGACAGGCTCAGGAATATCCCACTGATACACTTGCTCTAACCATGCAAAACTGTCTTGCACTTGTCGTTCAGGTTGTGCTAAATCAGCGGCAATCTCTTCCCAACCTGTAGGAATGCGCGGTTGTGACAGGCTGTCTAACAACTGGGTGACTGCGCGATCTAAACCGGGTAATAAACGCGCAACACAGGCATCTAGGCGCAAACGCTCTAAAGTATGAAACAACGCGACTACCCGTTGCGGATCAGCATATTGCCGACTGACCGTGCGCAAACTAAACCGCCAAGTACCAAACCATGTTTGCGCCCACAAATGCACCGCCATCGCCTTATACAGTAAAAAATTGGTTTCAGTGTGTGGAAATTGCTGAATCGCAGGCGGTAAAAATAAAGTTTCTGTGTCGGTAAAAACTGCTTGCTCGTGGCTGGTAATGCTTAAGCTACGTCCATCTAAGCCGGTAATAAAATGCTGCAATACATCGTGAATATCATCAAGTTGCAAGCCGCTATGGGCTTGCTGATAACGTTGCGCGTAGTCGGGCAAGTCGTGTAGTTGTTGAATTGCGGCGGCTAAACCGGCATCTTCATACTGATCGAGGCTTTCTGTTAACCAGTGTTCAATGCCGATTTCATCGATTAACGACAAAGCCTGTGGCAATTGCTTGGTAAAGTGATAGGCTAACACTGTGTTGTGCTGCGCCAGTTGTTTCACCCAGTCTAATGCCCACAATTGGCGATCACGGGCACTATTGCTTAATAAGTGAATGGTGTCGGTAATCGGCGCACGACCGGCTAGAATTAAACCTAACACGTCATCCAGTTGATCATGCAGTTGTTCAGCGGAGAGGGGATTAATTAAACCGTGCATAGTGTTGGCTCAAGTGCAAAAATCGGTTGGGCGTAGGAAAAGGACATCTTCATGGAATCTTGCAACGAGTACAAGTCGGTTGCCATGTTAAATGTGCAGCAAGTGGATAAAGCGTATAAACAACAGGCGGTGTTAAAACAACTTTCGCTCACCGTGCAACGTGGCGAGTTTTTTGGTTTAGTGGGGGTGAACGGCGCAGGTAAAACCACTTTGTTAAAAACCTTGCTGGATTTTTGTGCAGCGGATGCTGGCCAGATTGAGATCAATGGGCAGTCACATTTGCAGGCACAAGCACGACAAGATTTAGCCTTTTTGCCCGAACAGTTTATGCCGCCGTGGTTTTTAAGTGGCGAGGCATTTTTGCGTCAAATTTGCCAATTGCGCGACTTGCCCTATCAGGTGGCACAAGTGCATGAGTTATGTCAGGCATTGGATTTACCCGTCACTGCTTTGCCGAAATTAATCCGCCACTATTCTAAAGGCATGGCGCAAAAGCTGGGTTTGATTGGCTGTTTTATCCAGCAACGCCCCTTATTAGTGCTCGACGAACCTATGAGCGGCTTAGACCCCAAAGCACGCGCCTATTTAAAGCAGTATTTGCGTCAGTTAAAACAAGCGGGACACACCACCGTTTTTTTTAGCACACATTTATTAGCCGATGTTGAGGCTTTGTGCGACCGCATGGGCATTTTACACCAAGGGCAAATGCGCTTCGTCGGCACACCCAGCGAATGTTGTCAGCAATATGAGACTGATGATTTAGAACAGGCTTATTTACGCTGCATTGAAGCGGTATTCACAGCAGAAACAACATCAACTTAACTCAATTTTATTTTTGTCGGCTTTTCTTAAGGGTTCTTTTTCCGCTATAGTGCTAAAGCATCACTAATTACACGTTAATGTGATTGATTTAAACCTCAGAGAAACTTGTTTATTTGCAAGTTTTGTAAAATGTAAAGCGACGGGTATTGCGTGAGACCATGTTCACCCGCGTTCAAACACCTTGCTGATTTTATCGCAACACGACTACCCTCAGGATGTTGACCTGAGCCATCAGAACAAGCTACAGCATTATCAAAGCAGATAACGTGCTGGCTAAACAGTCTATGGTGCAACAGCCTAGATTGTAATAATGTTAAAAATCAGATAGATGTGTAGAGACGATAAAGATGTCAATGCGTTTATTTTCGCTGAAGAATATGTTGTTAGGGTTGTGGCTCAGTTTATCCACTGGGGTGGTTGCGAACGAGTTATTTAATGAATATGCACAAAAATCATCCTTTTTGTTAAATTTAGCACGTTTAGTCGAATGGCCAAATGAAGACCAATTGCCAGAACACGCATTAAATTTTTGTTTTATGGGCGATGATTCTTTTGGAGATACGTTAAATAATATCCGTGATAAAACGGTGCGTGGGCATCAAATTGCTATAAAGAAACACATCCAATTCACTGAACTTGATTCTTGTCACTTAGTCTTTATTGATGCTTCAGAACACGATAATTTAGAAACAATTTTGGACTTTACGGCTGAGCGTCCCATTTTAACGGTAGGTGATGTCTCTGATTTTGCCATCAAAGGCGGACTCGTCAATTTAATCAATTATCAAGAACGCATTTTGTTAGAGATTAATTTAGATGCAGCACAACGTACACAATTACGCATTAGTTCGCGTTTGTTATCTTTGGCGCGTTTAATTGAAGAACATAAAAAAACAGAATAATCATTGATACATCGTGATTTTTATTAAGGCTTGCTAGTAAAGAGCGTTAAACTCATGAGGCTTATGGCGTTACTGCGTGATATTCCAATTAAAGATAAACTCAGTGTGATTATTTTAATCACCAGTGCTTCCGTGTTATTGCTGACCGCAACCGCTTTTTTGCTTAATGAGTTATATACGCAACGCCGCGCGATGGTGGCTGATATGCTTATTTTAGCGGAGTTAATTGGTTTAAATAGCACTGCACCGTTGTTATTTAATGATGTGCACGCGGGTGAAGAAAATATGTCGTCTTTAAAGGCGAATCCACATATTATTCAAGCACATATTTTCTTAACTGATGGGAAATTATTTGCCAGTTATTATCGCAATAAAATTCAACCCATTGCCATTTCTTTACCCTCTTTACAAAAAAATACTAAGCACACTGTTGATACCTTAACACAAAAAGCGCATTACCATTTTGACAGTAATCATTTAGACATTTTAAAAAGCATTAAAATTGAAGATGAGTTATTAGGCACGGTATTTTTACGTGCAGATTTAACTGCATTAAAAGAACGTTTATGGTGGGGGGGTATCATTGTTTTATTAGCCATGTTGCTGTCATTGCTACTGGCTTTTTTTATGGGGTCACGATTACAGCGAGTGATTACTCAGCCTTTAGATCGTTTACTGGGAACGATGAAAGCGGTAACGCGCAATAAAAATTATTCCTTACGTGGTTTAAAAACCAGTCAAGACGAGTTAGGGCGTTTAATTGACGGTTTTAATGATATGTTGGCGCAGATTGAAGCCCGTGATTTGAAATTAGCGGCGTATCGTGATCACTTAGAAGAAATGGTGTCTTTGCGCACGACAGAATTGCAAGAAGCCCGTGACCAAGCCTTAGCAGCCAACAAAGCAAAAAGTATTTTTCTCGCCAATATGTCGCATGAAATTAGAACACCAATGAATGCGATGTTAGGTTATGCACAAATTTTACAACGCGATGCTAACTTGCGCCCAGAGCAACACCAATCTTTACAAATCATTCAAAACAGCGGCAGTCATTTATTAGGCTTAATCAATGATATTTTAGATATTTCTAAAATTGAAGCCGGTGCAATGGAATTGCGAGCAGAGAATTTTTATTTAAAAGATTTAATTGAAGATTTAGCCGCTATGTTTCAAATTCGCTGCGAGCAGAAAAATTTAAATTGGTGGGTAGAACATGAAATTGAAGAAACAACTTTAGTCTACGCAGATCAAGGAAAGTTACGACAAATCTTAATTAACTTATTAGGTAATGCGGTTAAATTTACTGAGCAAGGCGGCATTATTTTACGCATTAATTGCTTAGAAAATGATTTATATGTGTTTGATGTAATTGATACTGGCCCCGGTATTCCGGTAGCTGATCAAAGCAATATTTTTGAGCCTTTTCATCAAGAGCAATGCGGTTTAGAAAAAGGTGGTACGGGGCTTGGTTTAGCCATTAGTCGCCGTCAGGCTGAGTTTATGGGTGGGCAAATTCAAGTGGTATCGCAGCCTAATCAAGGCGCGTGTTTTTCTTTGCAATTGCCCTTACCTAAAGGTACGGGTACGGTGGAGCCACATAACACGCAAGCCTTATATGCTCATCTACTCCCAGGTTGTGAAGTCAATGCCTTGGTAGTTGATGATGTACAGGAAAACCGTCATATTTTATCGAAAATGTTGCAAGCATTGGGCGCAACCGTGTATGAAGCCAGTAATGGGCGCGAGGCATTAAACCTGATTGCCGACACCACTATCGATATTGTGCTCATGGACATTCGTATGCCTGTAATGGACGGTATGGAAGCCATACGCATTTTACGCACAGACCCGAAATTTATTGATAAACAACCGATTTGTATTGCCATTTCTGCCTCCCCTTTACGCCATCAAATACAACCCTTATTAGATGCAGGTTTTAAAGATTTCTTAGCTAAACCTTTTCAATTTGAATCTATTTACCAATGTTTAAGCCGGTTTCTCGCGGTACAATTTGAGTATGCTGCCAATACCAATACTGAAACTGCTGCCACAAGCTTAACTGATATTGAAATTAATCATATTGAATTAGATAATGAACTGTATCAACGTTTGCGTGATGCGGCTGAATTAAATGATTTAACAGAGCTAGAAAGTTTACTTGTAGAATTACAACAAGGTTCAAGTGAATTGCAGCATTTAGCAGATTATTTTCAGAAACAATTAGCAGAATATAATATCGACGGCATTATTGCCACTTTGGAGCAAATTCAGCATGCCTGACACAATTGTGGATTTAAGTGAGGCAAAAGTATTAATGGTCGATGATACACCGGCCAATATTGATGTTTTGCATAAAGTACTTGCACCAGAAGGCTATAAACTGTTCTTTGCCAAAAGTGGAGAGCGGGCATTACAAATTGCAGAAAAAGCTGAGCCAGATTTAATTTTATTAGATGTCATGATGCCAGGGGGAATTGATGGTTTCACCACCTGCGCTCAATTGAAAGCCAATCCACAGACTGCTGATATTCCTGTTATTTTTATCTCTGCCAAAACAGACACCGAAGATTTAATCGAAGGTTTTCGCGTCGGCGCAGTGGACTATATCACCAAACCTTTTCATCAAGAGGAAGTGTGTGCCCGTGTTAAAACCCATTTGCAAACCCGTGCTTTATTAAAAGAGCGTGAGCAACTTATTCAGGTTTTAGAAGCCAGTGAGCAACGCTTTCGTTTATTAGCGATTTATTCACCGGTTGGTATTTTCCAAACCGATTTAAATGGCAATTATCTGTATACCAATCAACAATGGCAGCAGTTATTTGGTTTAAGAGAAGCAGAGAGCTTAGCTGATAATTGGCTACATTTAGTGCATCCTGAAGAACGGGAAAAAATAGCCGCGCAATGGGAATTAGTGTTGCAGGAACGCACACCAAATTTTTCCTGTAAATTTCGCATTACACGACAAGATGGCTCTTGCTTATGGTTGCATAAAACTGCTACTGCATTGATTGGCGAAACCGGTGAGCAAGTAGGGTATGTTGGCAGTATTGAGAATATTACCGAAGCGAAGCAACGTGAAACGGAAATATTACAAGCCCGTGAAAATGCAGAGGAAAAAGCCCGCGCCCGTGCCGAATTTCTCGCCGGTATGACACATGAATTGCGCACCCCCTTAAATGCCATTATTGGCTATAGTGAAATGCTGGCAGAAGAAGCGCATAGCGAGGGTGAAAACCATGATTTATCCAAGATTACCTCCGCGAGCAAATACTTATTAGGCTTGATCAATGATGTATTAGATTTATCAAAAGTCGAAGCCAATAAAATGCCAGTAACCTGTATTGAATTTGACTTGCCAGCGTTAATTCAAGATGTGGTGTCAACCATACAACCTTTAGTGAATAAGAATAATAACCAGCTTATTCTTGAAATGGCGCAAGCACCCGCACAGATGCAATCTGATGATACGAAAGTGCGGCAAGTGTTATATAACCTGTTAAGCAATGCCTGTAAGTTCACAAAAGATGGTGCAATTACTCTAAGTGTGCAAACGGCGACTGATAGCCATTTCGTGGAATTTGCTGTCCGCGATACCGGCATTGGCATGAGTGAAGAACAGCAAAGCCGCTTATTTCAACAATATAGCCAAGCCAGCGATGACACTGCTCGACAATACGGCGGCACGGGTTTGGGACTGGTGTTAAGTCGTCAATTTTGCCAATTGCTAGGCGGCGATATTACGGTGGAGAGTGAGGAAGGAGAGGGAAGCACGTTTGCAGTGCGTTTGCCTAGGGTTATTACGCCATGACCATTCTTCTGGCTCCCACGCACCTGCGTCACGAATAAGCAAGCATTGTCGTTGCAGGGTGGAATAGCGCAGCGTATTCCACCATAAACTTCTGCAAAAAGCTGAATAAAAACAGATTATCAGCCGCATGGTGGAATACAGCTTGCGCCTATTCCACCCTACAAAATCACTTAACTTAAACGCTCTACGCAGCGGCAGCCGCATCTGCTGTTGTATAGCGTTGTGGATTAAGCTGCACCATTTGCTGTTCAATCCATGTTTCGATTTCTTTTGTCAATTGAGTCGCCGTTTTACCTTGCGTAGGAATCGGCTCACCAATGATCACCTGTATCGTGCCTGGGCGTTTGATAAACTCATTGCGCCGCCAAAATTCACCGGCATTATGTGCCACGGGTAAAATTGGCACGCCTGCGGCAATCGCTAAATTTGCCGCCCCTAAGCCATAACGTTTATGCGCCCCTGGTGCGACGCGAGTACCTTCGGGGAAAATGATGATGGAATGGCCTTCTTTTAATAAAACTGTGCCTTGATCAATCACTTGTTGCATGGCTTGTCGGCCGCTGCTGCGGTCGATGGCAACAGGGCGCAGTAAGCGCAAGCCCCAACCAAAAAACGGCAGCCACAATAATTCCCGTTTTAACACCCATGTGGGTTTTACAAACATCTTTTGAAACGCTAAGGTTTCCCATGCTGATTGGTGTTTGCTGGCAATCACGACCGGATATTCCGGTATATTATCCAAACCTTGCACCGTGTATTTCAGCCCACAAATTTTGCCCACCGCCCATGCGGCAAATTGTGGCCAGCGTACCACTAAGGCATAGCGGTATTTAAACGGCACTAAATATAAAGTCATGGAAAATAAAGCATAAAATAATACCGAAACAATTAGCACGGTATAATACAAGCTGGCGCGTAGCACTAACATCGTGTTTTAAGGCTCCTCAGTTGCCAATAAAGCATCAACCATTGATGCCAAATCATCATACACCATCACATCGTTAAAACCGTCTAAGTCCGCCAGTGTTTTGCGGCCTTTGCCAGTCAACACTAAAATCGGACGTACACCCGACGAAATCGCCGCTTGCAAGTCGCGCAAGGCATCACCGACCATCACCGCATTCGACAGCGAAATGCCCATACGGCTAGCAATGTCGTGTAATAAACCTGCTTTGGGTTTGCGGCAAGTGCAGTTATCTGCATCGGAATGTGGACAGAAAAAAACCGCTTCAATATTGCCACCAACGTCTGCAAGCTGGCGATGCATTTTAGCGTGAATCTCGGTTAAGTCATCAGGTGTGAATAAACCGCGTGCCAAACCGGATTGATTGGTGGCGACTACCACACGGTAGCCCGCTTGGTTTAAACGGGCAATGGCTTCTAAGCTGCCAGGGATAGGGCGCCATTCATCCGCTGATTTAATATAGTCCGCTGAGTCATAATTAATAACGCCATCGCGGTCAAGAATTACCAATTTCATAAATACTCAAATAAAAGCATGTAGGGATTTGTTTTTATTGACACCGCTCATGTCATGTTGTCATGTGCATAAAACTTGAGCATGCAATACACGGTCTTAATTGATAAGCCATGCAAGTATTGCACGCATTATTCCATACACTGTATCAGGTTTTTTAGGCACACCCTATGTGATCTACCACCATTAAGTTAAGCAGTATATGCGTTTTTCTCGTTCCCACCATGTTGAGTTAAGTGTTGTCACGATATTGTAGTCAGCTATAGTACAAAAAAAAGAGAACGCCCGAATAGGATAAAGTCCCCAGTCCTACTACAGACAAAACAGGCGTTCTCTCGATGAAGAAAATAAAGTACAAAACAGTTGATGTAAAGCAATTAGA
>QKBZ01000387.1 GCA_003245895.1 Beggiatoa sp.
AGATTTTTGCACGGTTTATTCTGAAAATTCTTTAATCCTGTAAATCCTGATTCAGACAACCCGCATCGCGGCGGATGACGGCTTACGCCTTATCCGCCCTACAACGCGACAACGCTGAAAAAAGTTCAACGACTATTCCTTCGGGAAGTAGGATTTAAGCGAATCCGAAATAGGCAGCATCCCACAGGGATGAAGATATAGTCTGGTCTCATGTGAAAGCATGAGCAAGTGCGCGTCACTTGGTGGTCATTTAGCGAATGACTGCAAACATAAACGACCTTACAAATTTAAATTCAAAGTCTCCGGTTGCCCCAACGATTGTATGAACTCCATCGAACGGGCAGACATGGCGGTGATTGGTACATGGCGCGATGACATCCGTGTCAATCAAGACGAGGTGAAAAACTTTGTTGCGGCGAAAGGGCGTAAATACGTCATTGACAACGTAATCACCCGTTGTCCGACTAAAGCCTTATCGCTCAACGATGACGACAGCTTAGCGGTGGATAATCGCAACTGTGTGCGCTGCATGCACTGCATTAACGTGATGACTAAAGCACTGTCTGCGGGCAAAGAAAAAGGCGTGACTATTTTAATGGGCGGTAAACGCACGCTGAAAATCGGTGATTTAATGGGTACGGTGATTGTGCCATTTATGCGTTTAGAAACCGCCGAGGATTTTCAACGGCTGAAAGAGATTGCAGAAAACACCGTTGAGTTTTTTGCCGAAAATGCTTTAGAACACGAACGGACAGGGGAAATGATCGAGCGTATCGGTTTAGTCAATTTCCTTGAAGGCATTGGGTTAGAAGTCGATCCCAATATGGTTGCCGAGCCGCGTCAATGCTCTTATGTGCGCATGGATCAATGGGATGAAGAAGCGCAAAAATGGTTTGAGCGTCAAGCTGCGCAAAAAGCGGCGGGTTAATCTCTGAACCACCTGCGAGGGCATCTCCTCGCGGGCAACCCAAGCGTGTGTGATATTTTAAGCCGCAAACCTTGTACTTATCAGCATTAAAATATTACAATATTATAATATTAAAGGAGGATTGCTCATGGCGACGACTGCGCGGATGCCGATAGAAACCGGCGTACCCGACCCCTTTCAATATATGCACCCTGTCATGGCGCGTAATTTCGGACAATGGCAATATCATGAACGCCCTAGACCCGGTGTGTTATGTCACACCGCCGAAAGTGGCGAGAAAATATGGACTGTCCGCGCCGGAACACAACGGCAAATGGACGTGTTTACCATTCGCAAATTATGCGACATCGCCGACACTTATGCCGATGGCTATGTGCGCTTCACCATTCGCAGCAACATTGAATTTATGCTGGCAGATGAAAGCCGCGTCGCGCCGTTGCTCGAAGCCTTAACCCACGCCGGTTTCCCCGTCGGTGGCACAGGCCCTTCCGTGAGCATGATCGCCCATACCCAAGGCTGGCTACATTGCGACATCCCTGGTACAGACGCATCCGGCGTAGTGAAAGCCTTAATGGATGAATTGCACGAAGAATTTATCCGCGAAGCGATGCCGAATCGTGTGCATATTACCACGTCTTGCTGTCAAATTAACTGCGGTGGACAAGGTGATATTGCCATTAACGTGCAGCACACCAAACCGCCGAAAATCAATCATGATTTAGTCGCCAACATTTGCGAACGGCCTTCCGTGGTCGCACGTTGTCCAGTCGCGGCAATCCGTCCCGCCTTAGTCAATGGCAAACCGTCTTTAGAAGTCGATGAGAAAAAATGTGTCTGTTGTGGCGCGTGTTATCCGCCTTGCCCACCGATGCAAATTAACGATCCTGAACATTCTAAGCTTGCGATTTGGGTAGGTGGCAACCACTCTAATGCACGGAGCAAACCCAGTTTTCAAAAACTGGTCGCCGCAGGCATTCCGAACAATCCACCGCGCTGGCCTGAAGCCGCCGCGATTGTGAAAAAAATCTTACGGGTTTATAAAGAAGATGCCCGCGACTGGGAGCGTTTATCCGATTGGGTAGAGCGCATTGGCTGGCCTCGCTTCTTTGAACTGACCGAATTACCGTTTACAAAATTCCATATTGATAACTGGCGTGGTGCGCGGCGAAGTTTAAACGCTTCAACACACATACGGTTTTAACCGCAAGTGTACTTGAGTGTGGCAAACTGTCACCTGACGTGTCCATGCTGACTTAACCCTTAAGGAGAACCCGTCATAATGAAGTTTGGCATATTGGTTAATGAAGGGCCTTACACACATCAAGCCTCGGACTCAGCCTATCAGTTCACCAAAGCCGCCTTGGAAAAAGGTCACGAGATTTTCCGCGTGTTCTTTTACCACGATGGCGTAAACAACGGCACGCGCTTAAGCGTACCGCCACAAGATGATCGTCATATCACTAACCGCTGGTCAGCCTTGGCGAAAGAACATCAGCTTGATTTAGTGGTGTGCGTGGCAGCGGCACAACGACGTGGCCTGTTAGATGCTAATGAAGCAAAACGCAATGGCAAAGATGCAGACAACATTGCAGACGGCTTCCGCATTTCTGGTTTAGGCCAGTTAATTGAAGCAGGCATTCAAGCAGATCGTTTAGTGGTTTTTGGTGATTAACAGGAGGTTACGATGAGTGACGAGGATATGATGGACGACGAAGCTGGCGGCGGCGTTGTTAAAAAGTTTTTGTATGTGAACCGTAAAGCCCCTTACGGCACGATTTACGCGCTTGAATCTTTGGAAGTGGTGTTAATCGGTGCGGCATTTGATCAAGATGTCAGCCTTGCGTTTATTGATGACGGGGTTTACCAACTGACTAAAGGTCAGCAGACGGACGGTATTGGGATGAAAAACTTTTCGCCCACGTATCGCGCCTTAGAAATGTACGATGTGGAAAAACTGTATGTCGATCAGGATTCCTTAACCGCACGCGGCTTGAATGCAGAGGATTTAATTGTGCCTGTGGAAGTGTTAAATACCACACAAATGGCAGAGTTAATGGAAACGCAAGACGTAGTGTTTAGTTTTTAAGGGAAATCAAAATGTTATTGCATACAGTGAATAAGTCGCCGTTTGAGCGTCACTCGTTACAAAGTTGTTTACGTTTTGCCCAAGCGGGCAGCAGCATTTTATTATTAGAAGACGGTATTTATGCCGCGATACAAGGCACACAGTTTCAACCATTGTTACAAGAAGCCTTAAACGATAAAAAAGTGTATGCGTTGTTACCGGATTTGCAGGCGCGTGGTTTACCCTCAGAAAAAATTATTGAAGGGATCACTTTAGTGGATTATGGCGATTTTGTGGATTTAGTTGCCAGCCATAGCGCGACGCAGGCATGGTTATAAAATTAACACGCATTTCACCACCAAACAGCTAAATAACAAGAGGATTGTTTATCATGAGCATTGAAATTAATGGTCAAACCATTGAAACCGATGAAGAAGGTTATTTAACCAATTTAGGCGATTGGAACGAAGATATTGCCAAGGTGTTAGCAGAACAAGATGAGTTAGAGTTAACCTCTAATCATTGGGAAGTGATCAACTTTTTGCGTGAATATTATGATGAATACCAAATCGCGCCAGCGGTTCGGGTGTTGACTAAAGCGATTGGTAAGAAGTTAGGGCCGGATAAAGGTAATAGTAAGTATTTATATGACTTGTTTCCTTATGGGCCAGCGAAACAGGCGTGTCGGTTTGCGGGTTTGCCTAAGCCTACGGGTTGTGTGTAAGCGTTGACTCGTTCCCACCGTCTCACGGTGGGAATGCATACTGCGTCGCTCCAGCGGCGCGGATGAAGTCAGCGTAGGGTGTGCGAAACGCCGCCGAGATGTTGATTTTTAACGGGGTTTAATCGGCGTTTTGCCCACCGAGTGGAAAGAAGATTAAGAAAACAAAAAAATATAAATAAATCTTTATTAGACTAGTGTAATGGTAATTTTTATTTTAATTAAAAATGGAATTGATTTATGAGTTTTGAAAACAACCCAGAAAAAATAAAAGAGTTAGTAGATTACCATAAAAAACAGTTTAAACAGAAAAAATGTATGGCTTCTACATTAGACTCAAACTGTAATGGGAAAATTATTGAAGCTCACACATTATCTTCTGGGCTAATGCTAAAGCCAATTTCATTTGAGTCAAAAGTTTATGCTCCTCCTGTGGCAAATATGTCATATAGTCCATATAATAAAGATATTATCCAAGCCTTTAAGTTGAAAAAAATAGGAATAGGTAACGTCTCTACATTTAATGGGTTTTGTGCTCATCATGATAAAACTTTATTTTCCCCTTTAGAAGATAAACCGTTTTATTTTGAGCAACAGCAGTTATTTATGTTAATGTATAGAACTGTTTTAAAAGAACTTTACTTAAAAAATGCTAGTTTAAACTTTATTAAAAGTACTTTAATTGAAGACCCATTATTAGAAATGGAGCAGCTACTTAGAGCAAAAGGAATTGTTAAATCTATTGAAGATATAGAAAAAAACAAGCAAAAACTAGATATGCATTTAAAAAAAGAAGATTGGGGGCGAGTAATAAATAATATACTAATCTTTAACTCAAAACCAACACTTGTTGCATCATCTCCTTTTTATCCAGAAAAAACAATAACAGGAGAAATATTGCAGGATTTGCTAAATTTTGATATTGAGTTAAGCCAGCTTGTTTTCTCTATTATTCCTGTTGAACAAAATACTAAAACAGCTATTATTATATCTTACTTAGATACAGAACCCAATAATACGCCTAATATGTTTTTTAACTCTATAAAAGAAGCTAAACATAAAAAAGCCGCAATTATTGAAATAATATTAAACCATGTTGAAAACTTTGCAGTTTCACCTATATGGTATGAAGGGTTGGATCAAGCCCGCCAAGAATACTTTTTAAAAAAGATGCTTTTAACATCTGATACGGAGCATATGGAAGAGGAAAAAGAAGGAGAGGAAATTTATAATAATTCTCCTTTTTCAGAAGATGAAGACTGGATACTAGAAAGCTCCTTTTCTATATAAGAAAAATATTTCTCGTCCCCAAATGCCATTTGGGAACGAAGGCAAAACTACGACTAAACGCGCCGCTGGAGCGACGCGGCATGCATTCCCATCGAAAGACGATGGGAACGAGAACAACAGTTTTCACCCTACACATCCGGCGCATCAAAAACCACAAAAAGGCGGGAGTAGCTACAAAATGATATTAACCGCAATTTACGCGCTTTTATTTTACCTCGCAGCAGCAGTCCTCCTGCTCGGTGTCGGTTATAAAATTTACCAATACGCCCGCATTCCCGCGCCATTAAAAATCCCCACCACACCCGCGCCCACCACGCGCCGAGGTGTTGCCCTGCGCATGTTGCGCGAAGTCACCTTATTTGAAAGCCTTTTCCGCGCTAATAAATGGATTTGGCTATTCGGCTGGATATTTCACGTTGCTTTATTATTGGTCGTGCTGCGCCACTTGCGCTACTTCCTCGACCCCGTTTGGTCGTGGGTGGTATTAATCCAGCCCATCGGTCAATATGCCGGATTCGCCTTAATGTTAGGCTTGACCGGCCTGCTCATCCGCCGCATTGCGGTCGAACGTATCCGCTACATCAGCAGCCCCTCCGACTATTTAATGCTGGTGTTACTGCTCAGCATCGGCGGCAGCGGCCTATTAATGCGCTTCGTACTGCCCACAGACATCGTACAATTCAAAGCCTTTATGCTCGGCGTGCTGAGCTTCAACTGGCAACCCATGCCCAGCGACCCACTGTTATTGCTGCATTTAACGCTCGTCATCGGCTTAATGCTGATTTTCCCTTACAGCAAATTACTGCACGCCCCTGGGGTGTTTTTCAGCCCAAGCCGTAACCAAGTGGACAACCCACGCGAACGCCGACACGTCACACGCTGGGCGGCAAAACTAGAAGACGCAGCATAGGAGCGTGGTACATGGCTAAATTTACCGTTCCCGTCATCGCCGAATACTTAGAAACGCCGAAACTGCAACCCGATGTCATGCAAGGCGCAGGGCCGTTCGTGGCTAAGCCAGATATGCAAAAAGCCTTAGGCTTTCCTGAACAATTAGTCGATGACTGGCAACACGTCGCCTTAGACAAAATGGGCGAATTGCTGAAGAAATACCGCAGCTTGCAAGTCTATATGGATGCCTGCGTGAAATGCGGCGCGTGTACCGACAAATGCCATTACATGCTCGGCACGGGCGACCCGAAAAACATGCCAGTGGCGCGTCAAGATTTAATGCGCAAAGTGTACCGGCGTTACTTCACCTTAGCGGGTAAATATTTTCCCAAATTAGTCGGCGCGGTCGATTTAACCGAAAGCGTGTTAGATGACTGGTATAACTATTACCATCAATGCTCCGAATGTCGCCGCTGCTCCGTGTTCTGCCCTTACGGCATCGACACCGCCGAAGTGACAATGGCGGCGCGAGAAATTTTAGCCAGCGTCGGACGTGGGCAGAAATATGCGAATGAAATCATCGGCAAAGTGTACACAATCGGCAATAACTTAGGACTGCCAGAACCGGCATTACGCAACACGCTAGAAGGTTTAGAGGAAGATATTTTTGATGATACCGGCGTTGCTGTGCGCTTGCCCTTAGATGAAAAAGGCGCGGACATTTTGCTGGTCACGCCTTCCGCCGACTTTTTCGCTGAGCCGCATGTCGATGGCTTAATGGGTTACGCCAAAGTGTTTCACCAAATGGGCGCAAGTTGGACGCTGAGTTCTCACGCTTCTGAGGCGGCAAATTTTGGCCTATTCATCGGCAGTTACGACAATATGCGCCGCTTGACCTTACGCATTCGAGAAGCGGCATTAGAGCTAGGCGTTAAACGCATTATTTTTGGCGAATGCGGTCACGCTTGGCGCGTCGCTTACAGCTTTTTAAACACCTTAGCAGGGCCATTTGATTTCCTAGACCCGCGTTATCCCATCCCGCAACATATTTGCGAATACACTTATGACGCGCTGCAAGCCGGTTTGTTGACCTTTGATAAATCCGCCAATGATCACCGCGTGGTGACGTTTCACGATTCGTGCAACGTGGCGCGGGCTTCTCGTATGGGCAACATGGCGGGCGGACAGTTCATCATTCCCCGCGCTTTGATTAAAGCGTCGTGTAACCATTTTCACGACATGGCAGCGGACACCATCCACGACCAAACTTTTTGCTGTGGCGGCGGCGGTGGTTTGTTAACAGATGATTTATTGGAATTACGGGTAAAAGGCGCATTGCCGCGCATGCAAGCCTTAAAACAAGTAGTTGAACAACACCAAGTCACACACATGGCGGCGATTTGTGCCATTTGTAAAAGTCAGTTTAGTAAGGTGTTGCCTTATTACGGGTTTGAGATGGATCAGATTATCAGTGTGCATCAGTTGGTGGGGGATGCGTTGGTGTTGACTCCGTCTGAGTAGGGCGGATAAGGCGCAAGTCGTCATCCGCCGCGTCGCTAGATGTAGGGTGTGCGAAATCCCACACAGTATGCAGCTTGGTTGCTGATCATAGTTTATGTGGGATTTTGCCCACCAGTTCCCACACGGTGGGCAAAACGCCGATAAAGTTCAGTTAATCATCAAGCTTTTCGGCGGCGTTTCGCACACCCTACAAATGATCTGGCTTCCACGCAAGGCGCGTGGGAACGAGAAAAAAATATCGCTGAGGAGGAGTTTTACCATGTCCACACAAAATCCCATTGCTGATGCCAAACCACTCACTTTTCGCCGTTTCCGTGATGGCGATAGCGACTTACTACAAGGACGGGCGCAAATTTTCCAAGCCAGTTGGAGCCATAAATGCCCGACTTATGTGCATCGCACGCCGCCCTGTCAAGGCGCATGTCCGTCGGGCGAAGATGTGCGCGGCTGGCTGGGCATTGTGCGCGGCATGGAAAAACCGCCCGCCGGTATCAGTTGGGAGGAATACGCCTTCCGTCGCTCCACCACCGCCAATCCGTTTCCCTCCGTCATGGGGCGCGTTTGCCCTGCGCCGTGTCAAACCCATTGCAACCGTAACGCGGTTGACGACTATGTAGGCATAAACGCAGTGGAACAATTTATTGGTGACACCGCCTTAGCCAAAGGTTTTCAATTACCTGCCGCTGGCATAGACACTGGCAAACACGTTGCCATCATCGGCGGCGGCCCCGCCGGTTTATCCGCTGCGTATCAACTGCGTTTATTAGGCCACACCGTGACCATTTTCGATGATCATGCGGACTTAGGCGGCATGATGCGCTATGGCATTCCGGCTTACCGCACGCCCCGCGAGATGTTAAGCGCGGAGATTCAACGCATCATTGATCTTGGCGTACACACTCGGCTGAATACTCGCGTTGGGCGTGACATCAGCCTCGAACAAGTCGAACAGGAGTTTGATGCGATTTTATGGGCGTTAGGCTGCAAAAGTGGTCGCGCTTTGCCCATCAAAGGCGCAGACGCGCCCAATTGTCTAAGCGGCGTGGCCTTTCTCAGCGAGTTTAATCAAGCACAAGTGGACAACGTGCCTAAGCGTGTGGTCGTGGTCGGCGGCGGTGATACCTCGATTGATGTTGCCTCCGTCGCCCGCCGTTTAGGTCATGCCCGCCCCGAACTCAGTGCCGACGGTTCTGCCGATTATGCTGCTTTTGACACCGCCGCCTCAGCCGCTCGCCAAGGTGCGGAAGTCACGTTAACTTCATTATTCCCAAAAGCCAAAATGACCGCTGCTGAACATGAAGTGCAAGACGCTTTACGCGAAGGCGTGAGCATTCACGACGGCGTGATGCCGGTGGAAGTGCTGCTGAATGACGACGGTTATGCCACGGGTTTGAAATTAGTGCGCTGTGAAATGAAGAACAATCAGCCCACTCCGATTGAAGGCACAGAATACGTCATTGAAGCTGACGTGATCATTGCTGCCATTGGACAGTACGGCGATTTAAGCGGCTTAGATGCGCTAAACAATGGGCGCAATTTTATCGACGCGGATGCACATTACCAAGTGAAAGACCGTGAAGGACATTTTGTTGCCGGTGACATCATTCGCCCGCATTTGCTGACCACAGCTATCGGACAAGGTTCGATTGCAGCAGAATCCATCGATTTATATTTAAAACACGACACGCTGAAAAAACGGCCTAAGGTAGACGTGCATCATTTTGATTTACTGGAAAAACTGCAAGAAAGTCAGTTAGCCCCAGAAGCTTTTGACGCAGATAATAGCGGCGATTTGCGCGGCACGTCCTCCGCTAAATATGCGGTGCATAATTACGAAGATCGCAGCACTGCGGAAATTATCAAAGCCAAACAACTGTTTTTAGGCCATTTTAACGCCGTCCCCCGCGAGCAACGCGCCACCGTTGAAGTCACCGCCGATAATGTGATCGGCAATTACGTCGAACGCAGCATTGGCCTAGATGCAGCGCGGGCGCAAACTGAGGCTAAACGCTGTATGAGTTGCGGCATGTGTTTCGAGTGCGATAACTGCGTGGTGTACTGTCCACAAAAAGCGGTGAAACGCACGCCGAAGAAAGAGGCGACCACCGGACGTTATGTCTATACCGATTATGATCGCTGCATTGGCTGCCACATCTGCGCCGATGTCTGCCCGACCGGTTATATCAACATGGGTTTAGGTGAATAAGCATGGCAACGCGCACGCTGTGGCTAGTCGGGTTAGGGCTGCTGGGTTTGCTCGCGGGCATGGCGGTGTTGTTCAACTCGTCGAACGCAGATGAGGCCAGCACCGGCAACAGCCCGTATTTTTCCCCTGCTGGTTTGCCCAATGCAAAGGCGATGGTGTCGGCGACGCAAGCCTGTGTCGAGCCATTGGAAGTCATTCGCCGCCAGCATGGGCAGTTGATGCAACATCAGCGCGATGACACGGTGCATCAAGGCATACGCGGCAGTCAGCACAGTTTAAAAGGCTGTATTAATTGCCATGTCACGCCGAATGCACAAGGGCAAACGCTGAGCATTCACGACGACCCGCAGCATTTTTGCAGCGTTTGCCATCAATTCGCAGCGGTCAAAATTGACTGTTTTCAATGCCACGCCAGCACACCCGAATAGGAGCGTTTTATGTCTGAAACCCACGCCGATGCTACACCGCGCCGCCAGTTTCTTAAATACGCTGCTGGTGTGTTAAGTGTCACCGTTGCCCCTAGCGTGTTGCTGCATACCTTTGCTACGGCTGAATCTAGCGAGCCGGTCAGCGCTCAACGCCGTTGGGGGTTGCTGATTGATACCAGCAAATGCGCCAATTGTTCCGCCTGCGTCACCGCCTGCCAACAGGAGAACGGCTTAAGCAGTGAGGTCAATGACACGGTGGCGCAGTGGATACGCAAGGTCGAATTGCAACAACCGGATACCGGCAAAGTCACCTCCCTGCCCATGCTGTGCCAGCACTGCCAGCAACCGCCGTGCGTCGATGTCTGCCCAACGGGGGCTTCTTTCCAACGCGCTGACGGGATCGTATTAGTCGATAAACATATTTGCATCGGCTGCCGTTACTGCATGATGGCCTGTCCGTATAAAGCCCGTTCCTTCATTCACGAGCCGCTAACCGAGCAGAAAGCCCACGCGCCACGCGGTAAGGGGACAGTGGAAAGCTGCACTTTATGCGTGCATCGAGTGGACGCAGGCGAATTGCCCGCTTGTGTGTCTGCTTGCGGTGAAAGCGGTAACAAAGCGATGTTATTCGGCGATTTAAACGACGCAAACAGCCCCATCGCGCAACGCTTAAAAACCGAAGCCAGCACCGCCTTGCGGGCGGATTTACGCTTGCAACCTAACGTGCGTTATCAAGGAATTTAAACCATGTCCTCGGTTACTTATCACAAATTAGCCGGTCAAAGTGTCCGCTTTTACGCCTTGTTGCTGCTGTTGGCGAGCATGTTAGGCGGGGGCTTGTTCTCCGCGTGGCAAATGGAGCATCACGGTCACATCATCACCGGCATGAATAACCATATTGTCTGGGGCATGCCGCATATTTTCGCCATTTTCCTGATTTTAGCCGCCTCAGGCGTGTTAAATGTCGCCTCGGTTAGCGTGATATTTGGCAAGGAAATTTATAAACCGTTAAGCCGCTTATCTGGCCTGCTCGCCATTTCGCTGCTAATCGGTGGCTTATCCATTTTAGTGCTGGACTTAGGCCGCCCAGATCGCTTGATCGTCGCCATGACCCACTACAATTTTACTTCCATTTTTACATGGAACATTTTGTTATATAACGGCTTTATTGCAATTGTATTGGTGTATCTGTGGTTCATGATGGAACGGCGCATGCAGCCTTATTACCCGCTGGCGGGCAAAATTGCCTTTGTCTGGCGCTTAGTGCTGACGACGGGGACGGGTTCTATTTTCGGCTTTTTGATTGCGCGAGAACCTTATGGTACAGCATTGCTTGCGCCGTTGTTTATCGCCTTGTCATTGGTGTTTGGTAAAGCAGTCTTTTTGCTGATATTGATGAGCAGTTGTTACGGCGGACAACGTGAATTAAACCAGCGCGTCATTATTCGCTTAAAAAACTTGCTCGCCATGTTCAGTGTCACCGCCTTATACCTCGTCGTGGTCTACTTCCTCACCTTTGCCTATTTTGAAGAACAGCGCGGCGTGGTGCGTTTTTTCTTGTTCGAGGGCGGCGTGTACACGGCGTTATTTTGGCTGGGACAAATTGGCCTCGGCGTATTATTACCGCTGTTTCTGCTCTATCACCCACGTTTAGGGCAACAGTTGCGCGTCATCACGCTAGCCTCTGTCTGCATCGTGGTCGGCGGTTTAATTCAGTTGTATGTGTTGATTATTGGCGGGCAAGCGTTTCCGCTAGACACATTCTCCGGCATGCAAGTGCTGTCGTCGAGTTTTGGCGATGGGCAAGTACATGCGTATAGCCCCAGTCTGTGGGAGCTTTCCTTAGGCGCGGGCGGTGTGGCTTTGGCCTTGTTAATTGCGTTGTTAGCCATGCGCATTTTTGACATTTTGCCCGCGTGCGTCAGCGAGGAGCAGATACCGACTTTTTAAACAGCGTGTTAACGGCAGTCCATTGCCGTTGTTGCTTGAGAGTGTTTATAACTTACTCGCTCCGGGTTTTTTCACGTTGTAATCTTCGTGCGACATCAAGTCGAACGGTATTAAGCCAGTATCGTCTTCTTTGAATAAAATTCGGTAATCGTTATCGATGGGGATAGAAATAATTTTTCGGTTGTAATTCATGCGTTTGCCATTGAAATGCTGAAAGGGTTCACCCGACCTAACAGCATCTAAAATGGTACGCGCTTTTAACACTAACTTTTTACGGGGCAAGGTACGCAAATCAATAGGGTCTTCAGCAAAAGACTGTTTCCATTGCTGTTTCTCCACCTTGGCTTGCGCCTTCTCCTCTTGTTCAGCAGCCAACTGCTGACAGGTATGGCAATACTGACCATTACCTTTATGACCACACGGAAAGGTTTTTTTCGGCATTGTCTGATGTCCTCATAACAATAACACAACAAAATCATGAGCCTGTGATTTGATGTAGGGCGGCTAAGTTGTAGGATGGGCTGAGGCACGAAGCCCATCGGTCGCGCCAACCAAATTCGCGGTAAACGATGGGCTTCCTTCGTCAGCCCATCCTACAAGCCTGCATGTTTTAACGGCAGTAACTGCCATAACGCAGCCCAAAACAGCACAGACTGTTGTTTGTATATAGGGCTTGCGTTCACTAAATCCAAAGGAGGCTGGCGATGCCACATTTGCTCATTTCTGCTGCACATAAATCCTCAGGCAAGACTACGCTTAGCATCGGCTTATGCGCCGCGCTGACACAACAAGGCTATAGCGTGCAAGCCTTTAAAAAAGGCCCTGATTACATCGACCCGTTATGGCTTAGCCAAGCTGCACAACGCCCGTGCTACAACTTAGATTTTCACACCATGTCAACGCCGGAACTGGTGCGCACGGTGGCGCGTTATGGGCAAAGCGCGGATGTCAGCCTGATTGAAGGCAATAAAGGTTTATTTGACGGCGTGGCGATGGATGGCAGCAACAGCAATGCGGCATTAGCAAATTTATTAGGCGCGCCCGTGATTTTAGTGCTAGACACCAGAGGCATGACACGCGGCATCGCGCCCTTATTGCTGGGTTATCAAGCCTTTGACCGACAATTAGCCCTTGCCGGTGTGATTTTGAACCAAGTCGGCGGCGCACGACACGAACAGAAATTACGCGCCGCCATCAGCCAATACACCGATTTACCCGTATTAGGCGCAGTGCAACACGACGCAGCTTTAAACATCGACGAACGCCACTTAGGCTTAATCCCCAGCAACGAAGCCGACAGCGCACAACGCACCATCGAGCAAATTGCCCACGCCGTGCGCGAGCAAGTAGACATCGCCGCTTGCTTACACATCGCACAACAAGCCCCCTGTTTACTGCCCACCGCTACCCCTGCACAAACGGACAGCGGATGGCCGCCGTTACGCATCGGCGTGATGCAAGACGCTGCGTTTGGCTTTTACTACGCCAGCGATTTAGAAGCCTTACAACGCAATGGCGCGGAATTAGTCTTTATCAACGCGCTATCCGACCAAGATTTGCCAGACATCGACGGCTTATTCATCGGCGGCGGTTTCCCCGAAATGCACGCCGCTGCTTTATCGCGTAACCACGCCTTACGCACTGCCTTACGCTTAGCAATAGAAAACGATTTACCGGTATACGCCGAATGTGGCGGCTTGATGTACCTAGGGCGCAGCTTGCACACACAAGGGCAAAGCTTCCCAATGGTCGGCGCATTGCCTTATGACACGGTGATGGAAGCGAAACCGCAGGGACGCGGCTATGTGCAAGTGCAAGAAACGGCACAACATTTATGGGGCATGGGCGAAACCGTGTTAGCCGCACACGAATTCCATTACTCCCGCGTGGTCAACCTCGACAGCAATTTACCGTTTGCCTATCGCGTGCTACGCGGCGCAGGCATCATCAACGGCTACGACGGCCTGATTTATCACAACACCCTCGCCAGCTACACCCACTTACGCGACGTAGACAACAACCACTGGACAAGCCGCTTTTTAAATTTTGTACGCCAACAACAACGCTTGCCACAAATCGCCGCCTTATCAGCCATTAGGAATCATTATGTTTAAACTCACCGAACGCGCCGCCGAACAAGTGTTTAACGCCGCCAAAGCAGGCGACATGCAAGGCTTAGCCTTACGCCTCGCCGCCCACCGTTTAGCCGATGGCAGCATTGAATACGGCATGGGCTTTGATGATCAAAAAGAAACCGACGTGCATATAACCTCACACGGTGTCGATATTGTGTTTGATGCGCGGCATAAGGAGTTGTTACAAGGCGCGGTGATGGATTTTGTGGAAATGGAAAAGGGGGATTTTCGGTTTATTTTTTTGAATCCGAATGATGTGGGGTTTGTGCCGCCGGAATATTAATTAGACTGACAATTAAATATATTGAGAATTTTATGATTCTGTCTGCTGAATTGTCTTTAATTGTGGATATAAGCCATACTGATGAGAATGCTCAATCATATATTGAGCATTCTCTAAATGCTTTTGTGCTTGTGTAGGCTGTTCTAGATGATAAGCTTTGCGGGCAGCTAATAGCTCTAGCTCAATAAATCTCAGTCCATAATCCATTTCAAATATTAAATTACTAAGTTTTCGATATAAAATTTCAACTTTATTTAAGTAATCGTCTGGTCTTGTGTCTAACAATAAATTCACTTCTTGAAGTTTTATATCAGAAATAAATAATTTCAGTTGGCTTCTTTTTGTAATTCCATAAGCTTCATAGATAGTGTCCGCAGCAGCGTCATATTCTTTAGTCCGTCGATAAAATTCAATACAATCTCTAAGAACAATAGGAGTCATCAGTAAGTTATTTGCCTTGTTAATTTTTTCAATAGCTTCTTCGTATTCTAGTTTAGCATCATGCTTATAATTTTGAGAAAAAAGTATTTTTCCATAGTTAGCATGAACAATAGGAGCATTAAAAAGAAATCTGTTATTTTCCTGTTTTTTTAATTCTTTAATCGCATTTTGGACACGTTTACTAAGTATTTCTAGTTTTTCATTCCCATGAAATCGCTCAAATATTCTGCAATACCAAACATCTGCAATCATATAACAATCAATATAAGCTGGTTCAGATTTATATTTTTCTAAACTTAAAAAAAACTCTTCAAAAATATTAATAGCTTCTTCAATATTACCATTTAAATAGGTTGCATATCCTAATGTAGTCATACCAACCACTTTCCCTGTTAAGTGGGAGGTTTTACATGCTTGTTCATAAGCAAGCTTCGCATATTTTTTCGATAAACACATATTACCTAAACAAGCTGTAGAAACAGAAGCATTTCTCGCCATAAAGACAGCCATAAAATGATCTTTTGTTTTAATTCTCTCACGTAATTCAGGAATAGTAACACGTAATGTCTCTTTTAAGCGACCTGAAAACTGTAGAGCATAAGAAACAGCTTGATTTAACCATCTCTGCTGAGCCATATCAATTTGTTCAGGTAGATATTGCCAGTCATATTGAAAAAAATCAGCGAAAACAGTTAAGTCATCGATATGTGTACCAATATCTCTATATAGATTATCAAATAAATAATCACCTTTTCCATTGAGCACTCGTTTTTGTAATAAGTCTAAGGCATAACGGTAGTTATCTGCATTACAAGCATGATGGATAGCACGGTTTAAATATTCAAGTTCTTGACTATTTTTAGGCTTTTTATGAGCAACTAAGCCTGAAAAATAGTCAGCCAAAACTTGGCTGGCTTGCTGGTATAACTTATACTCCTGCTTTTTAAAAGATTCTCCAAACCAAGCTCTAATAATAGGATGACAGTCTATTTCAATAATTTTATGTATTGATATTTTTTCTGAAATTAAATTTAAAGCAAGCAGCTTTTTACGAACTTTCTTCCAATCATTTTCTGTCGATTTCAACTCTTTTACGTAGTGACTTTTTCTTATTAAAAAATAAATCTCACTTTCTTTAACAGGCCGATCAAATAAACCAATTAAACATAAAAAAGCTGTTTTTAAAGAACCGTCACGTTCATATTCACACCATACAAATTTCTGGTAAAATTCAATAATACGTTCAACATGAGATACGGCATTACACTTATCAAGAAAATTACCAATCATTTTTCTTTGTTTTATATTAGAATCATAATAGTTTTTAATTAAATACCCTAACATTGTTAATGATAACGCATAGCCTTGATATTCATTGACTGCATCTAATAATTCTTCTGTTTCTCCATGAATACCTATTTGTTTTAATAACATAGCACCATCATTCGGCGTTAAATGTTGTAAATTAATCTGTTCATGTTGAGAAATGTTTTCAAATTCAATAACTAATTGTCTACTATTGATTAATATTAATTGTGCTGGATGGCACTCCATACGGCTCAATGACCGAATAAAAGCCGTAAGTGCATTATCTTTAAGTGTTCCTTGTTGTATATCAGGTGGATATTGTAGAGGCTCAAGTCCATCAAGAATTAATAAAATAGGGAGTTGACTTAGGATTTTTGCTAAAAACTGTCCTTTAGCTTCATTGTTACTGGGTATCTGTGTTTTAGGAATTTCAAATAAGTCAAATATATAGTCAAAAAAACGCTGAGAGGTTGTTTGAGTATCATGACTTCCTTGACTGTAAAAAGACCAACCAACAACATGATATTTTTCTAGCTGTTCTGGTGAAAAACGCTGTAGCCAACCGAACATTAAAGCAGATTTACCTTCCCCTCCTTCTCCAATTAAACTCACAAAATGTACTTCAGGATTTTGTAAAGCTTGATTTAATTTTTGAAGTTGTTCTTCTCTTCCAACAAGTATTTGGGCAGGCTTAGGCAAGTGTTCAATAAAATAATGATGATTTTTATTATTTGGTAGTATTGTTTGACAATTATTTGCGAGAGGGAATAAAGCCTGCTTTTCTTCTGCATTAAGAATGTCATGACCTGCTGCTTGCAACAATTGATCTGCTTCATTAGCGTAACGCATTCGTAGAAACGGAATACAATCTAACACGATTTGTCGATTCTTACGAGGTACAGTTTGGCCTATTAACCAACGGTAAACTGTTGTTCTATCTTTATAAATTTTCTTAGCGAGTTGTTCAGGACCAATATTGGCTCGCTCCATGTAATACTTTAGTTGTGTAGCAAAAGAAGTCATTATCCCACCTTATTTATAAGTTATTAACCTTACTTTTTTACGGCCTATACAGTTCTGTGCAACGGTTCTGCAACAGATAATTTGATATGGTTCAGTTTGATGTGACAAATGCGTTTTGTCATATCAAGGTCAATATTTTGGCCTTATTTATTTTTTCAACCCTAATTAAATACACCCTCACAATCTAGCTATAGAGGTTTATTTATGATAAATCGACTTTCAACTAAGATTGGAGCAATGTTATTGCTGTTCAGCATATGTTTGTATGCACATGCACAAAATACATTTAATTGCTCTAAGGTAAAGCAAATTTCACTTGCTGAATGTGAAACTTTAGTAACACTCTATAACAGTACAGATGGTCAAAACTGGATAAATAATAGTAACTGGCTATCTAATAACACTCCTTGTACTAATTGGAATGGTGTTGTATGTAACAATGAAAAAGTTGTTAGCATTCAACTTAAAAACAATAATTTGCAGGGTAATTTTCCTGATTTAAGCACTTTAGATAATTTAAGAACCCTAATACTGACGGGGAATAGCAAGTTATCCATTGATTTTAAATTAATTTCAAAATTGACCAGTTTAAATTATCTCAGTATGGCTGAGATGGGATTAACAGGTAATTTACCAGAGTTTAGTAGTTTGATTAATCTGGTTTTTCTTGCCTTAAATGGAAATGAATTT
>QKBZ01000424.1 GCA_003245895.1 Beggiatoa sp.
GCGAGGATATTAAGTTAACCGAAGCGATCCGCATTTGTGGCATTTTAACGCTGGTGTATGGTTATCAAGGCTTGCCGAAACAAGCGATTCAGATGGCGACTAAAACCTCGCATTTATTAGAAAAAACGCCGCCGATGGCAATTGATTTATTAGAAAGTTATGCCAGTGTGGCGCAAATTTATTTAATGCGTTGGGAAGCGCATAGCCAACCGAATGGCGACGAGCATGCCTCTGCACCCTTGTCGTCTAAAGAGCGTTATGCCTTCGCCCGTTTATCGCGCCGCGCTTGTCAGATGTTATCGCGCTATGCCCGCGTATTCCCGATTGCAAAACCCCGCGCCTTGTTATGGCAAGGTTTGCATCATTGGTTACAAGGTCGCGCCAATCGCGCCCGCAGTTTGTGGCGTGAGAGTATGAATTGTGCCGCCCGTTTGGGGATGGTGTATGAGGAGGGCTTAGCGCATTACGAGTTAGCCCGTCATGCAGAACCTAATGAGGTTGCCGGTCGTTTGCATTTGCAGCAGGCGCAGCGCATTTTTGAGCATTTGGGGGCGCGGCATGATTTGGCGCGGGTGGAGGCGTTGTTGAAGCAGCAGCGGGAGCGGTTGTAATTAAAAATTAATACAATCAAACGAATATAGTATTTTTCATTAAAGCCTTTTTATGTATATTTACTGTGAAATGGCTTACTTAGCTGAGGGAGAGATAATAAACATGAACAATAAAATTGAGGTTTATGGGGTAAAAGCGGTAAACCGTCCAAAAATAAAAGCAACAAAAAAGCTAGATTTGACGGGCGAGCAAGGGAAACAAATCGTTAAATCAGAGACAAAGCTTGTTTTAAGAAGGCATAAGCGTACTTTTGAAAAGCTTGCTAATATGTAATGAATTTAATTTTCTTTCCCTTTGAACGCGTTATTGAAATAAATGCCTTTATTCTTGAAACAGAAGCAGGCATGAAAGGCAGTGCTGATATTAAAAAGTTACAAGGTGCACTAGGACGCATTGATAATGCAATTGCTTATTCTGATTTAAATGATGTATTTGAAATTGCAGCTAAATATGCCACTTGTATAGCAGTTTCTCATGCGTTATCTGATGCAAACAAAAGAACAGGATTAGCCGTTGCCTTAGAATACCTATCATTAAACGATTATGAGCTAACAGCCGACAATGAGTTATTTGCTGATGCTGTCAGAGATTTAGTGATAGGAGAAATTGATGAAACTGATTTTGCTGACTTACTTTATGCTCAGTATATTCATGAGCAAAACAGGTAAGCATATTTATGCAAAAGTGGTGTATCCTACGAATCAAAGGCTAATGCTAGCCTTTGATTCGTAATGCAGACATGTCAATACCTACCCCCGTGCAAAGCACATGGGAGTCAGACAATAACCCTCTACATCTTCTCCTGCCCTTCATCCATAGACTCATCCATCTCACAACTTGGATGCTCAGGATTATCCATACACACTTCCGCTTTATTTGTCTCATCACTCATCGGCGCGACACTGCGGGTATCAGGTTGATCACTCATTAAATTGCTGCGTTTGCCACTACATGCACCGGTCATGGCAACAGCGGCAGTCAGCCCCAAAATAGCGAGTAATTTTAAGGTTTTATGATTGATAGTCATGGGCTTTTCTCCTTTAGCGGTTTTGACACCAGTTTGATTGAAACAAGGTTTATCAAGTCCCCGTAATGAGATCAGGGCTTTTGCGATGCTGAAAGCAGTGTAATAGAATCATTCATCTGAACCAAGCCTTGCTTGCATTCCTAAGTGCTAGGCGTTATATACTTTCGCTGCGCGTATTGCACATTTGTTTTATGGCTTAAAGGAACCGGCGACTATGACATCACAATGGCAGACTTATTTAACCTCACAAAATGCCCAATTTGACGAACAAGGGCAATTACAAGATTTTGGACAGCCTGTACAAGAACAACAACAAGTCTTACAAACCACTGTGTTTGCCGATTTGTCCCACTACGCCTTAGTGCAAGTCAGTGGCAACGATGCCAGCCAATTTTTACAAGGGCAATTCACCAACGATGTGCGTGAAGTAAATGACATACACAGTCAATCTTCTTCATGGTGCAGCCCTAAAGGACGTATTTTGGTCAACTTCCGTTTGTTTAAACGGGGTGATGACTATTACTTGCTGTTACCGGCTGACTGCTTAGCAACGACCTTAAAACGCTTGCAAATGTATGTGCTGCGTTCGGATGTGAAATTAACCGATGTCAGCGACAGCTTAGTGCGTTTAGGCATCAGCGGCGATCAAAGTGCACAAATTCTGCAAACAGGTTTAGGTATTGAATTACCTAGCGAAGACAATGGTGTAGTGACCGCAGGCAATGTAACCGTGATTAAAATTGCAGGCGTGATGCCGCGTTATTTAGTCATCGGTGAAGCGGATGTGTTGCAAACCTTCTGTGGACAACAAAGCTTGCCACTTGTTGGGCAAAAAGCGTGGGGCTTATTAGATATTCTGGCGGGTTATCCACAAATCACCGCTGCAACGGCTGATGAGTTTGTACCGCAAATGGTGAACTTTGAATTGATTGGCGGCGTTAACTTCAAAAAAGGTTGTTATGCTGGTCAAGAAATCGTGGCGCGTCTGCAATATCTCGGCAATTTAAAACAACGTATGTATTTAGGTCGCATTCAAACAGATAGTGCACCCGCAGCAAATACTGCTTTATACGTTGCAGGTCAAGAACAAAGCGTTGGTCAACTGGTATCAGCACAAGCACATCCTAATGGCGGTTATGCTGCTTTAGCTGTGTTGCAAATTGCACAAGCAGATGCGTCAGAAATTCATTTGGGTAGTGCAGATGGCGCAGTCTTTAGTGTTGAGCCTTTGCCTTATGAGTTAAATGCGGCGTAGTTTTTTTTCTCGTTCCTACATGCCGAGTCACTGTCATTAAGTTAAGCACATGTAGGTCGGATAAGGCTTAAGCCGTCATCCGACATGAATTCAGTAAGGTGTATCTCAAGCCACTGACGGCGGATGACGGCTTGCGCCTTATCCGCCCTACAACACACAGCAGTGACTCGGTGTGCAGGAACGAGAAAACACTTAACGCGGCATCAAGCGCACCCCCGCCAATTGCTCTAACGGACGTGGCTCAGCAATAAAAAATCCCTGCACAAAGTCCACGCCAATCGCTCGCAATTGTTCTAATGAAGCCTGACTTTCGACAAATTCAGCAATGGTTTTAATCCGCAACAAATGGCTTAAATGGTTAATCGATTCCACCATGGCATAATCCATTCGATTATCTGCAATATCACGCACATAATTGCCATCAATCTTAATGAAGTCGATTTTCAGCTCATCCAAATAGCTAAACGCACTCAAACCGCTGCCAAAATCATCTAAAGCGAATAAACAGCCCAGCTTACGCAGTTCATAAATAAAATGACTGGCGCGGGCAAAATTGGCCATTAATGCCGTCTCAGAGATTTCAAAACAAATTTGTGACGGTACGGTGTGATATTCCACAAACAGCGTTTGCACTAACTGTAAAAAGTCATCATCTGCTAACGAAGCGGCGGACAAATTCAGCGCACATAAACGCACGCGATGTTGGGTATGGGTATCGCTTAACCACGCCAGTACATTACGCACCACCCAACGATCAATCAAACACATCAAGTTGTAACGCTCTGCCGCAGGCATAAATGCGCCCGGTGGCAATACACGACCGTCGGGATCAAGCATATTAACGAAGATTTCATAATAACCATCTTCATGCTCATCTTGTAACGACATAATCGGCTGATATTGCAAGCGCAAACGGTCTTGCTCCAAGGCTTCCTCAATACGCTGCACCCACTGAATTTGCTCAGGCTGCTGCGCATGTTTTAAGTCCTGTGCTTGGAAAACATGCACTCGATTTCGCCCTGCATTCTTCGCTGCATAACACGCCGAGTCTGCTGCGGCCATCACCGAGCTTAGGGACTGTCCTTCATGTCCGGTTAAATCGACTAAACCAATACTAACCCCAACCACAAAACTATTGCCTTGCCAGACAAAACGGAAACCTTCAACCGCGACCCGCAATTGATTAGCAATTTGAAACGCCTGCTCTAATGGGCAAGCATGAAACAAAATGGAGAACTCATCACCGCCTAAACGCGCTAAGGTGTCGCTGCCGCGCACGCGACTTTTAAACAAGCGGGTTAATTGGCGCAACAATTCATCGCCCGCCACATGCCCGCAAGTGTCATTAACAATCTTGAACTTATCCAAGTCCATATAACACAGCACATGGCGCACATGCTCGGACTCTGCGTTGTCTAGCAATAGTTGTAAGCGGTTTTCAAACTCGACTCGATTCACCAAGCCGGTCAAGGCATCATGTGTGGCTTGATGCGATAAACGTTGTGCTAACTTGCGGCTTTTGGTCACATCATGAAACACCAACACCACACCAATCACTTGGTTATGGCGATTGCGAATCGGTGCCACGGTGTCTTCAATGGCAAATTCTTCGCCATCGCGCCGCACTAATACCGCATGAATGGCTAAGCCTGACACCGTGCCACGACTTAACACCAGTTGCACAGGATCAGCTATCGGCTCGCGGTTACTCTCTTGCACTACGTTATATACCACCGACAGGCTTTCGCCTTCCGCGTGTTCTCGGTGCCAACCGGTTAAACGCTCTGCAACTGGATTTAAATAAGTAATCACACCACGGTGATCGGTGGTAATCACGGCATCGCCAATCGAAGCCAGCGTAACCTCTGCCAGTTCTTTTTCAGCAAATACCTGTTCCTCAACTTGCTTGCGTTCGCTGATGTCGCGAATCATGGCGGTAAACATTATCTCCGCGCCTAACATGCCTTGAGTTACGGTCACTTCCAT
>QKBZ01000433.1 GCA_003245895.1 Beggiatoa sp.
GATTCCAACTCAGGTCAAGCAGAGACAGGTTTTGCAGTTGCCCTATTTCCGGCGGCAGCGCGCTGAGTCCATTATTTCTCAGGTAAAGCAGAGACAGGTTTTGCAGTTGCCTTATTTCCGGCGGCAGCGCGCTGAGCTTATTATCATTCAGGTCAAGCAGAGACAGGTTTTGCAGTTGCCCTATTTCCGGCGGCAGCGCGCTGAGTCCATTATTTCTCAGGTCAAGCTGAGACAGGTTTTGCAGTTGCCCGATTTCCGACGGCAAAGCACTGAGCTTATTCTGATTCAAGATCAAAGTTTGCAGATTTGATAACTGACAAACCTTATTAGGCACTGCTCGCAATCGCTGCTCACTCAAATCTAGCCAACGCAAATTCGGCAACGCCAATGCCGCTTCCAGCATCTCGCCAGATTCCCAACGCAGCCACAAGCCCGCCACTTGTGCATCATCCAACTTACCCGCCTGACGTAAACGCCACCATACACCCCAATCCAACACTAAATTCCTCACCTTACCCACTTCACGCAACGGATTTTGATTCAGTTGGATAAATTGCAGCTTAGGTAATTCTGTTAACCAATCAGGCAAACATTGAATAACATTTTTACCAAGTAACAATTGCTCTAAATGTTCTAGCTCTCGGACTTCTTCAGGAACTACTTGCAGTAACAGCCCATAGTCAGTTCCACGCAAATCCAAAACCAGCGCACGCTTAACCCGATTCTCCTCAATTCTCCGACGCACTTCAGGACTTAAACCCATAACCCAACCTCAGCAAAATGACCCTACCCCACATCATACCACCTATTTTGCAGCGCAAAATTTGCACGAACCCCACACCTGACTATACTGTTACTAACCCCCAATCACGCTGCGTGAAGTTGCAGCACAACGCTGTAACACCATAAAATGTCATAAAAATGTCAAACTGATTGCCAAAAAATGGCAAAAATTCGCTTTTTTTCCTAAACGCGCAGGAATCACACTAACGACCATTCACATCTGTTTACAAACCCGCGTATAATTTGCCACTGGTTTTTCACTTATCCTTGAATGGAGTAATTGTTGAATGGCGATTGAACGCACTTTGTCTATTATTAAACCCGATGCTGTTGCTAAAAACGTGATCGGTGAAATCTATGCGCGCTTTGAAAAAGCAGGCTTAAAAATCATCGCAGCTAAAATGTTGCACTTAAGCCGCGAACAAGCAGAAGCTTTTTATGCTGTTCACAAAGAACGTCCTTTCTTTGGTGAGTTAGTAGAATTCATGACCTCTGGCCCAGTCATGGTACAAGTCTTAGAAGGCGAAAGCGCTGTTACACAAAACCGCGACTTAATGGGCGCAACAGACCCGAAAAAAGCAGACGCGGGCACTATCCGCGCTGACTTCGCAGACAGCATCGACGAAAATGCAGTACACGGCTCTGATGCTGCTGAAACTGCAAAAAATGAAATTGAGTTTTTCTTTAGTGCTGCGGAACTCTGCGCCCGCACGCGCTAATTAGCATCAGTGAACAGTTATCAGTGAGCCTGTCTGTTCACTGATAACCTAGTGCCTAGTGAGTGCAAACTGATAACTGACATGATGAATAACTTATTTGATTTTGATCAAGCCGATTTAACCGCGTTTTTTGTCGAACACGGCGAAAAACCGTTCCGCGCCACCCAAGTCTTGCAATGGGTGCATCAGCGCGGTGTCATTGACTATGCGGAAATGACCAACTTAAGCAAGGCGTTACGCCAACGCATGCAAGAACACTTTGAAGTGCGCTTACCTGAAGTGGTGACCTGTCAGCAGTCTGCCGACGGCACACGCAAATGGTTGTTGCGCTTAGAAGATGGCAACTGCATTGAAATGGTGTTTATTCCCGAATCAGATCGCGGCACCTTGTGCGTTTCGTCACAAGTGGGCTGTGCCTTAGATTGCAGCTTTTGCTCCACCGCACAACAAGGCTTTAACCGCAATTTAACCCTTGCAGAAATCATGGGGCAATTGTGGGTGGCTGAACACAGTTTGCGGGCGGAAGGCTTCCAATTATGCGATTTAAACCAGCGCGCCATCAGCAATGTCGTGATGATGGGCATGGGAGAACCGCTGGCGAATTTTAATAACGTCGTCAAAGCTTTAGGCTTGATGATGAATGATTTTAGCTATGGCTTATCATGGCGACGGGTGACTGTGAGCACCGCAGGCATGGTGCCTGCCATTCGGCGTTTAAAATCATTGTGCGATGTCAGTCTGGCGATTTCATTACATGCGCCCACTGACGACTTGCGCAATGAGTTAGTGCCATTAAATCGTAAATACCCCTTAGCAGAAGTATTAGCCGCCTGTCATGAGTTTGTCGCTGATAGCCAACGACGACGCATTACCATTGAATATGTCATGTTACACGAAGTCAACGACACGCCAGCACATGCGCGTGCCTTGATTAAACTGTTGCGTGACTTGCCGGTCAAAGTCAATTTAATTCCGTTTAACCCTTTCCCACAAACGCATTATCAACGTTCACGCCCAGAAGTGATTGAGCTATTCCGCGATATTTTATGGAAAGGTGGTATTGTCACGGTCACGCGCAAAACACGCGGTGATGACATCGACGCGGCATGTGGTCAATTGGCAGGTAAAGTAACGGATCGCAGCCGACGGCATTTAAAACAAATCCCGATTCGGCAGGAGCATTATGGATGAAGCAACGGACTTTAGTGCTAGGACTAAGCTTAACAATCAGTGTTTTAACCGGCTGTGCGGGAACAGGTAACAATACCTTTCAGCAAGCCGCAACGCAAAATCGTTATGAGCCAGAAAAGGCGGCGGAAATAAATATGCAATTAGGCATTGAGTATATGCGCCGTCAGCAATATGACATTGCTTTAAACCGTTTAGAAAAAGCGGTGGAAATCGCGCCCGATTACGCCGACGCTTACAACGCTTTAGCCGTGTTATATGATCAGCTTGGTCAAAGCCTAGAAGCCCGTCAGTTTTATGAAAAAGCTGTGTCCTTAGACCCTGCGGGGTCTGATATTCACAATAATTATGGGCAGTTTCTATGTAAACGCGGGAATTGGGATCAAGCCCACGAACATTTTATGAAAGCCCTAGATAACCCGTTATATCGCACACCAGAGATTCCGCTCACTAATGCGGCCTTGTGTGCGATGCGAGCAAAAAATTATAACCGTGCGGACAAGTATTTACGCCAAGTGTTGCAGCGCAATTCGCAATCGCCCTTGGCTTTATTTAACATGGCAAGCTTGCATTATGAGCAAGGTCGATATTCTGATGCACAATCTTATTTACGCCGTTACCTCCGAGCCGGTAAGCAAACTTCCGAGACTTTATGGTTAGGCATAAGAATTGAACGAGCATTGAATAATTATGATCGCGTTGCCCAATATTCCTCACAGCTCCGCACACAATACCCTGATTCCCAAGAAGCCCGATTGTTGAACCAACTGGAACGACCATGACCAACTCAAGAGCACCATACACCCTTTACTCGAATGACGCTTATCGTAGACCAACCGACGATAACGCGCCGGAAGCTGTCTCAAATGAGGCAGAAAAAAATCTGCCTGAGTCTGAAGTAACAGAATCCAGTGCAACCAGCACAGAACAGCCAGAGTCTGCCTCAAGCACCAGTTTGCATTCCGTAGAAACAACTGAGTCTGAAGCGGAAACAACGGCTACACCGGTCGCAACAGCTACAACTGAAACCGAAGCAGGCACGCCAAGCCCGCTTGCAACGGAAACACGTCCCGTAGAGACTGAGGCAGAAAAAAACGTGGTCGCCAGTGAAACAGAAAGCACAATCAGCAGCGAAACGGCTGAAGCAAAAACGGCTGAAACCGATAGCATTGACAGCCTTAAAGTTGACACCAGCACTGAAAGTGAAAGCAGCGTGACTGCAACAGAAGTACCTGCAAGCCCTGTCATTGCAGAGGCAGAGCCACAGTTTCCTTCTGGGGTTGATGTTGTCACCGCCGAAGCAGAAAAAGCAGAACCGATCTTAAATGCAGAAGCCGAAGCCAAGGCCAACCATTTACCGGGTGCGTATTTAAAAAATGTTCGGGAACAAAAGCATTTATCAATGGAGCATGTGGCAGACAAATTATGTTTGCACTATGCCTTAATGCGTGATTTAGAAGCAGATGAGTATGAGCGTTTGCCTGCGCCAGTATTCGTGCGCGGCTATTTACGCGCTTATGCTAACTTGTTGGAAGAACCGGCAGAACAAGTGCTGGCTTTATACACTCAACAAGAGTTGCAATCAGCACCACCGCCATTAACCATGCACACCACGCAAACCAAACGCCAAACCAGCAGCGGCGATCCGTGGTTTAAAATCATTTCCTTTGGTTTATTCATCGGCTTAATGGTGTTAATGACCTTATGGAAACTCTATCCAGAACAAAACAGCAGCGCACCAAGCACAGCCCCATTGTTGCCTGCACCAAGTGCGAACACTGAAGAAGCACGCCCTGCACTGAGCGGCGGTCAAGGTCAATCCTTACCATTATCTTCTCAACCATTATCCGGTATGCAGCCTGTGCCATTAAGCAGCAATGCTGGCAATAGCGACATTGTGTACACGCCACCAGAAGAAGATGGCGCGGAAACATCTGCCGCCAATGGCAATACAACGGTTATCACCTCTGATGGCAGCACCAGCAATGCAGCAGCGAATGCAGAGGCGGCAACTGAAGCAACAACAGAAACCACAGCGGCAGCGGCTGAGCCAGATGCAAATGCGAATAAAGTGACCTTAAACTTATCTGCAAACGCATGGATGCAGATCAATGATAAAGATGGTAAACAAGTGTTCTTAGGCACTGCACAAAAAGGCAAAAGCTTAGATTTAGAAGGTACACCGCCGTTTAAAATCCGTGCCGGTAACTTTGAAGGCGTTTCTGTAACCTATAAAGGCGAGGAAAAAGCGTTAGCTGATTTCCCACGAGAAGGAAAACGGGTTTATGTTGTCGGTGGTGCGCAATAACGCCTAAGCCGTGTTTTAACACCGTATTATCCCGTAAGCCTTGGCAGGTAACAGCACTTGCCAAGGCTTATTGTTTATTTTAGTTGAGGATTTTGCATGCACACTGAATACACCATCCAACGCCGCCGCTCTCGTCAAATTTGGGTTGGCAATGTGCCGATTGGTGGCGATGCCCCAATTGCAGTTCAAAGTATGACCAATACCGAAACCTGTGATGTGGCAAGCACAGTGGCGCAAATCACCGCGTTACAAGATGCTGGCGCAGATTTAGTGCGGGTTTCTGTGCCGTCTATGGAGGCAGCAGAAGCCTTTGGCCAAATTAAAAAACAAGTTAGCGTGCCTTTAATCGCCGACATCCATTTCGATCATAAAATTGCCTTGCGGGTCGCCGAGTTAGGCGTGGATTGTTTACGCATTAACCCCGGTAATATTGGTCGTGAAGATCGAGTACGCGAGGTGGTGGACAGTGCGCGGGATAAAAATATTCCGATTCGTATTGGCGTGAATGCCGGTTCTTTAGAAAAAGAATTGCAGAAAAAATACGGCGAACCGACTTCTGATGCCTTAGTCGAATCCGCGTTACGGCACATCGACATTTTAGACCGCTTAAACTTCCCTGATTTCAAAATCAGCTTAAAAGCCTCAGAAGTGTTTATGACCGTGTTGGCTTATCGCAAATTAGCCAGCCAAATCGAGCAGCCGTTGCACTTAGGCATTACTGAAGCCGGTAGCTTCCGCTCTGGCGCGGTGAAATCGGCGATTGGTTTAGGCATGTTGTTAATGGAAGGCATCGGCGACACCTTGCGCGTGTCCTTAGCCGCTGATCCAGTGGAAGAAATTAAAGTTGGTTTTGATATTTTAAAAAGTCTGAACATACGGCAAAAAGGCATTAACTTAGTCGCTTGCCCATCGTGTTCACGACAAAACTTTGATGTGATCAAAACCGTTAACGAGTTAGAAGCCCGCTTAGAAGATATTTTAACGCCGATTAATGTTGCAGTAATTGGCTGTGTGGTTAACGGGCCGGGCGAAGCGAAAGAAGCACATATTGGCTTAGCCGGTGGCACGCCGAATAACTTGCTGTATGTGGCAGGCAAACCTGATCACAAAGTGAAAAATGAAGAATTAGTCGATGAATTAGAGCGGGTGATTCGGGCGCAAGTTGCAGAATTAGATGCAGTCGCGGAAGGTGATGCGCCAAAAGTGATTCCGATTAAACAAGTAGGCTAAAGTCTGTTTGTAGGGTGGAATAGGCGCAAGCCGTATTCCACCATTGAGGTTTGTTATCTGAATGAGAATAACCCTCACCGACCGCCTCTCCCAAAGGGCAAAGGTATCTACACAAGTCAGAATTTCATATTAAAAACAAGTAGTTTCTCGTTCCCATCGTCCCGATGGGAATGCATGCTGCGTCGCTCCTGCGGCGCGAGTCAAGCCCCAACGACAGCTTATACGACTATACGTGCCGCAGGAGCGGCACAGCACGCACTCCCACGCAAAGCGCGTGGGAACGAGTTAACGGTTGTTTTTTTGCTCCTACATCACACATTTACGCATCATCAAACAACTTAAGCTCTTGCTGTACCTCAGAAATCTGCACCGCAATTTCTGCTAAATCACGCGGATGCATTTTTTGCTGAATATACTGATTTAAGGTCGCTTCCAAGCCTGCCAACTTTTGTTCTAAAGCTGCTTTTTCTGTTTTATCGTACATTATTGTCCTCTCCTCCAAATGGATGTCACCTCGATCCAACAAGATTTTAACGTGTTCCTCCCGCTTTTGCTGACTATCTATTATTAAGTGTAAAACACTGCACATGGACTTTCTTGCCATTTCGCGCCTCACTGCCATTAAATTAAGCTCTTTTGTAGGTCGGATAAGGCTTTAGCCGTCATCCGACATCACACGCTTGAAGCTTGAACCAAGCCACCGACGGCGGATGACGGCTGTCGCCTTATCCGCCCTACAAGACGGTGCAAAGCCTTAACTTAATGACAGTGATTTCGCGCCTACAGATAAAATTCAGCATAAAACATGCCCCTTTGCTGTAACAAGATGCGGCATAACGACTAAAAATCAAACCGTTAAAACGCATTTGCATTTTCTATACGACCGGTCTAATATTTATCCATGAACACAGACACAACGACACAAACCAGTCCTACACCACAACGCAAAGCGCGTAAAAATCGTATTGATACACGCGCCTTGTTAGTACAAACGGGCATGGCCATTTTGACCGAGAAAGGTTTTAACAACACCGGCATTGATGAAGTGTTGCGCCTTGTCGGTGTGCCGAAAGGCTCGTTTTATCACTATTTTGCCAGCAAGGAAAAATTCGGCGAGGCAGTGATTGCCGCCTATGCAGAGTATTTTGCCGCGAAGTTTGACCGCTTGCTGGGCAATGTAGAACGCGCCCCCTTAGATCGCCTCCATGATTTTATCGCCGAAGCAACCCACGGTATGCAGAAATATGACTATCGGCGCGGCTGTTTAGTCGGCAATTTAGGCCAAGAAATGGGCGGCACTCATGATGGTTTTTGTGCGTTATTAGAAGCTGTGCTGAAAGACTGGCAGACGCGAGTTGCCGAATGTTTACGAGAAGCGCAAGCAGGCGGCGAAATCCCAGCGGATGCCGATGTCGAGGCACTTGCCGAGTTTTTCTGGATTGGTTGGGAAGGTGCAGTGATGCGTGCCAAGTTAACCCGTAACGATACCCCTTTACAGCGTTTTGCGGAGCAGTTCTTCCGCCACATCGTGCGCTGAACTTTAAAAACCACCTAAAAGGAGATTTTCATGTTTAAAGCCGTTGTTATCGACAAACAGGAACAAGGCCAAAGCGTTAGCTTAACCGAGGTAGACGAGTCGCAATTGCCAGAAGGTGATGTGACAGTGGCGGTGGAATATTCCACCATTAACTATAAAGACGGTTTGGCGATTACCGGCAAATCTCCCGTAGTGCGCAAGTTCCCAATGGTAGGCGGGATTGATTTTGCAGGCACAGTTGAAGCAAGCAGTCATCCTGATTGGAAAGCTGGCGACCGCGTGGTGTTAAACGGTTGGGGCGTTGGCGAAACCCATTGGGGCGGTTTATCGCAAAAAGCACGAGTAAAAGGCGATTGGTTAGTGCCTTTACCCGCCGCGTTTTCAGCGAAGCAAGCAATGTGCATCGGCACTGCCGGTTATACCGCGATGTTATGCGTGTTAGCCTTGGAAAAACACGGCCTTAAACCAGAAGATGGCGAGATTTTAGTCACTGGCGCAGGCGGCGGCGTTGGCGGCGTGGCAATCAGCGTATTGTCTAAGTTAGGTTATAGCGTGGTTGCCTCCAGCGGTCGCACCGAAGAAGCGGATTATTTAAAAGCCTTGGGCGCAAGCAGCATTATTCCGCGTGATGAGTTGTCAAAAGCGGGCAAGCCTTTAGCAAAAGAACGTTGGGCTGGCGCGGTGGATTCGGTCGGCAGTTACACCTTAGCGAATGTCTGTGCCGGTATTCAGATGCATGGCGCAGTCGCGGCCTGTGGTTTGGCGCAAGGCATGGATTTTCCGTCAACAGTCGCGCCTTTTATTCTGCGCGGCATCACTTTATACGGCATTGATAGCGTCATGGCACCGCGTGCGCAGCGCGTGGAAGCATGGGAACGCTTAGGCCGCGATTTTGCCATCGGCGAACGGGAAGGCATGTTCCAAGAAATTGGCCTTGGGGATGTGATTGGTGTCGGCGAGGATATTATTGCAGGGAAAGTGCGCGGGCGTGTGGTGGTGGATGTGAATCGGTAGGATTTTATAGGGTGGGTGAAACGTCGCCGAGAGACAGGTCTTATCTTCGGGCTTAATCGGCGTTTTGCCCACCAAACCCTGCACTGTGAGCAAAATCCCACATGAACAATCATCAATTATTTAACCCTGCACTGTGTGGGATTTCGCCCACCCTACAACGCTAATATCAATTCTGCTGAACAGCATGTTCAAGCTATGGCTTTGTTGTGGAATTTTTGCCCCTCATCTCCTGCGACGATTACAAAGTATCATGGGCAAATTTGTCCTGCCGAACGTCTAAATGGAAAACGCTATGCTGACAACTGGCTGGAAAACTTGTTGGTGTCTGCTTCCATGAATGGTGGGAGGCGGGAGGATCAACAGAAAGTGTTATAAACTCTAAATTTCTGTCTTTAAAAAGCGTTGGCCTAACTGCGGCTGAGGTGCGCACGTTATCCCATGAGCAAATCCACGCTTTGCCAGCCGTGCAACAAGCCTTTGCCGATGCCAGTAATCAATTGCAACGCTATCAGCCACCTTTAGCACAGCAATATGGTGAAGTATTGCGTTTGCAAATGACGGCGGTAGTGGCTTTAGGTTTTGAGCGTATTGTCTGGCAAACCATCGCCACTGCACCTGCCGCGCTTTAATTTCATAAAACGCGGCAAGTTGTTTTTATTGTGCTAAGGCTTCTTGCTGCTTCGCCAATAACTGCTGCACGCCGTGTTTGCCTAAGGCCAACATCGCGTCTAATTCTTGTGGTAAAAAAGCATGGCCTTCGGCAGTACCTTGTAACTCAATATAGCCACCCACGTCATTCATCACGATATTCATATCAGTTTCGGCTTCGCTGTCTTCGACATACTCTAAATCTAAGACAGGCGTGCCGCGATAAATGCCCACTGACACCGCTGCTACTGCACCGTGAATTGGGTTTTTCTTAATCCGTTTGGTTTTTAATAAATGCTGAACCGCATCCACTAACGCGATATAACCGCCAGTAATTGCCGCTGTGCGCGTGCCGCCATCTGCTTGCAATACATCACAATCCACGGTGATTGAGCGTTCGCCTAAGGCTTCTAAATCCACTACTGCACGCAAAGAACGGGCAATTAAACGCTGAATTTCTAAAGTACGTCCACCTTGACGGCCACTGCTGGCTTCGCGTTGCATGCGTTGATGCGTCGAGCGTGGCAACATGCCGTATTCAGCAGTCACCCAGCCTTGTTTTGCGTCTTTTAAAAAACGCGGCACGCGATCTTCCACACTGGCAGTACACAATACTTTGGTGTTACCAAAAGCGATTAACACTGATCCTTCAGCGTGACAGGTAAAATGACGGGTAATGGAAATCGGACGTAATTCGTCAGAGGCTCGGCCGCTAGGACGCATGCAAACTCCTTGTCTCTAATTATTTGGGCTTGTTTGAATGGTTGTAGGTCGTATAAGCGTAGCGTCATACGACATTGGCGGCGGATGACGGCTTGCGCCTTATCCGCCCTACGGAAATCATATGGCAAAAGCAGGCGTGTAGACGGTTGCTACACGCCTAGATTTGCTTATTCTGAGTCGCGCTCTGTGTCAGGCGCGTAATCAGTTGGCGGCGTGTCTTGCCCAGATTGATCAGGCAATAACGCGACTAAAGGCGAAGGTTGGCGCGTCATCATCGCCAGTAAAGAGACTAAGCGTTGACGCATCTCGCGGCGGTCGATAATCATATCAACTACGCCGTGTTTTAATAAAAATTCACTGCGTTGGAAACCTTCAGGTAAGGTTTCGCGCACGGTTTGTTCAATCACTCGTGGCCCCGCAAAACCGATTAAGGCATTAGGCTCCGCCACGTTAATATCGCCTAACATGGCTAAACTGGCAGAGACACCGCCGGTAGTGGGATCGGTTAACACCGAAATAAACGGTAAACCTTTTTGATTTAAGCGGTTTAACGCAGCACTGGTTTTCGCCATTTGCATCAGCGAGAACAAGGCTTCTTGCATCCGCGCCCCACCGCTGGCAGAGAAGCAGACGAACGGAATATGGTGATCAATCGCAGTGTTGACACCGCGCACAAAGCGCTCGCCGACCACACTGCCCATAGAACCCGCCATAAATTCAAAGTCAAACGCGCAGGCAACTAATGGCAAGCCGTGCAAATAGCCGCGCATGACAATTAAACCGTCTTTTTCGCCGGTCGCTTTTTGCGCTTGAGCTAAACGGTCTTTGTATTTTTTGCTGTCGCGAAATTTTAAGCGGTCAACAGGTGATAACTCCGCGCCGATTTCAGTACGGGGCGAAGGGTCTAAAAAGGCTTCTAAGCGTTGCCGCGCACGGATGCGCATATGGTGGCTACACTTAGGACACACGTGCAAATTGCGGTCAATTTCGGCACGGTATAACACCGTTTGACAGACAGGGCATTTACTCCACAAGCCTTCAGGAACGGTGTGTTTGCTTTTGGTGCCATCGGTGCGAATGCGGGATGGCAATAGTTTTTCAAACCAACTCATGTGTATTTAAACTTGATGATTCAGGACGTTGAGGCGCATTTTCTGCTGCCAACGAACGGCATTAGAAAGGCTTGGAAACAAGAACGACCACCGAAGTGGTCGCTTATCACGAAACCTATCGCCACGACTAGGCAGTCGCCGCGCTAGGGGCTTCGCTGCTAATGGCGTTGCGCAATTCGCGCACAAACGCCGTGACAGTATCAATTAAATCAGCTTCTGGCGTATCTTCAATGCGTTGCACTAAAGCACTGCCGACCACTACTGCATCGCTAATCTGTGCCACTTGTGCGGCAGAGGCTGCATCGCGAATACCAAAACCAACCCCAATCGGTAATTGGGTATATTGGCGAATTTCTGCCAATTTTTCCGCAACGGCTTTGGTGTCTAAGTTCGCGCTACCGGTTACACCTTTTAGCGAGACATAGTACAGATAGCCGCTCGCCGCTTGGCAAATGCGTTGGATGCGTTCTGGCTGTGTGGTTGGCGACAGTAAGAAAATAGGGTCTAAATCGTGACGTTGGAATAATTCGCCAATGTCGCCGACTTCTTCTGGCGGTAAATCGACTAATAAGGCACCGTCTACACCGGCTGCTTGCGCCGCTTTGGCAAAAGTCTCATACCCCATGTATTCAATCGGGTTTAAATAACCCATTAATACAACAGGTGTTTTTGCATCTTGCTGGCGAAATTGGCGCACCATATCCAGAATATCTTTTAAGCGCGTGCCAGCCGCTAAAGCGCGTTCACTGGCGCGCTGAATCACAGGGCCGTCAGCCATTGGGTCAGAAAACGGCATGCCTAATTCGATGATGTCGGCACCGCCTTTAACTAAAGCGTGCATTAAGCCCACGGTTTGCGCAGGTTTCGGATCACCGCCCGTGATGAAAGGAATTAACGCTGCGCGTTTTTCGGTGCTTAATTGTTGAAAACAAGCGGTAATTCGGCTCATATCTGAATGCCTTCCAAGGTTGCAACGGTGTTAATGTCTTTGTCACCGCGACCGGATAAGTTAACTAAAATGCTTTGTTCTGGGCTTAAGGTCGGCGCGAGTTTTTGGCAATATGCCAGCGCGTGACTGGATTCTAAAGCGGGAATAATGCCTTCAATGCGGGTTAAAGCATGGAAAGCGTTTAAGGCTTCGTCATCGGTGACTGCGACATAGTTTGCACGTCCGATGTCTTTTAACCATGAATGCTCAGGCCCTACCCCAGGGTAGTCTAAACCGGCAGAAATCGAATGCGTTTCGCTGATTTGACCATCATCATTCATCATTAAATAAGTGCGATTGCCATGCAACACACCCGGTTTACCGGCATTTAATGGTGCGGCATGACGTAAGGTGTCTAAGCCTTCGCCCGCAGCCTCAACCCCATAAATTTTAACCTCAGCATCATTGAGGAATGGGTAAAACAACCCTATTGCATTAGAGCCACCACCGACACAGGCACATAAAGCATCGGGTAAGCGTCCAGTCATTTCTAACATTTGCGCTCGCGCTTCACGACCGATAATGGCTTGGAAATCGCGCACCATTGCGGGATACGGATGAGGCCCTGCTACTGTGCCAATAATATAAAAAGTGTTATCGACATTAGTTACCCAGTCGCGCATCGCTTCATTCAGCGCGTCTTTTAAGGTTTTAGAGCCGGATGTCACTGCGCGGACTTCAGCCCCTAATAAGCGCATGCGATATACATTCACGGCCTGACGTTTAATGTCTTCTGCCCCCATGTACACAACGCATTCTAAGCCTAAACGTGCGGCGACTGTTGCACTGGCAACGCCGTGTTGTCCGGCACCGGTTTCCGCAATAATGCGCGTTTTGCCCATACGTTTGGCTAATAAGGCTTGCCCTAAGGCTGCATTGATTTTATGTGCGCCGGTATGGTTTAAGTCTTCACGTTTTAAATAAATTTGCGCGCCGCCTAACTGTTTTGACCAGCGTTCAGCATGATAAATCGGCGACGGACGACCGACATAATGATGCAAGTCACGGTCTAATTCGGCTTTAAACTCAGGGTCATTGCGGTAGTGGGTATAGGCTTGTTGTAATTCGGCCAGTGGTTGCATTAAGGTTTCTGCAACGAATACGCCGCCATAAGGTCCGAAATGGCCTAACGCATCGGGCTGGGTCTCGAATTCGGATGGCGTGTCGGTGGCGGGCGTGACACTGTGAGCAATCGACATGGGAACACCTCTTATAAATGCAGCCATTTTAGCTGCGTCTTTAATTCCTTTTGCCTGTTCTACACCGCCACTGACATCGACACCATAAGGCGCGACCGTGTTGACGGCATGGGTAATATTTTCGGGGCTGAGTCCGCCCGCTAAAATAATGGGTTTTAACGGTTGTGCTGGAATGTGTTGCCAATCAAAGGTGACACCCGTGCCGCCTTTTACCCCTTTCACATAGCTGTCTAGTAACAAGGCTTGTGCTTGTGGGTATTGTTGAGCGATGGCATTAACATCGGTATCAGGCCGCATACGCACGGCTTTGATATACGGACGGCGGAACGATTCGCAATAGGCGGCGGTTTCTTCACCGTGAAATTGCAGCCGATCTAAGGCCACTTGATTGAGCACAGCGCGCACATACGCAGCTTCAGCATTAACAAACAAGCCGACCACAGTGATAAACGGCGGCAAAGCTTGCACAATGGCTTGTGCTTGCGTTACGGTCACTGCACGCGGGCTGGCTTGATAAAATACTAAACCAATCGCATCAGTGCCCAGTTGACTGGCTATTATAGCGTCTTGCGGGTTGGTAATCCCGCAAATTTTAATGCGAGGACGGGTCAATAAGTCGGCAGGTGTCATGTCGTGCGTATTTAAATGCTGGTGGTAAAATCAGTCAGTATAGCGAACTTAGCCATAAAATAAATTCTATTGTCAAATCATCGCCACCGTGTAACAACCGCTAATCGCTTAATTGCTGCCTCAATGCAAGCTGCCTAACTGCATGTTGAAGGTGAGAACATCTATACTTTCGTTTATTTACGTTTTTAAAAAATTTAACCAAGCACTCTAAATCTGAGCCTGAAACGTATAAAATAAGTGCCTGTTTTACGAAAATTCGCGGTAGGATACCGGTTAAAACGACTTAAGCAAAAATTCAAAAATCTGTTTAAGTGTTGTTGACACTTGTATGCGAATAAATGCAATTTGAACAGTGCTATCTAATATAAGTCGATTTAGAGCTAAACTTGTTAAATCTGCTTGATACAATAACAGATAGTGCGGCCCGTCATTGGCGTAACTTAAACGTCTATGGCGCAGTGATGCTTGTGGCAACACATGGGCGTTTGTGTCTGCTGTAGTGAGTACTTTACCTCAGCGGTAAAGCTTAAAACCCTGTGTACTGCACGGCGTGATGGCGTGTAGTGCCTGTGGCATCCGGTGATATGCGTGCGTGCTAAGCTCACTAACGTTGCTTGGCCAAGGTAGGTTTGTGTAAAGAGGTTATCCGACTCACAACCGAATAGTACATGGTGCTAGCACAATAGGTACAGTGGTCATGTCGTCAGTTGGTACGTGCACAGGCAGTAATTCTCGTCATGAATGGCTGTGAGATAAGGGCATGAGTCAATAACCAATTCAGCCTCCAGCCACGCTCATGACTGGTAGGATGATCTGAGCAATAGCTTACAGGTCATATATTTTCCATCTGAAACATCAGGCTGAAGAATAACTATTAACATGAATTTACTCACTATCTGGCTAAGGACGTTATTTTTGCTGGCACTGATGTTGCTGGTTATATCCAGTCGTAATAATGATTACGATAAGGCGGACTCGTTGTATGCGGTTGCACAATATGTGCGATGGCCAGAGAATGGACAACCATTGACCTTCTGTGTTATCGGTGGAGGGATTAATGTAGGGCAGTTATCAGAAATCATCAAAGGCAAAACCATTAGAGGACGTTCTTTGCAGGCAAAATCAATTAGTGGCAACCCTAAAGGAAATGGATGTGATGTTTTATATTCAAATATTGCGAATGCGGGGCGAGGTATTTTAACTGTGAGTAGTAATGATAACTTTGCCGCTAATGGTGGTATGGTAGAATTCCTAAATAATAACGGAAAACACTTTAATATTAATAAAACATCTGCCGATAAAGCAGGCATTAAATTTACTTCAAATATTCTAACAGTAGCAAAAAAAGTTTATTAATGATATACGCTGACTTGTGTGCAGGGGGCATGAATGGTGCGTTTTAAAGATTTATCGATTCGATATAAACTAACACTGATCATGCTACTCATTAGTGGCGTTGTGTTATTGCTGTCAAGTACCGCATTCATGGTTAACGACTTGCTCACTTTGCAAGCGACGATGGAAACGGACTTACAAGTACAGACTCAAATCACTGCCAGCAATGCAAACGCGGCTTTACAGTTTGATGATCCTGAGACAGCTAACCATATGCTCAGCGCGTTAGCGGCTGATCACTATGTGGTGTTAGCACAAATTTTTTCTGAAAATTCCAACGAACCTTTTGCCACTTATTTACGCACACACACAGCAATGCCTGAGTTATTAGGTGCAGTGCGTAGTCATCAACTGTATAGTTCTTCTGCTTTTTTACAATATTCTCTCCCCATACATAGCCCTAATGATGAGTATCAAGGCGATATTGTCTTGATTTTAGATCGGGACTTAATGTATGAGCGTATCTATTCTTATATCAGCATTGCATTAGCCATTATTTTTGTTTCTGCTTTAATCGCTTTCTTATTATCCACAGCATTACAAGGGGTAATTACACGCCCTATTTTAACCTTAGTGGATTTAACGCATGTAGTGTCTAATGAAAAAAATTATACCTTACGTGCCGATATTGATAATCACGATGAAATTGGCATTTTAGTCGATGGCTTTAATGAAATGCTGGAAGCGATTCAAGAACGTGATGAAAAATTGGAACGTCACCGCGAGCATTTAGAGCAGACGGTGGCTAATCGTACCGCTGAGCTGAAAAAGTTAAATTTAAAATTAACTTATCAGGCGTATCACGATGCCTTAACCAATTTGCCAAACCGCGCCTTATTCGTGAAGCGTGTGGAACAAGCGATTGCCTACGCTGATGAAAATAATGAATTGTTAGCGATGCTGTTTATCGACTTGGATCGCTTCAAGTACATTAATGACACTTTAGGCCACGCAGCAGGCGACCGCTTGTTGCAAGAGGTGTCACAGCGCTTATTAGCTTGCACCCGTCAGCCAGAAGACACTGTGGCGCGTTTAGGCGGTGATGAGTTCACCTTATTGCTGCGCGATGTGAAAGAACCCGCCAATGCAGGCATTGTCGCCGAGCACATTATTAAAGCCTTAACCGCACCGTTCACCTTTAACGAGCAAGATTTATACATTACGCCAAGTATCGGTATCAGTATTTATCCAAAAGATGGGCGCGATGTCGGCAGCTTGATGAAAAATGCGGATGCGGGCATGTACATGGCGAAGAGCCAAGGCCGCAACAATTACCGTTTTTATACCTCCAGTGCTAACGCTGCATCGGCTGCGCGTTTGAATATGGAAAACAAATTGCGCCAAGCCTTGGAGTATGAAGAGTTTGAGGTGTGGTATCAGCCACGCTTTGATATTCGCAATGGACAAATTGTTGGCGCGGAAGCTTTGGTACGTTGGCGCAGCCCTGATTTTAATTTGGTACCGCCTGCGCAGTTTATCCCATTGGCAGAAGATACTGGTTTAATCATTCCAATTGGTGAGTGGGTATTGCGCACCGCCTGCCAAGAGAATTTAAATTGGCAGCGTACCTGTCAGCATCCGCTACATGTGTCAGTTAATTTATCGGCACGTCAGTTTGTGCAAGAGGATTTACTCAGCACTATCGAGCGTATGGTGGATGATTTGGGCATGGACCCTTGTCGCTTAGAGTTAGAGTTAACCGAAAGCTTGATTATGCCAAATGCAGAGGACACCATTGAAACTCTGCAAGCCTTGAAGAAATTAGGCATTCAGATTTCAGTGGATGACTTTGGTACTGGTTATTCGTCGCTCAGCTACTTAAAACGCTTCCCTATCGATACGCTGAAAATCGACCAGTCTTTTGTACGTGACATCAGCGAAGATGACGACGACCGCGCCTTAGTTACCGCAATTATTGCGATGGCGCATAATCTGAAGTTAGCGGTAGTGGCAGAAGGGGTAGAAACGGTTGAACAAATGATTTTCTTGCGTAATTATGAATGTGATTATGTGCAAGGTTATCTGTTTGGCAAGCCAATGCCTGCACCTGAGTTCCGTAAACTGTTAGAAAATCCGATTAACTTTAATGAGTTGTTGGCGCGTGGGCATCGGTATACTGTGCAAGCTGAGAGTTAAGATTTGTATTGTAGGGCGGATAAGGCGCAAGCCGTCATCCGCCATGAAGCTTGTTATCTGAATCAGAATTCGCAGAATTAAAAAATTTTCAGAATGAACTGTACAGAAACCTAAACTCAAACAATATGCAAACGTCTATGGCGGATG
>QKBZ01000068.1 GCA_003245895.1 Beggiatoa sp.
ATGGATTGAAGACGAACGCCGCCGCGCATGGCGCTACGGCGCAGTGCTCAACCACCACAACACCCGCGCCGAAATCATCGAAGACCGCGACCGCCGAGAACTCAGCATCCGCTTAGTCGGCGATAACTGCCGAGACATGGCAACGGTGTTGATGGATGAGATGGAAACGATACATGGGCGGTTTGATGGTTTGGAGTTTGACGTGCTTGTCCCCTGCCAATGTGAGAATGATCAGCAATGGATGTTTGATTTAGAGGTGTTGAAGGATGCGGCAGACGAAGGTCATTTAGTGCAATGTCAACGACGTAAGTGTTTTAAGTCATTAGATGCCAGTCGTATTTTAAAAGGGGTTTTCACAGAAGGGAAAATAATTAAAAATAGCAGGCGTAACTCTAATTTTGTTCAGGATGAAACAATGTCAATAGGTTTAAGGCAACGCTCAGAGATAATTAAAGATTTTGAAGCAGTTTTTACTGTTGATGACTTAAAATTATTGTATCAACAACAAGACATAAATTTAGGCAACTTGGATTATAACGACCGCCATAAGTCAATTTTTAATTTATTAACTTTTTCTGATAATGGAAATAAGTTAGGTTCACTATTTAAACATGCTAGTGAATTATCTAATCAAAATGAGCGGATAACTAAGTGGCAAGCCGTTTTTCCTGTTGAGAATCCTGATGTGCAAGCTCACTCAACATATCAGAAAGATACAGGGAAAAATACTGTATTTGATCAATCAGGAAATCAAATAGGTACAAGCTTTAATGCGGCTGGGGATATGCATTTTCACCAACCACCTGCAACAACTCACATAAATAATACCGATAAAAAACCAGATACTCCCCCTCCTTCTCCACCCAAAACCATTACTGACGAACCTTGGCATCAACGATGGTGGTGGCTTCTTTCTCTGATAGTAGGAGTCAGCTCTGGCGGGGTTGTTTGGTTTATGTCGAGTTGGGTTTACGGCGTTTCTACTGCATTAGTGGTTGCTTGGATTATGCTTTCAGCTAATCCTAAACGTCGTTTCTATCGAGCAGGCTGGTCATTAATAGCAGCAGCCATCCTAAATCAAATCGGCAGCAGTCTGAAACTGAGCTTTGATGACACTGGCGCTTATATGTTTTCCTTACAAACTGGAGAGGCTAATAACATAGCTATAACTGTTTCCTTTCTTATTGCAGCTATCACGTTAATGTATTTGGATTCTAAAGTTAAATAAATCCCGAATTAGCACTTTCCTCGTTCCCACGCGCCTTGCGTGGGAATCTGTAGCGGCGCGCCTGCGCCGAGTGTTAGAAATCAGATACGAGATCAGACAGACTCGTGACGCAGGCGCGTCGAGACTTGCTCCCACGCAAGGCGCGTGGGAGCGAGAAATCATTGAAACAGCGTTAAGACTTTGGCTACAAACCAAACAAGCAAAACTACAACCAGAAATTTCTGATACAGAAACCGCTTTTACTAACTTCATCGGTTGCGCACAAGGTGATCCAATGCTATCAACAGATTATAAAGAGCGGTTAACAGAGCGTTTAAAAGAAAAATATGGTTATCGCTGATACAGGTTTCTGGGTGTCATTATGGAAAATACACTGACTTTTCTAGGCGGTTTTTTCAGCATTATGTTATTGCACTTAAGCCAAGTCGGTTTAAGTTTCGCGCTCGATAAATGGGGACGACACGGCATGATCCCCGATACCTTTCTGCTGTTTATCTCATTCGGTATTTTGCAATGGGTTTACGTCGCACCGGCTTTATGGTTTGCCTCACATTATCAACACGATATTTTATTCTGGGGCATGTTAACAGCGGCATTGTTGACAGTGGCGATACAAGTGTTTGTTTGGTTTCTGGTGTTTGGCGGGTCGGGGTCGATTGTACCTTGACGGCAGATGACAGCTAACACCTTATCCGCCCTACAACTTGTGTTCAAATTTCGCCTATACTAAACATAGCTTTTTCACCAACGACCACAAAAACAAAAGGAGCGTGTCAACCGCTGGCGACATTAACTTGCGGTTGTCCAGTCGCAAAGCGTTAAATGCTCTAATACCACCCCCACATATGCCTAAATAACAAACGTTCATTCAGGGAGGGAGCATGGAACTTTTTAATAAATTGAAAACCTTAATGGGGAATGAGCATGACGGCGCAAGACACGACGAGGAGCCGGTAGAACAATATTCACCGGAAGCACTCGACACGCCGCCTTATCGTTTTGTTGAAGCACTCGCGGCGGCACGGCAAGGCCAATTGGCGAAAATTCAAGACTACCTCAATTTTAACGCGCATTACGCTTACTGCAAAAACTGGGAAGAATGTACTTTGCTGCATGAAGCGGCACACAGTGCGCAATTTGAAATCGTGCGTACCTTGTTGCAAGCGGGCGCAGAGGTTAATGCCCGTTATAAAGAACGCACGCCGCTGCACCTCACCATTGACAGCGAAATTCCCCCCGCCGCGCAGACGGATGCTGTACAACTACTCGAATTTCGTAAACGTCGCAAAGCCACTGCCCAACTCCTGATTGAACACGGCGCAGATTTGGTGGCTTGTAGTGATACGGGCGAAACACCTTTACACCTTGCTGCTCGCTTAGGCTATAGCGAATTAGTTGCCTTGCTGCTGACGAAAGGGGTAGACGTAGACCTCGCAGTGGCAGCCGATAAACCCAATGCTGGACGCACTTCGCTATTACTCGCCACCCGCTATAACAAAGATAAACGCACCTTAACCCTATTACTCGACAAAGGCGCAAATCCTAACCGACAAGATCAAGAATCCGGTTTTGCGGCTTTACATTACATCGCTAGCTATCACGCTACACATCCACAGTTAAAAGAAGCTGATTTAGTCGCGCTGACGCAAATTTTAATCGAGCATAAAGCGGATTTAAATTTAACTACTTTAGAAAAGCATGCTTATACCCCTTTGCATTTAGCCGTGTTATATCGGCATTTGCATGTATTAAGTTGTTTAGTCGAGGCAGGAGCTGATTTACACGCAACCGATGCTAAAGGCATGATGCCGCTTGCGATGGCAGCACGTCGGGGCGAAGTGGATTTAGTCAAATATTTACTCGACAAAGGTACAGATTTATATCAATCTCGCGCTTTATTTCATGCCGCTGCGTGTAAAGAGTCCTCCAGCGTCATGGAACATTTGTTTGAACGCGGTGTAGACATTAATATGCCAGATAAAGACGGTTATACGCCCATTTTTGCCGCGATTTCCTCGTATTCACTGACAAATGTACAGTTGTTGGTCAAAAAGGGGATTGATGTCAATCAACATTCACCACGCGGTTTAACCGTGTTAGAGCATGCTTTTGCCTGTTGGGGCGAGGTAGAAGATGTGTCTGGTGAAGATGAATCTCCAGAGCGCAAACAACGGGCAGATAATGCCCGCGATATTATTCAGTTGTTAGGCGGTTTTGATGTACCTGAACGGAAAATATTTGTCTAAAGGATAGACTATGCAGCAAGGGAGTGAGTGTGATCCCGCCGCACTCGTGCAATTACACGCTTTAAGCTATCACTATCCCAATGGGCGAAAGGTGTTAAACGGCTTAGATTTAAGCTTGTATCCTCAGCAGCGAATAGGCATTAGCGGCGATAATGGCAGCGGTAAAACCACTTTACTGCATGTCATGTTAGGCTTATTTCCTGCCAGTAGCGGTTATATTCATATCTTAGGCCAAACACGGCGCACAGAGGCCGAATTTGCCGCTATTCGCACGCAATTAGGCTTAGTGTTTCAAGATGCCGACGACCAATTATTTTGCCCTACTGTGGCAGAGGATGTGGCGTTTGGCCCATTAAATCAGGGTAAAACACGGGCGCAGGCGCAGCAGATTTGCGAGGCTACTTTAGCGCAATTGGGCTTAAGTGGTTATGAAACACGCTTAACACATCAGCTTTCTGGTGGTGAGAAACGCTTAGTGGCATTGGCGACGGTGTTGGCGATGCAACCGCAAGTGTTGTTATTAGATGAACCGACTACAGGGCTGGATAAACAAGCGCGGCAACGTTTGCTAACACATTTGCAGGCGTTGCCGCAGGCGATGGTCGTGGTGTCGCATGATGAAGGGTTTTTAGTGGAGTTGGTGCAACAGCGGTTTGAGTTGGTGGGGGGACAACTGTTATCATTGATATGAATTCAATTTAACAGCGTTTTTTTGAGAAAAAAGGATTTTTTATGAAGGAACAAGTATTACCCATAATTTATGGCTTATGGATTGGTGGAAAACTGAGTGTGATGGAGCAGTTGTCTATCAGTTCTTTTATCGCTCAAGGGCATGAGTATCATTTATATACTTATGAAAAAATTCATAACGTGCCTAAAGGGACTATCTTAAAAAATGCGGCTGATATTATTGAAAAAGATAAAGTATTTAAAATAGCAGGATGTTATGCAACTTTTGCTGATATTTTTAGATATAAATTATTGTTAGAGAAGTCAGGTTTTTGGGCTGATATGGATGTTGTTTGCCTAAGACCTTTTTTATTTGAAGAAGAATTTGTGTTTGCAAGTGAGCGCATTTTTAATAGTACGCAAACAAAAATTGTTAATTGTATAATAGGTGTAAATCAACAAAACTCTGAAGTTATGCAACAGTGCTATGAACGGGCTATCAACACTAACCTAGATAATTATAGATGGGGAATGATTGGCCCTGATCTGGTTAATCAAGTTGTTAATGATTTAAGTTTGAATTGTTTTATAAAAGAGCCTAGTGTATTTTGTGATATTGACTATTGGAATTGTTCTTGGTTTACACTGCCATTTCTAAATTTTGATTTAGATAATAGGGATATATATGCTGTTCATTTATGGCATCATC
>QKBZ01000378.1 GCA_003245895.1 Beggiatoa sp.
CCTGAAGATTACCAGACCTCTGAAACATTATTTTACGCTGTTAACCACTGTCTCAATGCTGTTGGGCAGCAACTGCATATTCTGTTTTCTACATTTCAGGGGCATCTAGTTAAATAATGTTTAATTTTGTCTGATTACTTATGTGGGCAATTCAGGGCTATCAGATTGCTATGTCCATCGCATATAAAAAACTGTGAGCAGAATATGTATAAGGATGAGTCGGGACGATGGGAACGAGAAACGACTTGTTTTTAATGCAAAAGCGGAGAAGTTCTAACATCATGCAGACTTCTCCGCGTTCGCACCGCAAAAGGACGCGGCGCAAACCCTACAACGAGCTTAATTCAACACTTTACTGCTATCAGACGCGTTATCTGCATTACTGCTAGAGGATTCGCTGTTGCTGCTACGATAGCCGCTTGGCTCACTCGGTGCAGAAGGCGTATTGCTAACAACAGGTAAACTGCTGGAAACAGGTGCTGGCTTTTCCGGTGCACTTGCAGGTGGTGGTGACATCGCTTTCGGTGCTTCTGAGCTAGATGGCTCCCGCTCCCGATAGCTTTCTGCCGGTTTCCGTTCTGGTTTGCTTTCAGATGGATTCGCCGTTGGTGCAGCGTTTACCGGTGCTGATTCAGCATGATTACGTGTATCTGTGTCGTTACGTGCAGAAGCAGGCGTAAAGGTTGATGAGCCTTCAGTACTGCTACTGCTATTCTCGCCTTCACTGTCACTGTTGTAATTGCGCGGGTTGCCATCGCTGCGTTTGCGCCGACCACCACGCCGACCGCGCCGCATATTGGTGCGATCATTTTTCCGGTTTTGACTGCCAGACTCATTATCGGGTTTAGTCTCTACCACTGCATTAGCATTAGCGTCATTGCTTTCGTTTGTATTTACAACCTCACGATCACGTTGATCACGTTCCCGCTCACGGTAGTCCGAATTTTGCCGGTTAGGGGATGGGCGGTTAGAACGACGAGAACGGTTGTTAGTACGCGATGAATTATTCGTAGAGGATGGTTTAGAACCACCTTCACTGCGTTTCGCTACATTGCCAGAGGTGTTATTGCTGGCAGGTTTAGCAACCGTTTCCGTTTTAGCAGTGCTTTCTGTACTGCTATCTGCATCCGTCACCATGCCTTCGCCAAACAAGCTATCCCATAAGCGTTGCAGAAAACCAGGCCGTTTATGCAAATCTGGTTTCGCCAAGGTGCGCGCAGGTGGTGGCACATTGTGCGCGACCCCTTTCACCGCTGGTTCTTCTAACAACGGTACTGGACGGCTAACATGGGTATAAGCTTCCGCTAAATCAGGTGAAGTGACATTCACCATTTTATAGCTGCTTTGCTCTGGGCTAGCGCCTTCCTTCTTCTCGTCTTGCTTCACGCGCTGAATTTCATAATGCGGTGTTTGCAAGTTTGGATTTGGAATTAAGATTACGCTGATTTGCTGGCGATCTTCGATCTCATAAATCGATTGTCGTTTTTCATTCAATAAGAAGGTAGCAACTTCAACCGGCACTTGGGCAATCACTCGTGTGGTGTTGTCCTTCATGCCTTCTTCTTCCAAAATCCGCAACATGGCTAAGGACAGCGATTCAACACTGCGCACCGTGCCTTGACCGCTACAACGTGGGCAAATGGTATGGCTAGATTCGCCTAAAGATGGGCGTAAACGCTGGCGTGACATTTCTAACAAGCCAAAACGCGAGATGCGCCCAACTTGTACCCGCGCTCTGTCCATCTTCAACACTTCTTTCATGCGGTTTTCTACTTCGCGCTGATTTTTATGACTGAGCATGTCAATAAAATCGATCACGATTAAACCGCCCATATCGCGTAAACGCAATTGACGGGCAATTTCTTCCACCGCTTCTAAGTTAGTGTTTAACGCTGTCTCTTCGATGTCGCCGCCTTTAGTTGAACGCGCCGAGTTGATGTCAATCGACAACAAGGCTTCGGTGTGGTCTAACACAATTGCGCCGCCAGAAGGCAATTTAACCTCGCGTTGAAACGCCGATTCAATTTGCGTTTCAATTTGATAACGGGTGAATAAAGGCACCTTGTCTTGATACAGCTTCACTTTGTTGATGAAGCTTGGCATCACTTGGCGCATGAATTCCACCGCCTCGCTGTAAATCTCCTCATCATCGACCAAGATTTCGCCGATGTCTTCGCGCAAGTAATCACGAATGGCGCGAATAATGACATTGCTTTCTTGGTAGACAAGGAACGGTGCTGGGCGATTTTGTGTTGCATTTTCAATGGCATACCATAATTGCAACAGGTAATCTAAATCCCATTTCAGTTCTTCACCGGTTTTACCCACGCCAGCGGTGCGTAAAATCATGCCCATGCCATCAGGCACTTCTAAAGTGTTCATGGCTTCGCGGGCTTCGGTGCGATCAGAGCCTTCGATGCGGCGTGATACCCCGCCAGCACGCGGATTATTCGGCATTAATACCAAATAACGTCCGGCTAAGCTGATAAAAGTGGTTAAGGCCGCGCCTTTGTTGCCGCGTTCTTCTTTATCAACTTGGATTAATAACTCTTGTCCTTCTTTTAACACTTCGCGGATGTTAGGACGATGACCGTTGTCATCGCCTTGATCCGAACCATTTAAAAAATAATGGCGAGAAATATCTTTTAACGGTAAAAAACCGTGTCGTTCTGCACCATAATCAACAAACGCGGCTTCTAAACTAGGTTCAATGCGCGTAATTTTACCTTTATAAATATTGGCCTTGGTTTGCTTACGGTTGGCCGTTTCGATGTCAAAATTATAGAGTTTTTGACCATCGACCATTGCGACACGCAACTCCTCAGGTTGCGTTGCATTGATCAATATTCTCTTCATATTTCATGTCCTTACATAAAAAGCGCTCAACCTGTGGCCAGTGTCATTGGTACATGAACAATGGCAAACACAGCCATTTATGGGCTGTTGTCGTGTCGTTTGTGTGTTTACCTGATGTGCGCGTGTGTCTTTGTAAAATCACGCGTCACTGTGCGGTAATGCCATTGCTCCAATTGGGAGCAGCTCAGTACAAACAGACTGGCGACATGGGAGCGCTGTTAAACCGTGTGGTGCACGGCGCTATAAATTCCGGCAAGTGGCTGGCATTGCAGCTTGCATAGCAATGTTTATCATGAGGCCAGCGGTGTTAGCAGGTGCAGTATGGGTGCAGTAAAGTCGTTGTCATTTGCATCGCCCATTGTTTTTCGTTGTGGGTGCTTGCATTTCAAGCGTTATGCACGCGCACGGGGGTAGACAAGTAGACAGCGTTTTTAGTGAAAACATGTCTTGCACGACTGCCGGATTACATGGGACACACTGTCCACATGGCAACCTGCCGGAAAAGTCAATCTGGTGCTTGATAAGGTTTTGCTGTTGTTGTTAACGGCTCTTTCAGTTGTGTGGATGTCTGCCAATAACCTAAGGTTTTTGTATGGCAGTTAGGTGCCGCTCAATGTTTAGGGGGTTAACCGAAACACACTACATTGATGCGGCACATTCGGCGCATCACGTTTTGCAATGACTAAACGGTTAACAACCACGTAATACCATGAAAAGCTTGTCTTTTACCAGATTTTTAGGTCAGCGAACAAAAGTGCAATAAAAAGCTGCGGAAGATGCTCTCTTATAACCTAAAATGACTCCTCAAATATAACAATGTTACGAAGTTGTATCAAACTCTTATGCGTTATTTTTATTCCGCTACGCGAAAAACAAATCACAACACAGACTTGTAACTCAGTCAGCACGCAAAAATCTATTTTCCCTCTTTTGCCTTTCATTTATCCGGTTTTGCTGTCATTTAGGCGAAATGTTCGACAAAAAGAGGATAAATCTAGCTGGGTTGTGTCAATTCAGCAGATTTGTAGGGCGGATAAGGCGGCAGCCGTCATCCGCCGCAAACGCTGAAAATCAGTCGTTGTAGGGTGGAATAGCGCAGCGTATTCCACCATAGACTTCTGCAAAAAAGCTGAGCAAAAACAGGTTATAAACCGCATGGTGGAATACGGCTTACGCCTATTCCACCCTACAAACACGCTTAACTTAATGGCAGTGAGCCGTCATCCGCCGCAAAAGCTAGAAATCAGTCTGAAATTAACGTATGTAACCTGCTTTCCAGACAGAAAACTGACTGATATACCGTATCCTAGCCATGTCGGATGACGGCTAACGCCTTATCCGACCTACAAGAAGCTTATTTTTAAAGCAAAATTAAACTTGTGTAGATAGCTTTGCCCAGCGGGAAAGGATTTAAGTGAGGGAAACAGCTATTCCAGAACACAGACTGTAAAAGGGATTTGACTCACCTGCTTTGAATCGGCATGCTGTGCCCTCACTGTCAGCCTAAGGCGTTAAAACTCAGTATTTAAAAACGCTTCCAGCTTAAATGTTGGCATTTGGGCGATTTCACAAGCTTGGGCACTGCTTGCAAGATGGGTGTCTTAAAGCACTGCTGCTCCGGTTTAACCTGCGGAATGATGATTTATGCATAGAAGTGTTAACTGGCAACCGATTGAAAACCATATTAGCAATGTCACCGGCCACCCGTTTCAAGTTGAAGCGATTTATGAGGTGATCGGCGGCACCATTAATCATGCGTATCGCATTGAAGGCAATGGTCAGATTTTTTTCATTAAGTTAAATGAAGGCCGTCATTTTGAGATGTTTGCTGCTGAGGCGGCAGGTTTAGCCGAGTTGGCACAACCTGGGGTGATTAAAGTGCCTGTGCCTTTGTGTTGGGGCACTACACCACAACACGCATATTTAGTCATGGATTCACTGACTTTACGCAGTGATAATGTGTCAGCGCATGTGCAGTTAGGCCACCAGTTAGCCGTGTTACATCAGGTTACACAAGCACAATATGGTTGGTATCGTGATAATTTTATCGGCTCTACCCCACAAGAAAATACTTTAGAGTCTGATTGGGTGGTGTTTTGGCAACGCCATCGCCTCGGTTATCAGTTACGCTTAGCCGCCCATAACGGCTATAGCGGTTCTATTTTACAAGGCAATGGTGAAACAATATTGTCATTGCTGCCCCAGTTTTTCAGCAATTATCAACCCAGTGCATCCTTGTTACACGGCGATTTATGGGCCGGTAATTACGCCACTGATGCGCAAGGCTTGCCGGTTATTTTTGATCCTGCGGTGTATTATGGCGACCGAGAAACCGATATTGCCATGACCGAATTATTCGGCGGTTACTCGCCTGACTTTTATGCTGCTTATACTGAACGCTTTCCGCTCGATCACGGTTATGATGTGCGCAAAACCTTGTATAACTTGTACCATGTGCTGAATCACTTAAACATTTTTGGTGGTAGTTATTTGGGGCAGGCAGAGCGCATGTTGTCATTATTATTAAGCGAGTTGCGTGCTTAATATGAGGTACACACTCAGCTTGATACCAGCAAACTGAGTGCGCACTCATTCATTATTTAGCGGTGAGGTATTTTTCAGTTGCCACTAACATCGGTTGTGTGATGACAAATGCACCGCGAATGTCGCCTGCTTGATAACCGGTTGCTTTATCGTCTGGATAAAGTTCGCTGATTTTGGCTTGTACTTCAGGTTTTAACTGGCTGCCATGACAGTTTAAACATAATTCTGCGGTTGGAATGGCTTTCATATAAACATAACTAGGCGTGCCGTCTATTTCTTCTAATGCAGCATATTCTAAAGTGCTAGGGTCAGTCCCTTCGGCAGCACTGGCATCAAACTGCGTTAACACACTTTCTTGCCAACTTCCTGCTGCAACTGCATTGTTAGGATTTCGGTTCTTTAAGCTCACCCGAGAAATGTTTAAGTCTGCTTCGCTAGAGACTTGTTCTGCGATATGTGGTGCAGTGACATGGCACACGCCAATAGCATTAATAGGGCCACCGGCTTTCATCGCCGCTTGTAACTCCCCTTTAAGCTTGATCATAAAGCCTTTTACAGTTTGCCGATAAGCCATTAATACGGGTTCTGGCACACTGGCCTCTGCACTATTGTCCTGTGCTGCCATTTCTGCTGCGTGAACATTCCATGATAAACATGATGCCGCGATCATACTTGCTAACCAACGGTAAGGCATGACTTCAACTCCTGCTGTTTTGCTATAGGTTTAGAATATTAGATATTACTTATTTTTATGTTGGGATTCAATTTTACGCCTAGAGATTTGATAAGCATGTTGCATTGCATGATGGGGGCAAAATTCAGGTTTATGAGGGAAAACAGTGGTGAACAAAGGCACGGTTAAGGTGCTAGGCGTGTTACATTTTTAGACGTTTTTTGTGTCTTAGCGATGCTAAATTAACCGCATAGCCGCTAAGGTGCTGTTAAAAAAATAAAAATTGAATGTTTGCTGCCAATATAAACACAGCAGCATATAACCTTTAATGCTAGTGGCAACGTGCTTTAAGCATAAGTCCTAGCCAGCATGGAACAAACGCGAAAATAGTGTGCAATCTGTTTATTGGTTATCTGACTTACTTTTTCAATAAAAATACATCTAACAATGCACATTGCTAGATGTATTCAAAATGTATCGCTTAGCAATTACCGAATCTTATCTACATGAACTTGCAACCAACTTTCTAGTAAAGCTAAATGCCATAATTTGCTACCATTTAATGCCGTCATATAACGCTCAGGCTCTTTTAACAATTTCTCTACATAAGCCGGTTGATATAAACCACGCTCGCGACAAGCCGCAGACGTTAATTTTTCGCGCATAAATTCTAAGAAAGGGCCACGCACATATTTTAACGCGGGCACTGGAAAGTAACCTTTAGGCCGATCAATCACAGAGGCAGGCAACAACGAGCGGGCAATGGTCTTCAAAGGGTATTTGCCACGATCTTGCAATTTCAGTTCAGAAGGCATGCTGGCAGCCATCTCTACTAATTGATGATCTAAGAAAGGTACACGCGCCTCTAAGCCCCATGCCATGGTCATGTTATCTACCCGTTTCACTGGATCATCTACGATCAAGGTCGTTACATCCATACGCAATACGCTATCTAGGAAAGTATCCGCACTTTTCGCTGCTAATAATTGTGAAATGGTTTCAGCCGTATAATTCTCGCCTTGATAATCTGGTGTGACCATCTCAGCAAATTCGCTGTGTGGGCGATCAAAATAGTGCTGGCTAAAGCGTTGCAGCGGTGTGCCTTGCGCGGCATGCATTAACGGATACCAGAAATAACCGGCAAATACCTCGTCCGCGCCTTGCCCACTTTGCACCACTTTCACAGACTTAGATACTTGCTCTGCGAGCAGGTAAAATGCCACCGCATCTTGCCCTACCATTGGCTCAGACATTGCATAAATTGCTTCAGGTAGACGGCTTAATAACTGCTCATTTGGGATGTGAAAACGGTGATGACGGGTTTGATAACGGGCGACGACTTGGTCTGAATACTCAAATTCACTGCCTTTTTCTTCAGGCACATCTTCAAAGCCTACAGAAAACGTCAGTAAGTTTTCAGCGGGATGCTGCTCGGCTAATAGCCCAACCAAGAGACTGGAATCCAGTCCACCAGAGAGCAAAACACCGACGGGTACGTCCGCAATGGTGCGATGACTGTTTACCGCTGCTGTTAAAGCCGCATGAGTCTTTTCTACCCACTGTTCTGCACTGTAAAACTGATCAGGACGAGAGGCTTCAAGCGTCCAATAAGTACGCTGCTGATGACGTTTTTCAGTATTAAATAAATGCAGCGTTGCAGGGGCGACTTTATTAACCCCTTTAATGATTGTGTGCGGTGCAGGCACAACAGCATGCAGGGTAAAATGGTGATGTAAACCGACAGGGTTTAGTTCGGTATTAATGCCATCAGTGGCTAATAAGGCTGGTAGGGTTGAAGCAAAGCGGATAAATTTATCCGTTTTTGCATAATAAAGTGGCTTAATACCTAAGCGATCTCGCGCAAGCATTAATTGCTGGCGACGATTATCCCAGATCGCAAAGGCAAACATACCGTGTAAATAATGAACACAATATTCTCCCCACTCAATATACGATTTTAAAATAACCTCTGTATCACTATGAGTATGGAATTGATGGCCTAATTGAATCAGTGTTTTTCGTAAATCAGGATAATTATAAATTGTCCCGTTAAACACTAACGTCACGCCATGCTCTGGGTCTTGCATTGGTTGCTGAGCACGCTCAGACAAATCAATCACAGCTAAGCGTCTGTGACCAAAACCTACATGTTTATCAATAAATTGAGCGGCTGAGTCAGGGCCTCTGGGCGCAAGCACCGTCATCATCGCTGTCAAGGTTTCTGGCCGAACGGCTTGTTCATCAAAACGTAGCTCACCACAAATACCACACATGTGATTGTTTCCTAATTGTTGTTAAAAAATGACAAATCTAAGGACTCAGATATTTTGTTACAATCGTGTAAAAAAATTAATTTATTTTCATAAAAAAATACTCGAAAAATTTTTTAAACGCATGTAGAATATAGACAACTAACAAGTTTAGTTTGTTAAAAACAAACTTTAACTGTTTAGTGCTCGGTTCTTAAATACGTGCTATCTGATGAATGGATTTATTTGTTAGATAAATGGTAAAAATATTGGGTAGTAATTACGGTCTGTAAAGACAGACTGCATTACTCTGGAATTAGCAAAAATTGCAAGTATTTTAACCATTTCTAAAACAAAGTTAGGTCAAAAAAGCGTGTAATGGGTGTCGTTTAATCGGTTAAAAGTTTTTGAATAAAACAGCTTCTTTTTAACCGTTCATCCAGACAAAATTTGCACTTATCCGTACCAATATTGCGATTATAGGGTATGTCCTACAAAACTATTCATCATGAACCTATAATTATTTTTGAAGTGTTTGGTTTGGGCATACACAGCATGTGTAAAACGAGTACTTCACAATAATTAGCGCGGGGCCTGAGGCATAACAATTAACCAATACTTTAATTGATAAACAAATAACAGCCACAGCCGCTTACTACGTGATAATAAAGCTTATTTGTGGTGCTATAGATCAGCATGGTATTGGATTTGAATACTAAAATGCGGCACTAAATGTTTTTTCGGGTTTCAATTCATGGAATCATTTTGAGGATTTGTATTATGAACGCACAACGCTCTATTAATCATGTACTGCAACGCACAATACGCGGCTTATTATACGCTACTGTTAGCGCAGGTCTCGTTATTGGCGCAGGTCAAGCTCAAGCAGAAGGCACTTGCCCTGTTTTCGGCTTACAAGATAACGGTTTAAACGATACCCAATTATTTAAAATCACCATTGACCCAGCGACTTTAACTACCACTGCGATGGAAGTAGGTCCCGAATACATTGGTTATGATATTGAAGGTTTAGCAATTCATCCAGTGACTGGCGAATTATTCGCTTCATCTGGTGATGACACTGCTGATGGTCACCCAATCGGTACTTTATACAAATTTGATAAAGATACAGGTAATTTAATCGAAATTGGTCATTCATTTGATGGCGAAATTTCTGCAATTGCTTTTGAACCCGATGGCAGCCAATTATGGGGCTGGGTTGACGGTCAAGGCGCGATTGCTATCGACCAAGTGACCGGTGCTGGCTCTATGTACTTCCCTTCAACTGAAGTGATTGAAGACATTTCAATGGGCAAAAATGCAGTTGGTGATCACATTTTATATGCAGTGTCTGGTGACAACTTATATGCGTATAACCTGACTCAAAATGCTGCGGCTTTAGAATTCTGTGACAAATTACCTTCAGAAGCAGAAGCAATTACTGTGTTAGAAGACGGCACTTTGTTATATGCACTGCATAAAGCAGCCGACACTCGTTTATATCAATTTGATATGCAAGCTGGTTCTTGCCAAATCTTAAATACTGCTGCAATTCCAACCATTTACTACGATATGGAAGGTTTAGCAGTACCTACTGGCTGTAAATTATGCCCTGTAGGTGAATGGCAATATGAAATGGATTCTTTCACCGACTCTACTGAAAGCACGCAAACAGGCTTAAAAGCAGGTGGGACTTCATTTGAAATCTACGGCATGGCGATGAAACAACAAGGTGACATCGTTACTGTTTCTATCAGCACTAACTTACCTTTAGAAGGTGGCTGGTGGCCTAAAGATGGTGGCGGCGAGTTACACATCGGCTGGGGTGATTTAATTTTTGACTTCTCTGGTAGCAAAGCCGGTGGTAAAACGGGTGCTCCAACGGGTGGTGTTTACGGTGTTCACTTCGCCAGTAACAGCAGCAACAGCGATTCTGGTGTATCAGTGCAAGGTTTATACGAAGTCAGTAATTTAAAATCAGTGGTTGACCAAAACCACGGTCATCCAGAGTTATACTCTTACCAATCACGGGTTCTCAAAGTAGGTGGTGAGCCTAGCTTAGGTGAGTTCCCTGTTGATGGCAGTTACTTCACGCGTTGGAACCAAGCCGATCGTGTGCCAACTAGCATCGGTGCAGGTACCTTAATCAGTGAATTAAGTGCACCACAAGAATATGCATTAACTGACTTAGACTTCGACTTGACTGGTGCAGTAGAAGGTTTAGAGCCTGAAAGCAAACACAACGCAAGCAAAAATGGCGAAATCTACACCATTTCTTTCAGCTTCCAACGTACTGCTGAAATGACGGGTGATTTCACTGCTTACTTGTTCACTGAATGTTTAAATGACGGCATGATCTTCACTGGTACCTTTGATGACTGCCCAAATGACGAAGAATAATCAAGCATTGTATTAAACGTGCTTGCTAGTCATGATGCTTTGAAGTTTCACGACTTCGCAGACAGTCAGTAATAGTGACAAAGCCGAGATATAGCATGCTGTATCTCGGCTTTTTTTATGTGCTGATTTCAGACTATCATTACTATACACGCTGACAAAGTAATACTGACTCGTGCTAGGATCGGCAAGGATAAGCTACGCACGATATTTATTACTTGAATGTCGTGTGTTTCGCTCAGATTATTTCTTTTCCCTTAGGCTCTAGTCATGATAATGAATTTAAAATCAATCCTTTATTGGTGTGGCCTGTTGTGCTGTCTTGTGTTATGTAACAACATAGCGTATGCAGCAGCACCAGACAATGACAATTTCAACAGCGCAACTCGTGTCAGCAGCCTGCCTTTTAGTGCAGAGCAAAGCGCAGCCGAAGCGACATTAGAGACAGATGAAGTACAGCCGTCTTGTGTCGGTGACAAGGTGGGAAGCAGTGTGTGGTATCGCTATACGGCGAGCACAACCCGTCCAATCGTTGTTGAAACTACTGACTCTACCTATGACACTGTGTTATCCGTGTGGGAAGGGGCTGCTTTTCCACTGACAGAAATTGCTTGTAATGATGATAATGGCCCACCTCAATCAAAACTGAGTTTTGATGCAGTAGCAGGCAATACTTATCACATCAATATCAGCAGTTTACCTGCCAATAGTGGTAAAACCTTAATTTTTAAGGTCAGTGCTGCAAGTAGTTTAGCCAATGACAATATCAGTGACGCGGTTGAAATCGAGTTATCGAGTGATATGACTTATAGCGCGCAACAAGTAACTGATGATGCAACCTTAGAAGCGAACGAAAGCTTACCCAGTTGCGACAGCGCAGCCGGTGCCAGTGTTTGGTATCATTACACCCCCTCAAGCAATCGCGCTTTAGCCATTGATACCACTGGTTCTAACTATGACACGATTGTGGCTGTGTGGACAGGTGATAGCTTTCCGCTTACAGAAGTGGCCTGTGCTGATGACAACGGCAATATACCGCAAGCACAGCTTCGTGCTGAATTATCCGCCAATACACAATACTGGATTCAAATTGCAGGCAGTGATGAGCCACCACCTGAAACGGGCGTTTTGCAATTAAACATCAGTGCACCCGTCAGCAATGTGAATCAAAACAGTGCAATTAGCATCACAGAACTACCTTATGAAACGACCTTAAGCACAGTAGGCACGGGCTTTAGCGGTGTTAGCTCAAGTTGTGATGACACAGCAGCAATGGGGAATGATGTGTGGTTTAGCTTTACCCCTGAAACGGCGCAAAGTTCTGTCGTGATTAGTACAGCAGATTCTGACTACAATACCTTATTAACCGTTTGGCAAAACAATGAAGGTGAATTAACAGAAGTAAGCTGTAATGATGATTATCAAACAGTTGATTTTGGTGAGGTTTCTTCACAAGCCACCGTCAGCTTTAGTGCCGGTCAGCAATACTTTATTCAAGTCGCAGGCACATTAGGCAGTGCTGGCAATCTGAAATTAAGCTTATCAGGAGCAGGTTCAGGCAGTCGTGATTTTGTGATCACTCGTCAGCCGAGTGATACCACGATTCAAGCAGGCGAAACGGCAACCTTATCAGTACGCTTAGGCCCTGCCAGTGGTTTTGATTCAATCTCAGAACCGGTTTCATACAAATGGTATCAAGGCGCGAAAAGTGATACTAGCCAACCGGTTGGCACTGATAGCAGCAGCTTTACCACACCTATTTTAACTGAAGCTACGCAATATTGGGTACGGGTGAGCAATACGACTGGCGCACAAAGCAGTTCGGCAGCGACTGTGACTGTTGAAGGCACGGTTGTAGAGCCAGAGCCAGAAGAAAGCAATGGCATTGGTGTGAATGCAGATTTGGAATTAATCACCACAACAGGCAACTTTGTTGGTTACTTTGTGCGTAAGTCTGATAATTTGGTGGTCGATACCGTTTTAGAAACCGATGATGTTGAAGTGTCTTTTGTCATCACGCCTGAGCCAGCTCATGTAGGCAAACAGGCTAGACTGATTCTGGTGGGTTCATATGACGGCATCCCTAACACTTATTTCAGCTTAAATGGTAGCGATTTCACATGGGTTCCTTGGGATTTCACCATTGAAGGTATTGCCTCGTTGGAAGCTGACAAGACTTTAACCAGTACTATCTCTGTGCCACTGTTTGAAGGTCAATTAGTCGGCTTAACCGGCAACTTCACCTTCTTTATTGGTTATGTGTTAGAAGAAGACGGTTCGCTGTTTTTTGGCTCAGAACCGTTAACTTTTAATGTACAATAAGACGCAATAAGCATTTGCTGAGACTTTTTGAGTCTGCAAGTGTGTCTGACTCACTGTTATTAAGTTAAGGGTTTGCACTGTCTTGTAGGGCGGATAAGGCGTAAGCCGTCATCCGCCGTAAGTGACTTGGAGCAAGCTTCAAGCGCACGATGTTGGATGACGGCTACGCCTTATCCGACCTACAAAATTGCGTTAACTTAATAGTAGTGAAGTTTGACTGTGTTCTACATTAGAAACCGGATTTCGTGAGGAATCCGGTTTCTTTTTTTGACTACCCAATAGGTTCTTGTGATGAGTACGCCCTTAGAGACACTAACCCTCGCTTTATGGAATACCCACGTTTACTACCCACTGTCTAACTTTAGTGCATGGCTAGATGTCGTCGAACGGCAGTTACAACAGGCACAGCAAGCCGGAGCAAAACTATTGATTTTGCCAGAATATATGGCTGAACAATGGCTTAATTTTGCGCCAGCAGGCTTGGCAGAAGCAGAGGAAATTCCGTGGTTAGCCAAGCAAGCACCGACGGCATTAGAAGGTTTAGCCTCGTTGGTCAACCGTTACAAAGTGGGTTTATTAGCGGGCACGATGCCGGTGAGCTTAGAGCATGTCCCTGCTTTGACTACGCCGCCTTATGTCAATCGCGCTCATTTATTTTTGCCTGATGGCCGTGTGTTAACGCAAGACAAACTCTGTTTAACCCCAACTGAACGTCAGCCCGAAGCGTGGTATTTATCTGCTGGTAATCAGCTTAATATTTTTGAATGGCACGGCTTAAGAATCGCCATGTTGATTTGTTTAGACGTGGAGTTACCTGTGTTATCGGCACGTTTAGCGGCACACAATGTCGATTTAGTGTTAGTGCCTTCAATGACCCATACCCATGCGGGTCATGCACGGGTGTTCGGTTGTGCGCGGGCGCGCGCGATTGAGTTGTGTTGCGCAGTGGCTGTGGTGGGTTGTGTTGGTGAGGCCGCACCTCCTCGCGAGCAAGAACGGCCTAATATTTCAGCCGCTGCGGTGTTTGTGCCGAGTGAAATTCAACAAGGTGTGTTTTATGAAACGCCTGTGGCGACGCAAGCCAATGGCGCGGGGCAGTTGCATATTGTGTCGCATATCCCGATGGCGCAGATTCGCAACATTCGCCAAGGCGGTAAAGCAGAAGTGTGGCCAGGTCATTGGCAAGGCGAGCATGTACGCATTGTGGAACACAGCAGTCGTTGAGTTTGAATAAGGAAACTGCGCAGATGACGGAACATGCTGAGGACTGTTGGCAGCTCGCGTTATGCCACCTCGCCCAACACGACTATGCACAAGCCCTGCCTTTATTGCAGCAAGCGGCACAGCTTGGATTTTGCCAAGCACAATATAAATTAGCCACTTTGTTGCTGACAGGGCGTGGCGTGGCAAAAGATAACGCACAAGCACAGCATTGGTTTACGGCGGCGGCGGTAGGTTTGCGAGAGGCTGCGCGTTGGGATGATGCAGAAGCACAATGTCGTTTAGGTTGGATGTACAGTCGTGGCATGGGCGTGCCTCAGGATCAAGAGGCGGCAATGCGTTGGTTGCAGCAAGCGGCACAGCAACATAATGCCGATGCACGTTATCAATTAGCGTTGTTATATCAGCAAGAACAACGGCTTGCTGAGGCTTTTCAATTGTTACAGCAAGCGGCTTATTCAGGCCATCGCCATGCGCAATACCGTTTTGGTTTGGCCTATTTGCAGGGACAAGGCACGGCGGTTGATGAGGTGAATGCTGCACATTGGTTGCAGAAGGCGGCTGAACAAGGTGTACAGGCAGCGCAAGCAGCTTTAGAACAGTGTCGGGTGGCGGTGACGACGGTTACACAGCAATATCAAAAGGATGAAAAAACCGGTTTAGAACTGAATCCTGAGTTTCAGCAAGCGATTGACTTGATGGAGCATACAAAGGATTGCTTGTTTTTAACTGGCAAAGCGGGTACTGGCAAATCGACCTTATTAAATTATTTTCGCCAGCGTACTAAGAAGACTGTCGTGGTGTTAGCACCGACGGGCATTGCGGCGTTAAATGTCAACGGCGAGACCATTCACAGTTTTTTCCGGCTGCCTCCGCGACCTATTTTGCCGGAGGAGGTGAAGCCTGTTGGCAAAAAGCGGCAGCGTTTATACCGTAAGATTGACACCATTATCATTGATGAAGTGTCGATGGTGCGCGTGGATTTGCTGGATGTGATTGATCAGTTTTTGCGTCTCAATGGGCGCAATGCCAATGCACCTTTTGGTGGCGTGCAGCTTATTTTCATTGGTGATTTATTTCAGTTGCCGCCAGTGATTTCTAGCCAAGAAGAGCAGCGTTTATTTGAAACGGTTTATGACAGCCCGTTTTTTCTCAGTGCACAAGTGTTCCACGAGTTGCCGATTCAGTTAATCGAGTTGCGCCGTATTTATCGCCAGCAAGAGCAACATTTCATCAGTTTGTTAAATGCAATTCGTAATAATCAGTTAGACAGTGCTCAGTTGCGTGCTTTAAATCAGCGTTATTTGCCTGATTTTGAAGTGAATGATGATGAAGCGTTTTATATTACTTTAACCACGACTAATAAACGGGCAGATGAAATTAATGAAGCGCGTTTAGCGCAGCTTAATACGCGTACAGAATCTTATGATTGTGAAGCGTCTGGTTTATTTGAGGAAAGCAACGCGCCTGCTGAGTGGACGTTATGTTTAAAGGTGGGTGCGCAGGTGATGTTTGTGCGCAATGATGTTGAGGGCAGTCGTTGGGTAAATGGGACTTTGGGGCGTGTCACTCGTTTAAAAGCGGATGTGGTGGAGGTGGAAAGCGCGGATGGTCTCCGGCATCAGGTGAGTCCTGTGAAGTGGGAGATTTTTAAGTATCAGTTTGATGAGGAGAAAAATCAGATTAATACGGATGTGATTGGTTCGTTTACGCAGTATCCGTTGCGTTTGGCGTGGGCGATCACGATTCATAAGAGCCAAGGTAAGACCTTTGATAAGGTGGTGATTGATTTAGGTCGTGGCGCGTTTGCGCATGGTCAGCTTTATGTGGCCTTGAGTCGTTGCCGTACTTTGGAGGGTTTGGTGTTGAAGACCTTGATTAAGATGCGGGATGTGATTGTGGATGGAAGGTTGAAGGGGTTGTTGGGGCGGTGGTCGTGAGCCTATATTTTTTTAAAGTCTTTTTTATTAATACTTTGGTTTAAGTTATGGATACCGTTCTTAAAGAGATTCGTTTAAAAAATTGGAAGAGTTTTGAGGATGCGACTTTGTATATTGATCCCTTTACGGTGTTGATTGGGACGAATGCAAGCGGGAAGTCTAATATTTTGGATGCGTTGGTGTTTTTGCAGAGGATTGCTGATGGGTTAGATGTGCAGACTGCGTTGGGGGGGAATGAGAGTTTACCTGCGTTGAGGGGAGGAGTGAATGGAGCCGTTTATAATTCAGGAGAGAATTTTGAAGTTTCTATAGTGCAGGATGTATGTTTAACAAATCCTGATAATAAATTTCATAAAGCAGAGCTAGAAATTACACATATTATTAAAGTGTTTATAAAAAAACTAGAAACAATAAAAGATTGTTTTTCATTGCTTGAAATTGATAAAGACTTTATAAAGGATAAAAAATATATAACAGATTCTTTAGGTGTGACAGAAAAGATTTTTTTAAATAAAGATGTTTTAGATAAAAAAATAGCCACCATGAATAGTGGTCGTTTTTTTAAAAATGATGATCCATATTTTTTAATGTGTCTGTATAATAAACTATTAGATATACAAAGAGTTTTTGAATACTGGCCAGATCAAATTTTCTTTGTTCTTGAAGTTAAACCAGAAAAAATAAGAACCTATTCTCGCTATAGTCAAAATCTCCTTCCAGATGCAAGCAATCTAGCTGGTTTTCTCATCACACTCCCAGAAATAATACAAAAAGACATCGAACAAACTTTAACCGAATACCTAAGCCAACTCCCAGAAAAAGACATCAAACGTGTCTGGGCTGAACCCGTCGGACGTTTAGGCAATGATGCAATGCTATATTGCGAAGAAGAATGGATAGACGGACAAACACAAATCATTGATGCACATAGCATGTCTGACGGAACACTCAGATTTTTAGCGATTTTAACCGCCTTATTAACCCGTCCAGAAGGCAGTTTATTAGCCATTGAAGAAGTTGATAACGGCTTGCACCCTTCTCGTATGCACTTGCTTTTAAAAGCCATCCGAGAAATTGGCGCGAGACGCAACCTAGACGTATTAGTCACCACCCATAACCCTGCATTACTCGACAACTTACCGCCAGAAATGATGCCCTTTGTCCAAGTCGTTCACCGTGACATGCACACAGGCGCAAGCAAAATTACCCCACTCGATGATATTGAGCAATTACCCAAACTATTAGCGTCTGGTTCATTAGGAAAAATTACCAGCAGAGGAGAGTTAGAACAAAGTTTACAGGCGCAGGACGCAAAGCATGGCTAAAAAAGCAGCAATTCTCAATTTAAAGTTGACAAATAAAGTCAAGAATCAGGCTTGCGTTGTCCCTCAAGCATAAAAGTCATCAAATGCTGCCAGTCTCGAAAAGGAAGGAACTGTAATAATGCGCGTAACTGCTCGAAAAAAGTACG
>QKBZ01000167.1 GCA_003245895.1 Beggiatoa sp.
ACCATCAACTTGGCATATTCCAGCTTCTGCTCTGCTGTGTATGTCTGACGAGGTTTGCGATTTGTCTGATTCATCTAATTTCTCCTAAATGACCAACTTTTGTTGGCTATATTTCTCTTCAAGATTATTAGACCATTACAACCCGAATCACAAAACATCCGTTAACATTTCCCCAGGTTTAGGGAAGTGGTACGGTGCTTCATAATCTACATCGTATAAATACAAGCCATGCGGTGGTGCCGTCACTCCGCCAGCCGTGCGATCTTTGGCGGCTAACACTTCTCCCGCCCATGCCGGTTCTTGCTCACCGCAGCCAATAGCAACTAAAACACCCACAATATTGCGCACCATGTGATGCAAAAAGGCATTTGCCCCCACATTCACAGTAATTTTATCGCCTTGACGGCTCACCGAAATGTAGCGAATAGTACGGATCGGGCTTTTTGCCTGACAGGCTACGGTGCGATAAGAGGTGAAATCATGAGTACCGATTAAATAATTCGCCCCAGCTTGCATACGTTCCACGTCTAGCGGACGATGTTCCCAAGTGACTTTTTGATGTAACACCCCCGGCCGCACTAAACGATTCAAAATCAAATAGCGGTAATGACGACCACGGGCAGAAAAACGGGCGTGAAAATCATTATCGACTGGTTGCGCCCATAAAATGCTGACATCACGCGGCAAATTCACATTAGACCCTAATATCCATGCCCGCATGGTGCGCTCGACTTCTACGTCAGCATGCACAACTTGCATCACAGCATGTACGCCGCGATCTGTGCGACCGGCACAAATTGCCGTCACAGGATGATTAGCAACCTTGCTTAAAGCGGCATCAACACAGCCTTGCACGGTGCGCGTACCTTCTTGATATTGCCAGCCAGAAAATTGGCTGCCATCGTATTCAACGCCTAGGGCAATTCTTGTCGTCATGGTGTTGTTATTAGGGTCAATAAGTCTTTGTAGGGCGGATAAGGCGCAAGCCGTCATCCGCCATGATGCTTGTTGTCTGAATTTGAGTTTACTCGGATGAATGGCGCAGCAACCGGAACAACGCTCACATTTAAATCCTAATTCAAACAATATAAAGAACTTGATCGCGGATGACGGCTGTCGCCTTATCCGCCCTACGTCAAATCATAGTTTACCACCATCTAAACACAGGCATAAAAAAACAGGCATTGACCAGAAGCCAATGCCTGTTTCTTAAACCCTAGCTAGCAGCGTTACCGCCACTAGACAGCCTCAATTAAGCGGCTTTAATCGGGATATACTTCTCTTTGTTTGCAGCAACTTCTTGTGCAACTTTGAAGTATTCTTCGATTTCATGGAAGTTCAGGTAACGGTAAATGTTATCTGACATAGGTGCGATTACTTCTACGTTTGCTAAGTATTCTGCAACAGTAGGTAATTTACCTAATTTCGCAGCAACTGCCGCTAATTCAGCAGAAGATAAGTAAACGTTTGCACCTTTACCTAAACGGTTAGGGAAGTTACGGGTTGAAGTAGAAACCACAGTGGCTTCGTCAGCAACACGCGCTTGGTTACCCATGCATAATGAACAACCAGGCATTTCCATCCGCGCACCAGCTTTACCAAATACAGAGTAAACACCTTCTTCAGTTAATTGGTGTTGATCCATCTTGGTTGGTGGAGAAACCCATAAACGAACAGGCACTTGACCGGCTTGTTTTTCTAACACTTTGCTAGCTGCACGGTAGTGACCGATGTTAGTCATGCAAGAACCGATGAATACTTCATCAATCTTAGTGTCAGCCACTTCAGATAACGGTTTAACGTCATCAGGATCGTTAGGGCAAGCTAATAAAGGCTCTTTGATTTCGTTTAAGTCGATTTCGATGACTTCCGCGTATTCTGCGTCTGCATCTGGCTCTAACAATTCTGGGTTCGCTAACCATGCTTCCATCGCTTCGATACGACGTTGCATAGTGCGTGGATCACCGTAACCGTTAGCAATCATCCAACGTAATAAAGTGATGTTAGAGGTTAAGTATTCAGCAATAGACTCTTTGCCTAAACGAACAGCACAACCGTTTGCAGAACGCTCAGCAGAAGCGTCAGCTAATTCAAATGCTTGCTCAACTTTTAAGTGTGGTAAGCCTTCGATTTCTAACACGCGACCAGAGAAGATGTTTTTCTTACCTTCTTTAGCAACGGTTAATAAACCTTTTTGAATCGCTGCGTAAGGGATTGCATTCACTAAATCACGTAAAGTGATACCGGGTTGCATTTCACCTTTGAAGCGTACTAATACAGACTCAGGCATGTCTAAAGGCATTACACCTAAAGCCGCTGCGAAAGCGATTAAGCCAGAACCTGCTGGGAAGCTGATGCCGATTGGGAAACGGGTGTGAGAGTCACCACCAGTACCAACGGTGTCAGGTAAAATCATGCGGTTTAACCAAGAGTGGATGATACCGTCACCTGGACGTAAAGAAACACCACCACGGTTTTGGATAAACTCAGGTAAAGTGTGTTGTAAAGTTACGTCAACTGGTTTTGGATAGGCCGCAGTGTGACAGAAACTTTGCATGACTAAGTCAGCAGAGAAACCTAAGCACGCTAACTCTTTTAACTCGTCACGCGTCATTGCACCAGTGGTATCTTGAGAACCAACAGTAGTCATTTTTGGTTCGCAGTAAGTGCCTGGGCGAACACCTGGTAAGCCGCATGCTTTACCGACCATTTTTTGTGCTAAGGAGAAGCCTTTGCCACTGTCAGCAGGTTGGTCTGGTTTGATGAATAAGTCGATTGCGCCTAAACCTAAAGTTTCACGAGCGCGAGTGGTTAAACCACGACCGATGATTAAAGGAATACGGCCACCAGCGCGAACTTCGTCAGGTAAAGTCACTGGGCGAATCGTGAATTCGCTCACCACTTCGCCAGCTTCGTTGTAGATTTTGCCTTCGTAAGGTTTGATAGTGATAACGTCGCCCATGTTTAATTTGGTTACGTCACACTCAACTGGCATTGCGCCTGCGTCTTCAGCAGTGTTGAAGAAAATAGGCGCGATTTTGCCGCCTAATACTACACCGCCTTGGCGTTTGTTAGGTACGAAAGGAATATCAGTACCCATGTGCCACATAACAGAGTTCATGGCAGACTTACGAGAAGAACCGGTACCTACTACGTCACCAACATAAGCTAAAGGTAAACCTTTACCTTTTAACTCTTCGATTTTTTCTAACGCGCCTTCCATGCGGCTCACTAACATGGCTTTAGCATGTTGTGGGATGTCAGGACGGCTCCATGCTTCAGAAGCAGGTGATAAATCGTCAGTGTTGGTTTCGCCAGGTACTTTGAATACCACAACTTTGATTTCTTCAGCTAATGCAGGTTTGCTAGTAAACCATTCTGCGTTTGCCCAAGATTCGATGATAGCTTTAGCGTTAGCATTGCCTGCTTTTGCTTTTTCATCAACATCATGGTACGCATCAAACATTAATAAAGTGTGAGATAACGCTTTAACCGCGATAGGGGCTAATTCTGCGTCATCTAATAATTCGATCAGTGGTTGAATGTTGTAACCACCTAACATTGTGCCCAATAATTCTGCCGCTTGTTTTTTGTCGATCAGAGGGCTGCTCGCTTCACCTTTAGTGACAGCGGCTAAGAAACCAGCTTTAACATAAGAAGCTTGGTCAACACCTGGTGGGACACGGTGGGTTAATAAGTCAACTAAAGTTTGCTCTTCGCCTTTTGGCGGATTTTTTAATAATTCTACTAAATCAGCAACTTGTTCTGCATTCAAGGCTAAAGGAGGCAAGCCTTCGCTAGCGCGCTCTTCAACATGTTTTCTGTAGGCTTCTAACACTGTGTTTCATCCTCATGATCAGTAACAAAAATGCGTTAAGCTATCCATTATACGCTTTTATCAAACGTTCTGGTATTGATTTTTTATGTGAAATTAATGATAACGATAAATAGGAATTTATCATTAACGTGAACAGCGTGTGCGAGATTGCTTATATAAGGCCACTTAAGGCAAGGAAAAGATTGAAACTATCGCTTGAATTAATAATAGATAGCACAACTATTACAACGGGTTAAGCATAAGCAAGTATTTAACAACGTTGTACAATGTATCCTTGGGGCTTATATAATAACGGTGTTTTTATAAGGTCTATACCGTACTGGGCGTGCATCATAACATGATGTGTCGCGGAAACACTATGCTTTCACCAGTCTAAGGTATGCTATCCACATCCCTGACAACTTAAAGTATACTGGTCAACTCATCAGGTCTAAACACGGTCACTAGATTGGAACTTATGGACGCTTCCAAACCGCATTCCCAAGAATCTCGCTATATTGCCATTCGTAATGTCACCTTAACGGGGGTGATCGGCAATATCATTTTATCCGTGATTAAAATTGTGTTTGGACTCATCGGACACTCTCAAGCCTTAGTCGCAGACGGCTTACACTCTCTCTCCGATTTAATCAGCGACGGCGTGGTCTTAGTTGCCGCACGTTATAGCTCTCAAGGAGCTGATGCCGATCACCCTTATGGACATGGCCGGTTTGAAACGGTGGCAACGGTTGCGGTGGGCTTTAGTTTAATCATCGTCGCCGTGGGCATGTTTTGGGATTCCACGCGCCGCTTATTAGAACCCGAATTATTATTTCATCCCACAGGACTCGCGCTCGGCATCACCGTGGTTTCTATCTTAATGAAAGAAGCCTTGTACCATTACACCATGTATGTTGCGAACAAAGTCCGCTCGCAAATGTTGAAAGCCAACGCATGGCACCATCGAAGTGATGCTATTTCCTCTGTAGTGGTATT
>QKBZ01000294.1 GCA_003245895.1 Beggiatoa sp.
ATTTTTAGGTAAGGCTGCAACAAATTCTATCGATTTTGGACGTTTGAAAGCAGGCAATTGCGTTTGGCAATATTGCAACAAAGTCGCTTGATCGCAAGGCGAGCGAGTGACCACAAAAGCTTTAATAGCCTGCCCACTGGCTGCATCCGGCACACCTATCACAGCCGCTTCCAGCACCTGAGGATGTTTCATTAAACTGGCCTCAACCTCATAAGAATCTACTTTATTGCCCGCCACCACGATCATAAAGGCTTTGCGACCAACTAAAAACAAGCGGCCTGCCTGATCTAAATAGCCTCTATCACCGGTTAAAAACCAATCGCCAAAGTTATTTACAAGGGTGTCATCTGCATAACCAGTAGCTAATGCAGGACTTTGAATAGCAATATCACCTACTACACCGCTAGCGACACTGTCCCATTGTTCATCACAGATTTTTAGCTGCACGCCTTGCATTGCCTGCCCTGCGCAACTGCCTCCAACTGCCGGTTCTGTTAAATCAATACTAATTGAACCTGCTTCAGTACAGCCATAAAGCTGGTGAATTGACACCGCAAATTTACGCTGAAATGCTTCAAAGGTTTCTGTCGATAAAGCACTGCCTGCGGAAAAACACAAACGTAGCTGTGATAAATCTGCTGTCGCTTTACTATCCACTAATGCTTGCAACATGAGTGGCACTGCCGGAAATAGAGTGATTTTTTCCTGCGCTAAACATTGCAAAGCATGTGCGCTATATAGGCTAAATGGCTGAGATTTAGGCATTAAGATAAGTGCCGCACCACTGCCTACTGCTGCCCACAACGCATTTGCCATACCATGCGCATGAAATAACGGCACTGCGCAAAAAATTCGATCTTGTACTGTCACATAGCACGTGGCACGAAAGTGTTGCAGTTCAGCAAAACATTGTCCGTGTGTGCGGTATAGGGGCTTGGGTGTGCCGGTAGAACCAGAGGAAAAATGCAGAATAGCAGGGGCATGTGCTGGCGGAAATTCTGCTTCAATAGCGTGGCTAGGCAGGTTTTCCCAATCATCAGCCAATTCTGGGCGACGACAGACAAAACAAGCCACCTCGCTATTGTCATCTAATTGCAATGCTTGTCGACAAGCGGCTTGTGAAGTTTGCGTAGTTAATACTGCTTTTAACGGCATTGTAAACTGCGGCACATCACCGCGTTGCAAGGCCGGATTTAAAGGCACTACAACCGCACCACGCAACAACACCGCATAATAACTGACGATAAAGGCAGGAGAGTTAGTCATCCATAAGACAACATGGTCGCCTGCATGAATACCGGCGGCTGCTAAGCCACCCGCTAAATCTTGGACTTGTGCTGCTAATGCTGACCACGTCCAAGACTGTTCGCCACAGCGTAAGGCGAGTTGCTGTGGGTATTGTTCTGCGGTATCAAAAAGCTGTTTGACTAGCATTAAACTAACTCATGAGGCGCAGGCGTGTTTTCATCCAATTTCAAACTACCATCGAGATAAGGCCGTAATAAATGCCCTTCTGTCGTTTCAACTGTCTCAATGAAATCACGCATTGCTTGCAGTACAGGCACATCGTTTCTATCGTAAACATCGCCTTGTAACAGTTGTAAGACTTGCAAACGGTATTCAGGTTTAGCGATAAATACGGAGAAAATCGGCATTAATTTATAATAAACCTGAATAAACTCGTACCAAACGGACACACCTTGTTTTAAACGATTTTGGTAAGGCATTAAGGCAGCCTGACTAAAATCTTGCGCGGCTAAAGCCTGCTGAATTTGCTCAGCAGCAAATTTGGCACTGTGCATGGCAACGCTGACCCCAGAGGAAAAAATAGGATCAACAAAGCGTGCGGAGTCCCCTACCAACATCCAACCATCGCCAACAAAACTATCCATTTGATAGCTATAATCTGCTTCTGCTTTGAATTCATTCACTTGCCGTGCATCACGCATAGCATTTGCAATATCCGGTGCTGACTGACTGTGTTGCTGAAACCAAGCGGCATATTCCCCTTTAGCCTTTTGGAACACTTCTTTTTCAGTCACCACGCCCATTGAAGTGATGGTATCGGTAATCGGAATTTGCCAAACCCAACCGCGTTTAATCGGTAAAAAATGAATGTGAATGTCGTCAGGGCGAGGGCCTCTATCAACATTTTCAAACCAAGCATGCACCGCGAACTGGTTAAATAACGGGTCTTTTTGCTTAATTTTAAGCTGTGAACCTAAAACCGTATTGCGTCCAGAGGCATCAACAATTAACGGTGCTGACAATACTTTTGTTTGGCCTGAAAAATCAACCTCGACTCCAGTTGCACGATCACCGTCAAATAAAACTTTTTTAACTCTAGCCCCTTGATGCACAACAGAGCCTAAATTTTCCGCATGTTTTAGCAATAACTCATCAAAACGTGCTCTATCTACTTGATAAGTATAATCTTGATGAATACCTTCTTGCGGACATTCAGCAAAAGCAACATGAACTGCGGCTTTGCTCGCTGTTGGATGCCAAGAAGCCCCGTATTTATGCACAAAACCCGTTTGCTCCATCGTGTCTAAAAAATCTAGCTCGGAGAAAATACGTGTTGTGGCGGTGACCATTGATTCACCCACATGGGCGCGCGGAAAAATCGCTGCTTCCAAAATAATATTGGGAATACCTGCTTTTGATAAATAACAGCCCAGTGCTGCGCCACCTGGCCCACCACCGATAATAATAATTGGATTTTCCATGTGAATGACCTTTGATAATAATTATTGTAAAAACAGGAATCTTACGGAATTTTCTGGTCAATCTCCACTGACACTGCCGACTGTGTTTTCACTTCAACCGGTTCACTCACGCCTTGCAAATCGCCACTTTTCGGCATGGCATCGCCTGCTTTAGACACACGGGCGACGACGGTGATTTGTGGAAAACTGGCAAGGCTTAAATCTGGCATCATCGCCATGTCTTCGCTTAAGGTCACAGTTAACGGCAAATCAGCTACCGTTTTGCGCACGATGGCTAACGGCATCGGTGGGCCATTCACCGCTTTGGCGAAAATAAACACAGTGTCTTCTGGTTGGGTTTCGGCTTGCAAGGCTTGGCTTAAGCTGACTTGCACTTGTAATTGCACGCCTGTCTTGTCACTGGCAGTTGCGTCAGTGCTAGCTTCAGCATTCGGTGTAACAGGTGTGTTTTCTACCGCTGCGGGGCTAATGTCTGGTTTAACTGGTGCTGCTTCACCATAAGCATGATCAATGTTGATGTTGATTGGCTCTTGTGTTGCCGTTTGCACATTGTCTAATTGACCTAACCAATCGCCTGCTTGTGGCATTGCTTGGCCACTTGGTGAAACACGCGCTAACACGCTTACGCTGTCAAATTGAGATAAGCGGCGGTTAGGCATCATGGCACTGCTGTCGTCTAAGGTGACGGTGATTGGCAGTTGTGCGACGGTGACACGGGTGATGGCAATTGGCATCGGTGGGCCACTGGCTGCGCGAGCGTAGATGAATACCGTGTCAGTCGGTTTGACCTGATCGTTAATGCTTGGATCCAAGCTGACGCTGACTTGCAAGCTGGCAGCAGTGGCGGCAATCGTTTCTGTGGTCGGCTGTGTGGCTTCGGCAGGTACGTCGCCCGCATCGGCTAAGATTTGCGCCCGTTGAATTTGTTGCTCTAATACTTGGCGAATTTCAGGGCGATCTTCAGGCACTAAAGGCAGTAAACGCTGCCAATATTGCACCGCGCTTGCAAAATCTTGTTTTTGCATGGCAGCAACACCAGCGAAAAATAAGGCGCGTTGATTATTCGGATCAATTTCTAAGGCAGCTTTAACCAAAATTTCTGGCTGACCTGACATGCGGCCTTGATTGGCAGAGGTTAAGGCTTCAGCAAATTCTGCCAAAATATCAGCGTTTTGCGGTGTTAAGGCAACGGCTTTGCTATAGGCATCAGCGGCTTTTTGTGGTTGATCTAATTGGCTATAAGTGCGGGCTAACATCACCCAGCCTTCTACATCGTCAGGGTTTTGCGCTAATTTATCGGCTAACTGTTGCGCACTGTCTTGTAATGAACCCGCCATGCCAGAAGCTGAAGCCATACCGGTTTCTGCTGACGTGCTAGCAGCAGGACTAGGGCTAGTCATTTCACGGTCTAATAAAGCAGAGGCACCGTATTGCCAATACATGCCAATTGCTACCACAGGGATAAAAATCGCAGCAACGGCGACACTCACCCAACGGGCATTATCTTGTCCGGTGTTGGCTTCGTTCGGTTTTGCCACGTCTTGCAATAAGGTTTTATCTAATTCCGCTTTGGCCTGCGCAAACTGGGCTTCTGATAAGCCTTGTTGCTGTAAATCAGCTAAGCGTTCTTGATAAATAGCGATGTTTACAGCTTCGCGGTCAACATCAGCGATGGGAGTAGTCGGGGTGGTTTTTAATAATGGTGGTAACACAAAAGCAAAAGCCAGCAATACCAATAAACTGGCGAGAATCCAAAACGTCAGCATGCGCTATCCTTATTGAGGGTGTTGGTTCAACACTTGTTGCAATTTTTCCTGCTCAGCTTCACTGAGTGCTGTATCGGCTGTCGTCACAGTACGGGCTTGGCGGCGAATAAAATACAGCAGCGTTAAAAAGGCGATAAACAGCAATACCGCAGGGCCAAACCAGAGTAAAAAGGTTTTTGACTCTACTGGTGGACGATATAACACGCTTTCGCCGTAGCGTTGCACTAAGAAACCCTTAATTTCAGTATTGCTGTCGCCTTGCAATACCAAATGACGCACTTCAGAGCGTAAATCCTGCGCCAAACTGGCTTCAGAGTCTGAGAGCGGCTGATTAGGGCAAACCATGCAGCGCAATTCTTTGATTAATTCTTTGTAACGTGCTTCGGCGATGGGATCAGCAAATTGCTGTGGATCGTTGTCTATTGCCAAGCTGGGGGCGGCGAGACCGAGTAAGCACAGCATTAATATGAGCTTTTTTAACATAATGATACTCGTGATAAGACTTGAGTTAGCCAAATTCTCGTTCCCACGCGCCTTGCGTGGGAACCCGTAGCGGCGCGCCTGCGCCGAGTGTCGGCTACAAAAGTCGATAAATTCGTGACGCAGGCGCGTCAAGACTTGCTCCCACGCAAAGCGCGTGGGAGCCAGAAAACAGATAAGTTAGGCTAGGCTGGCGGTTGATCGTTTGCCGCATTTGCATTGGCGTTCGGTGTTTCGCGTAAGCGTTTGATTAACGGCAACACAGTTTCTTGCAACACTTCCACCGTCAAAGGGCCAACGTGTTTGTAACGCACGACCCCATTCTGATCCACAACAAAAGTTTCTGGCGTACCAATCACACCCCAATCCATGCCAATACGACCGTTTTGATCAAAGGCATTGGCAATATAAGGATTGCCTTGACGTTGTAACACTTTCAGCGCGTCGGCGGCTTTGTCTTTGTAATTTAAGCCGTAAATGGGAATATCCGTTTGTTGCGCTAATTGCATTAACAAAGGGTGTTCATAACGACAAGTGACACACCAAGAAGCCCACGCATTAAACAAAGAGACTTTACCTTGAAAGGCTTGCTCGTTTAACACTTTGGTGCTGTCTTCTAACTGTGGTGCGTTGAATGCAGGTGCGGCTTTATCAATGAGCGTCGATTCTTTTTCATTGGGGTCTAGTTGTAAGCCAATGTATAAAAACACGCTTAAAACAGCAAAAATCGCTAACGGTAAAATGGCTCGTAACATGGGTTTACTCTCATCAAGCAAAGCCAGCGTGTGACTGAGTGGCACACGCTGACGATTATCACTTATGCCGTTGCGGTGACGCTATCGGCTTCTGTCACCGGTTGACGGGCGCGGGCTAATTTACGATAACGCATATCTAAAGCTGATAATACGCCGCCGATTGCCATTAACAAGGCACCTAACCAAATCCAGCGAATGAATGGTTTGTGATAAATACGCACACTCCATGCACCACTGTCACCGCCTAGGGGTTCGCCTAAAGAAATATAAATATCACGGAATAAAGTGACATCAATATCAGCTTCGGTCATCGGCATGGTTTGCACTAAATAAGTCCGTTTTTCAGGGTGTAACACGGTGACTAATTCGCCATTTTGTTGCACGGTAATCGTGCCGCGATTGGCGGTATAGTTCGGGCCAGGTACGGATTCCACGCCTTCAAAGATGAAATGATAACCGGCTAAATCTAATTCAACATGCGGTTCTAAGCGCACATCTTGTTCCGTGCTGAATGCAGTAGACACCGTTACGCCGATGACAAATACCGCGACCCCAATATGCGCTAAGGTCATACCGTAAAAACTGCGCGGAATGGTGCTTAAAGCTTGCCAACGGTTGGTTTTATGACGTAAGCGCTCGCGCACGGATTGCACACTGGTGAAAGTGATCCAGAACGCAAGAGCCAAACCTGGGAACACGCTTAAGCCTTTCATGCCCATAAAGAAAAATGGTACTAATAAGCCTAGCCCAAAACTGGCGATTAATAAGAAGCGTAAATGCCAGACTAATTGCTTCGCGTTGTCTTGTTTCCAACGCGCTAAAGGCCCTACGCCGAGCAAGACCAACAACGGCAACATTAAGAACATAAACACATTGTCAAAGTAAGGCGGGCCTACTGAGATTTTACCTAAGTTAAAGGCATCTAAGAATAAGGGGTATAGCGTGCCTAATAACACACTGGCGCAGGCAACGACGAGTAAGATGTTGTTGAGTAATAACAAACTTTCCCGCGAGACCATAGAGAATCCGCCGCTGTTGACGATGCTTGGCGCACGCCATGCGTATAAGGCCAACGATAAACCGACCACTACGCCTAAGAAAGCTAAGATAAATAAGCCGCGTGATGGATCGCTGGCGAAGGCATGTACCGAGGTTAATACACCGGAACGCACGAGGAAAGTGCCTAATAAACTCAGCGAGAAGGCCAGAATAGCAAGCAACACTGTCCACGCTTTGAAAGTATTGCGTTTTTCAGTGACCGCTAAGGAATGCAATAAGGCGGTGCCGATTAACCACGGCATAAACGAAGCGTTTTCCACAGGGTCCCAGAACCACCAGCCGCCCCAGCCTAATTCGTAATAAGCCCACCAACTGCCCAAGGTAATGCCTAGGGTTAAAAACACCCACGCGATTAATGTCCAAGGTCGTGACCAACGCGCCCACGCGCTGTCTAAACGTCCGCTGATTAAGGCAGTGACCGCAAAGGCAAATACTACCGAGAAGCCTACATAACCCATATACAGCATCGGCGGGTGCATGATTAAACCAGGGTCTTGTAATAAGGGGTTTAAATCGCGTCCGTTAGCCGGTGCAGATGATAAACGATTGAAAGGATTAGAGGTAATGACTAGGAACAGTAAAAAACCGACGCTGACAAAGCCCATTACGCTGATGACGCGGGCTGCCATTTCTCGCGGTAAATTATGACTAAACAAAGCGACAGCGACTGTCCACATACCTAAAGTCAATGCCCATAACAATAAGGAGCCTTCGTGACCACCCCATACGCTGACGATGCGATAAATCAGCGGTAATTCTGTGTTTGAGTTTTGTGCCACGTATAGCACGGAAAAATCAGACACAATAAAGCTATAAGTTAAGCAGGCATAGGCCACGCTTAAGAAAAACAATTGCCCATAAGCTGCCGGACGGGCAACAGCGACCCAATTCTGGACATGGCGAAAAGTGCCTAACATGGGGAAAACGGTTTGAATCACCGCCAGTGCAAGCGCCAAAACCAGCGCAAAGTGACCAAGTTCAGGAATCATAAAGTCTTTAATTCAAACAAGGAGGAGGAAACTGATAAGACCTGAGTTAGACGAAATATTGTTTAACAAGCGATTTCTCGTTCCCAGCATTTTGCTGGGAATGCATACCGCGTCGCTCCAGCGGCGCGAGTCGTGGTTGCAAGCGGATTCACATTGCTACCCGTGCCGCTGGAGCGACACAGCATGCATTCCCATCGGGACGATGGGAACGAGAGAACACTTGTTTTTACAAGCATATTTCGCTGAACTTAGGTCGATAACAGCTTAGTTTGCGCGATGGCTTTCTGGCATTTTGATTTGCGCATTTTCTGCTTGTGCCGCTTTCAACGAGTCGGCAACTTCAGGCGGCATATAGGTTTCATCATGTTTTGCCAGCACTTCTTGCGCTTTAAAGCTGCCATCTGCTTCTAAACGACCAATAGCAATAATGCCTTGGCCTTCACGGAATAAGTCGGGCAAGATGCCTTCATATTTAACTGGAACGGAGTTTTTAGTGTCGGTGACACTAAATTCGACTAATAAACTGTCGTTTGCCCGTTTCACACTGCCATTGGTGACTAAGCCGCCGACGCGAATGGTGCGATCTGTAGGCACTTCTCCCGCGACCACTTCTGAAGGGTTGAAGAAAAACAGCATGTTTTCTTGAAAAGCACTTAAGGCAAGGGCGACGGCGGTACCAATACCCACTACTAATAACAGCACAACAGTCAAACGCTGTTTATGCTTCCGCGTCATGGTGATGAAGCTCATTTTGTTTTCTCCGCGCCTTACGCGCTAGCTGTTGCAATAAAGTACGTTCACGTTTCCAAGGAATCAGGATATTGGCTATAAAAACTACGGCAAATAAGGCGTAGCTGAGCCAGATATAAAAGGCGTATCCGCCCATATTAAAAAATTCGTTCATGTGCGACATTCTCAAGTCTATTTTGCTTTTTGTCTTTTACGCATGATAAAGCAAGGTATGTTTTATCGACTTACCATGCTTTAGGGTTAAAACGATCATCGTTTAAGATCACGGTATTATCCCCTTTTTGCGCAATGACAAAAAAGCCTTTGCGATACGCATATTTTGCCACATCGTCAGGAATCACCATTGCCGCCACTGCGCCTAAGGCTTTTTTATGCTGATATTCAGGAAACAGCGGTTTAAATTTTTCCATGCGTTCCAGATGATCATTAACATCATCATGGCTTAAACGGCTTTTGACTTCGATTAAAATGCAGCTATCGCCATTGATTAAAAACAAGTCGATTTGCATGGCAAGACCCGTTTTAGGATCGCGAGACTCCATATCTCTGGTGACGGTACGAACCTGAATGCCACGCGCTTGGAATAAACCCAACACACTGGGTTTTACCATTTCTTCGACAAACTCACCTAAGCGATTGCTGAGCGCACCAATTTTTTTATCTAATTCTTTAGAGCGCTGCGCGGCTTCTTTGGCGTATTGCTGCAATAAACGCTCGGTTTCTTGGTGTGTTTCGGCTATTTTTCGATCTGTTTCTTGACGGCTTTCGGCTAATTTGCGCTCTGTTTCTTGGCGACTTTCAGCCAGTTTGCGATCTGTTTCTTTGAATTGGCGATCAGTTTCCTGAAACTTCCGATCCGTTTCTTCAAATTTTTGGGTAAGTGCCTGAATTCTCCGATCTGTTTCTCGGAATAATGCCCAAATTTCGTCTGATGAGATTGACATAAATTGCCCCCTTAATTAAGACGTAGGCGGCGAAACCGAAAATTCATTTGCCTTAGCAGTTGTCGCAGGCGTTTTACCATCGACCAATTCTTGTACCCAACGGCTATTACGTTCCCGATCCAATAATTCACCGCGTGTGCGCATTAACACCACGGTAAAAAAGAACAATTGAAACGCTAAAGCCATGATTAACAGCGGAATCAGCATATCAATGTGAATGCTCGGCGCTTGCATTTTCATAATGCTAATAGTCGCCTTTTGGTGCAAGGTATTCCACCATTCCACTGAATACACAATGATGGGGATATTCACCACTCCGACAATGGCTAACACCGCACTGGCGCGCGCGGCGTTGCGTTTATCTTCAATCGCAGCATTTAAGGCGATAACACCTAAATATAGGAAAAATAGGATTAAAGTGGAAGTTAAACGCGCATCCCAGACCCACCAAGTACCCCACATAGGTTTGCCCCATAGGGAGCCGGTGACTAAAGCGAGAAAAGCAAAAGAGGCACCGATAGGCGCGACGCTGGCGGCGATGGCTTCGGCTAATTTAATACGCCAAATTAAGCCAATTGCGCCGGAAACTGCCATAAACGCATAGCCGAACATGGATAACCATGCTGATGGCACATGGATGTAAATAATGCGGAAACTGTCACCTTGTTGATAGTCTTGTGGGGCGAGCACGAGGCCACCGTACAGTCCAACTGCCAATAAGATGAGCGATGCCCCACCCAGCCAAGGAGTTAACTTGCCAGCGAGACGGTAAAAATTTCGAGGTGAAGCGAGTTTATTAGCAAAAGCCCACATGATTTTTATAGTAATAGCAACAGGTTAGCCAGTAGAGTCTGAAGATGAATTCTTAAGTCAAGCTTAAGTTAAATGAAAAATCCAGCATCTATATGGGGGTAAATACACAGAAAAGACAAGGTCAACTTAAGCTAATACGCAAAGCCGCTGCGGTGGCAAATGGTGCCAACGTCAACGATAACGAGAGCAATGCGCCTAATAAATATAACTGTCCAGTGATGGGAAAACCAGCGGCAGCTACATTGACAGCATTAGCAGCGAAAATCAACACGGGAATGTAAAGCGGTAATACTAATAAAGACAATAGCATGCCGCCACGGCGTAAACCGACAGTGAGCGCAACCCCAATCGCACCGATCAAGCTTAAAACCGGCGTGCCGAGCAGTAAGGTCAGTAATAACGCGGGAGTCGCTTCTTGGGGTAAGAATAAGAACACGCCCAGCAATGGCGCGAGCAGTAACAGCGGTAAACCAGTCACTAACCAATGCGCGAACACTTTTGCCAACACGAGCAAGGGCAAGGCGTGCGGCGATAACGCCATTTGTTCTAAGCTGCCATCTTCAAAATCGGAGCGGAATAAGTTATCTAGCGATAACATCGCCGCCAGCAAAGCCGCGACCCAAATCACCCCCGGCGCGATGATTTCTAAAATGCGCACTTCTGGGCTAATGCCGAGCGGGAATAAGGTGACAACGATAATGAAGAAGAGTAACGGATTTAGCAGTTCGGCGCGGTGCCGATAATATAAGAGTAAATCGCGTTTGAGTAATGCCTGAAAGGCAGCCCAGTTTGACATGTGTTCAGCCAGCTAGTGTAAAGAAAAAGCAGTTTTAATCAGGGCGGTTATCATACCTTGCTTGGGCGGAAAGGACAAAGTCATGTGTTAAGTTAATTATTAGATTTAACAAACACAATACTTGCTTTATTGAACACTGTTTAATTAACTGCTAGGCTTTGTTCATAACGCTAAGGATAAGCGTAGGTCGGATAAGGCGATAGCCGTCATCCGACATGATGTGCTGTTGAAGCTTACACCAAGCCACTGACGGCGGATGACGGCTTGCGCCTTATCCGCCCTACAAGATACTGCTTTGTGGATAAATTAAACACTGTTCAAAAAAAGAGGAGCTAAGCTCATGAACCTGTTTCGCCGTATCAATGACATCTTAAACGCCAATGTGAACGACGTATTAGATCGCATCGAAGACCCTGACAAAATGTTGCGCCAGTTAGTGCGTGAGATGGAGCAGCGCATTGCCGATACACGGGAAGAAGTGGTACGCGCCATCACCAGCGAAAAGCAATTAGCCCGTGAGTTGCGTACACAACAGCAGCAAGCTGAACATTGGCAAGTACAAGCAGAACGTGCGTTAGTGGCAAAAGATGAAGCTTTAGCCCGCGCTGCGTTAAACCGCAAACAAAGTTATGCCCAGCAAGCCAGCCGTTTGCAACAGTCTTGGCAAACAGCGAAAAATGCCAGCGATAAATTGAAAGAACAGTTGCAAACTTTGCAACAACGCTTAGACAGTGTGCGTCATAAACAAGCGGCATTAGCTGCTCGTCAACAAGCGGCGATTGCCAGTACTGAATTGCATTACACCAAAGTGCAGTTTGACCAAGGTTTAAATGATCAAATGCGTTTAGATCGGATTGAAGTGCAAGTCAGTGGTTTAGAAGCCCGCGCTGAAGCCTTAGCCGAGTTAGATCAAGATCAATCACCGTTAGAACAAGCCTTGATTAATCTTGAAGTTGAGCAAGCGGTGGATGCGGATTTGGAAGCCTTAAAAGCAAAATTGCAACGCTAATAGGTGGTTATCATGCTTCGGTTCATTTTATTTTGTGGTTTGGTGTGGGTGTTATCCCAATCCTTGCCGGAAGAGTTGGCCTTTATCTTTGTCGCATTAATTGGTGGTATTTGGCTGTATCGAGCACATCATCAGCAAACGGCATTTAAATTAGATGTTGATCAATTAGCAATGTTGGGTTTGCTGCCGGTTGCCTTAAAACAGGCACATCAAAAAGGTAAACTTAACAGTGCGAGATATGAGCATTTATTGAGCCTGTTAGCCACTGCGCAAGATAATTACTATGCTCAAGTACCTGAGGATCAACAACGCCCTTACCTGAACCAAAGCTGGCGTTTATTAACGGTGTTAAGTGAACAAAATTTAGGTATTGCACCGTGGATTGAGTTGCCAACGCTTAAATCCAAAACCGAACCGAAGCCAGAGCCTGTCCCGCAAGCAGCCATTGAACCGGAGCCGATTGTCACTGCCCAGCCCATTACCACTTCCGCCCTTGTTGTGCCGGAAATTGAAACACCGGCACCACAACAAGATTATGTTGCTCAATCTGAACCTGTCACAGCCCCTAGTGTTGAAACTAAACAAAGTACCGCGCCAAGCCGTTGGCAACGACTGAAAACGCTAGGCTTTAAAGTCTTATTACCCTTCTTAGGCCAAAATATAGGCTGGTTCTTAGGCAGTTTCTGTTTTATCGCAGGTGCAGCCTTTTTAGTCACTTACACCAGCGGTTTTGAACGCGCCTTAGTGAGTTTCGCTACCTTAGCCTGTTACACCTTATTGTTGTTATGGGCAAGTTACCAACTGCGGCGCAAAAGCGAGGACTTAGCCACCGCTAGCTTTGTGTTAAATATCGTCGCGGTATTATTAATGCCATTGGCTTTAATCACTGCCAGTCGCTTATTTGTCACCTCAGAAAGCACTGCCAGTTTACTGCTAAGCCTTGCCATTATTGCCGTTACTGAATACGCCTTATTTTGGTTATTAACACTGGCAAGTGGTTTCGTCGCCCGTCCGTTACAACAGTCTTTACCGCGCTGGTTATGGTTAATGGCAAGCTTAAGCCTCGCTGTGCCGTTTGCGCATTTACTACCGGCAGGCATTGGCATTATCGCCTTACAAATTGCCTTATTAGTGGTGTTAAGCCGTGCCTTGCTCCAAGTATTGCAACCGTGGATACAAGGTAATTTTGGCACCGGTTTAAACGTCAACCATTACGCAGCAGGCACACTGTTATATACCAGCGCAGTGGTGGCGATTTACAGTTGTTGGGGACAGTTAGCTGTTTTACCGCATGGCTATTTGGGCTTGTTGTTAATCACTTTGGCAGCAGGTTTACTGTGGTTAGAACGCCAATTACGCCAACATCAACCGCATCTGCCTGCCTTAACATGGCTGCCATTTGTGATTTATGGCTTACCCGTCGCAGCGGCCTTATTAGCCGGTTTCGGTCAAGCAGGCGCACAACTATTAGTCGTATTAGCGACTTTAGCCTTAGCCATGTATTTTTACGGCTATATGGTCTGGCTGTATTTAAGCTTAATCCCCTTGGTGTTACTCACCCTCAGCCTAGCCTGCTTTTACGGCACACTGATTTTCACGCTGTTCCCACTGTTATCAGTGCAACTCTACGCCTTAGCATCCATTCCTTTATTTATCATTATCAGCAATGGCTTACGTTTCTTAGCCACACGCCCCAGCGTGCGGGATGATGCCAACAAGCAAGCACTGTATTGGCACTTTATCAATGGTATGTGCATTCTGTTAGCAGGTTTAACCGTGCTGAGCTTGTTAGATGTGCAATTAGCTTGGATTGCCTTTGTCTCAGTGGGTGGCACTTTATTTTTAACATGGCAATGGTTGCGCGACATGCCACGCATTCAGCAATGGCATAGCTATTACCTATTAGCCTTAATCACTGCCTTAATGTTTAGCCTCGGCGGTATGCTGAGTATTCCTTTTGCTATACAAGTTAGCGGCTTCGCGTTTGTCTTAGCAATTAGTTGGCAAAGTGCGGGTTTATGGCTGTATCAACGGCAACGCACCACCCGTTTATTCACGCCTGAAGTTTTAATTAACAGCGGTTTAATGCTCGCTATTCTTGCAACGCTATCGCTACATCAACAAACCGCGTTCTTATTCGCTTGCGCCATTTTCATCAGCAGTGCCTTAATTGTATGGTTAGGTTGGACATTTGCCCAATTAGGCTTATTAGCTTTGAGCGCGTTGGGCATCGCCTTAGCCATCCACGTCTTCCCCATGCCTTACCACTATCAGCCTGCACTAGGTTCATTATTAATCGCCTGTGCAATAGGCTGGTGGCTGATGCGCAACACTGACAGAATCAAATTCCCTAAAACAGATCAAAGCGCAGAGCCAATATTTTATCTATGGGGCATCCCACTGCATCCTTTAACCGCGCCAGCCACACGCTTAACGCTAATACTGTATTTAGCCCGTGCAGTCTTATTACTGGCATGGGTTATCGGTTCAGCATGGTTATTTATCGCACCGTTTCATGGCACATCGGTTAATGGCTGGTGGTGGGTCTATGCCATCGTTGGCGCGATGTTAACTATTAGCATAAGTCTGTACTTGCAAGCCGCCTTTTTAATTTTAATTCCGTTGCTGCTGTTCGTGTTTGTCACGGTGTTATTACTGGTATCAGTTGCGGATTACCCTATCCTCATCACTTTTGCCTTCGCCTTTTTGCTGGTCAGCGCAACTTTTGGTTATGGCGTGAACCTCATGTATGGCAAACGTGAAGATGCGCAAGTATGGGCAAACAAAGTCTGTCGGCTATTAGCCCGCGTTACTTTCTTTGTTCAAGCGGGTTTCTTATTCGGCATGCTTGCAACGCATAACTACTGGGAGTATTCACTCAAATGGCAACTGTCCAGCATGTTGCTGATTTGCACCATTCAGCAATTAATTAATCATGGACAATACCGCCGTGTACATGGCAACAACTTCAGCCTGTTCTTAGCATGTTTAACATTAGTCAGCGCAGGTTTTAGTGCCGCCCATTTACCTGCAATGGCAATTCTTGAACCTAGCGTGTTAGTCATCACCTTAATCAGCTTAACCACGCTTTGGGCGGGTTTATGCTTCATTGCTCCTGCACACTTACGCAACACTTTATTGATGTTAACGGGCTTTGGTTACTGGCTCAGCTTTGGCGCGATTTACTACTGGTCATGGCATCATTCCGCATTTGCCTTGTGGATTAACACTTGTTTATATAGTGCGTTATTTGCTTGGATGGCAGTGCGTGGTAAACAGGATTTAGACGACTTCTGGCAAAGTTTGGCCGGTATTTTCTGCTTAAGCGCGGTGTATCAAAGCAACGGCTTATTATTCCCTGACGCATCACTGTTCAGCTTGTTGCCTTGGTTAGCCTTGCAAGCCTTAGCCTTAACAGCTCTCGCCCACGCATTAAGCCAACGCCAATATTTGAACAAAGGTTGGGCACAACTTCTGTTTTTCGGTACACAAGCCTTAGTCGTTTGCTACAGCGCATTATTGCTAAGTTACACGCCTACACCTTTATTCGGCTTGTGGGATATAGTCGCCATTTGTCTAGCCAGTGCTGCGATGGTCGGTATTTGGTTATACCGTGCGCACCATGCAACCGAGACGCAAGCCAGTGCCGCTGTGTTATGGGCTTTAGGCTGGTTATTCGTGCTGGGCATATACGCACGCTGGTTATGCTTTGGTGCTGCGCCAATCAGCATTTTTGACACTGTGACTTTAATTGGCTTCGTCTTGCTCGCCCAAGCGCTGCAACGCCAATTTGCGCAAGCAATGCCGCGCTTAAACCTGTTATTACCCTTGCTGATTTTAATCAGCTTACCGTTACAAACGGGTTCATGGCATGGCAGTTTTGCCTTATGGGCAGTCGCAGGTTTATACCTGACCCAACCCCGCAACGCCGCCTATGGCGCACCTGCTTACTTAGCCTTACTCGCTATTAATATCGGCGTGTACCTCTGGGCGCCGGTTTGGCAAAGTCAAGGCGTAGGCTTATTGCAATGGTATTGCTTACCTGCTGCCTTAAGTGTGTTGGTTATGCTGCAATTACACTGGGTTAATTTACGCCCTAGCGTGTTGCACCGCGTGCGCTTAACCGCTTTAAGCGTGGTCTATGTCAGTGCAGCTTTAGATGTATTTTTGCAACCTGCCTTTAGCATTTTCCTATTGGCCTTAGGTTTAAGCTTCGTCGGCATTTTGGCAGGGATTGGTTTACGAGTACGGGCGTACTTATATGCAGGCGTGGTGTTTTTAGTGCTGAACGTGCTGGGTCAACTGTTCCACTTTTATTCAGAGGAAACCTTAAACAAAGCCATCGTGTTAATGGTCATCGGTGGTTTAATCACGGGCGTGATGATCGGTTTAAATCTGTATCGCGTGGCGTTGGTGGGGTATATGAAACGGTGGCAGATACAGTTGCAGGATTGGGATTAGCTTAGGTTGTGGGGGTTGCGCCGTGTTTTTCGCGGCGCGAATCATGGAAGCTGAAACAAATTTAATAGTTTGATTTATTTAAATTTTGCTACTGTGCTGCTTGTCGTTGTTTCAACTGCGCTTGCACAATAGGTGGCAAAATCCCAAGCCCGATTTTATCGCGTGGAATGCCTAACGCGACCAATTCCTCATCAAGTTCATCTTCCGTGTTATTGGCTTGTACAATAACCATATCATCTTGAATATCGATATGAACAAGGCAGAAATGGATTCTGCTTTGATCATGCCAGCCCACGCGCAAAACTAAATAACGCATTTGCACATCATCAAAGACTGTTTCAACCGTTGACCAGTCTGTTTGACGTTTTTCGTATTCGGATAATAGGGTTTTGATGATGGTTTTGTAGTGGGTTAAGTTCATTGCTTTTAACCATGCTACTCTTGCTTTTTTGAGTTACGACGATTTTGGTATAAAACCCAAAACCAACCGAAAAGAGGAACAATGATTGCCCCCCATAACCATTGCCAACTTGGCGTAACAACAAAAGTTTTGATATGTTGCCAAAGAGACACATTAATTTTAACTGAATGGCTATATGTATCTAATACATTTGGGATTTCTTTATCACTTATAGTTTCATAAGATGTAACTACAATGGTAAGGTAATGTTCACCTCCTTTTATAGGTTCAACTTCCCAAACCCATTTTGCTTTCCCATCTTGTACGAATTGACGCTCGGGTGTCTGAGCTTTAATCTTAAATGTATCTCCACTAAGTTTAGCTTCAATATCAGGTTGTTCTGTTATTTGTATATTAGTAGATATTTTCTTACCTTTAAATGATTCTGCAAAGTTTCGATCTACATGTAGATCATCTTTTGTGGAAAATTTCATTCCTATTAAAAAGTTTTGTTCTAATTTAGCTTCTATTGGATGGTTGTAAATAATATATCCTTTTTTTGATTCTGGAATCATAAATTTATTACTAGTATATTTCACGCCATTGCGATAATTTTCTTTAGGTTTATGACTATATTCAAGTCTTAAATT
>QKBZ01000423.1 GCA_003245895.1 Beggiatoa sp.
AAAGTATACATTAGTATACAAAACAAAAAAACAGGCATCTAAAATATTGAATTTAAGAGGCAAAGGGTTAAGTCTGCGTTGTTTATAACGGGATGTTTGACAACGATTTACAAGGCTATGCCTCATTATCATCGCTTTAAGAGGGCTATATCATGGGTAACAGCAATCCTTTTTTAACTGCACAAGCTTGTGATTCTATTCGTGCGCTGCCGTTTTCTTTACATGACTTGAATTCGCGCGCCACCATTTCTGCCGATAGCACGAAGTTAATTTTTGCCGGTACTGCCGTTGAAGGTAAACAGCGTGCAGTGTCTTTGCTAAGCGAAACGGCTTTATTAAGTTTAACGCCAGAAGATAAACAAGTGGATAGCTTGCGTTATGGCTTGCTGAGCTTAGGCGAGTCGCAACAATTGCATTTATACAGTGTGCCAACGCAAGTACCACATACGATGAAAGATACCTTGATGGCAAACGCCTTAGGCATGGTGTTGTTGTTGGATAATGCGCGTCCTGATCCCTTACAAGATTTACAGGATTATTTAGTGCAGTTCCAGTCGCTGATTGTGAACACGACCTTAATTATTGGCTTGGTGAACAGCGAACAAGGCAACGCGAACTTAGCGGATTATCATCGCGTATTGAATGAGCACGGTCACATCTTGCCGGTGTTTGAAGTAGATATGCACCAAGAGCAAGATATTGAGATTATGATGAGTGCATTACTGCATATTTTAGCCCTGTAAAACAGGGATGACTGTTTTAGTACAACATCGCTCTTAACCTGACAAGGACAACATGCTTTATCAGCAAATCGTCCTTGTCATGGTAATGCTAAAACTTAGTTAGCTGTTGCTGTATTCGCGTAAACAGCACCGTCAGCAAATACCGTTTTCTCTAACTGTGGCATTGCGCCTAAGTTATAAGCGGTTTCTAAACCGGCTTGATGCAAGGCTTCTGCTGCAATATGGCTGCGCATACCGCTGTAGCAATACACCAATACTTTTTTCCCACTAAATTCTGCAACGTGATCTTTAATCTGCTCTAACGGGATGTTGCGTGCATTCGGTAAGTGACCGCGTGCATATTCATCAGGGCCGCGCACATCAATCAACTCTGCCCCTTCTGCTAATAATTTTTTCGCTTGCGCCATATCAATTGGCACATTCCAACGTCCTAACGCCCGCATTAAGCCTTCATACATCCATGATAAAGTGCAGAAATGGGTGGTGATAACGATGGCTTGCAAAACTAATAAAATACCACCGACGATTAAGGCCGCAGTCGGCAGCTTTAACATAAATAACACGGCGGCCATGATGTTCATCACTGCGGCGGCTAAGCAGGCTAAACGGCGTTGAAATGGATTAGGTGGTAATGCGACTGCGCCAAAGGCATGCCGGATCACATTGTTATACAACAAGTCCATCGGATGACCTGCGGGAAAGAAGAAAGCTAAAAAGCCTAACACGCTGACGCTTAATAAAACCCAAGGTAATTGCAAGACTAAGCCGACTAAGGTGATCAATGAACATACCGCAGGGGTAAAGCGTAAACCCCATTCCAGTTGTTTTAATTCATTTGGCGTGTAGCTTTGATAACCTTGTTGAATTAAGGATTGATGCTGAAAGGATAAACCGTTGTTCTCACTCATAAAGATAAACTCCTAAAGATTATGTGTCATTTTTGTAGAGTGGAATAGGTGTAAGCCGTATTCCACCATGCGGTTTATAATCGGTTTTTGCTCAGTTTCTTGCAGAATGTTATGGTGGAATACGCTGCGCTATTCCACCCTACAACGACAATTGGGAACAAGACTATCCGCTTTTGCATCTATATTAACAGATTCTTATATACAACCATAGTATAGCGAAGTCTTACCCAATTTCATGCCTTGTTAGGTAGAGCAAGTATCTAAAAGAAGTCATGACAAAACTTTACAAATGTCATAAATGCGTTCAACATTCATTAAGCACCCAGTTGCATAATAAAAACCATAATAGTTAAAAAGACTTAAAAATAAGCCTCCCACATTGCGCTGGTTGAGCATAGCAAGCAGGCTATGTATTGACCGCTTATCAGCACATCAAAAGGTCAGATAAGGCACACCTTAAAACAGACCTTTCCTCCCCCCACTTGCACACGATTTACACATTGGCTATTTTTGTGTTTACTAAGTATTGACCTATACTTAGGCTTAAAGTTTAATGTATAATCACACATATCCTATATAACCTAAATGTTTTAAAAGGAAAAACAGTGGGAATCTTTAGCTTAAAACCAGACCCGCTGATGGGGATAGACATCAGTTCAACAGCCGTTAAGTTGCTTGAGCTTAGTCGTACCGGCAAAGGCAGTGCCAGTTATCGGGTGGAAAATTACGCAATGGAACCATTGCCTGAACGGGCAGTGGAAGATAAAAACATTTCTGAAGAAGGCTTTGATACGGTTGTTCAAGCCATTCAGCGTGTTGTCAATCGCGCAAAATCCAAGACTGAGTTCGCTGCCGTTGCAGTAGCAGGCCCTGCTGTGATGACAAAAGTCATTAGCATGCCTGGCGGCTTAAGTGATGAAGAAATGCTTGATACCATCGAAAGCGATGCGGAACAATACATTCCTTACCCTTTAGATGAAGTCAATTTAGACTTTGAACTGATAGGGCCAAGTGAAAAAGAACCGGATCGGGTTGACGTATTATTAGCAGCTTGCCGAAAAGAGAATGTAGACAGTCGCATTGCCGCATTAGAAGAGGCGGGGTTGAAAGCTAGAGTCGTCGATATTGAGCGTTATGCCTTAGAAAATGCACTGTTATTAGTGGTTGAAAATGATCCTGAAATTGATCCTGAAGAAACAGTCGCTTTAGTTGAAGTGGGTGCCGCTTCTACCACGATGAACGTACTCGGTGGTGGCAAAATCGTCTTTACCCGTGAAGAAATGTTCGGCGGGCGCCGCTTAACTGAAGAAATCCAACACCGTTATGGCTTGAGCTATGAAGAAGCCAATCTCGCCAAACGTAATGGTGGCTTACCTGATGATTACGAAGTCGAGCTGTTAGAGCCATTTAAAGTTGAGATGGCGCAACAAATCAGCCGCATGATTCAATTCTATTACGCCTCCTCTACCTACGGTAAATTATCCCATATTCTCATTGCAGGTGGCTGTGCTTCTATCCCAGGCATTATTGAGCATATCAATAGCAAAGTGGGTGGGCATGTCACTGTTGCCAATCCTTTTTCAGCTATGTCTGTTGGGTCACGGGTCAGTAAAAAAGCCTTAATGAATGATGCCCCAGCATTGATGATTGCCTGTGGTTTGGCTTTACGCAGTTTTGATTCACGACGTTAACGCACGGTTTTACGAGAGCTAACGCTATGCCACATATTAACCTTCTACCTTGGCGCGAGACGTTAAGACACGAGCGTGAAATCCGGTTCGGTATTATCACGGGGATTGCGGTCGCCATTGCAGGCTTGGTGGTGCTGGGGGTTCACATGTATATGTCGAGCCTGATCTCTTATCAAGAAGCACGGAATGGCTTGTTAAGCAACGAAATTACCCGCTTAGATAAGCAAATTGCAGAAATTAAACAACTGGAACAACGACGAGAGAAGATGATTCAACGGATGGAGGTCATCCAACAGTTAGAAGCCAGTCGTAATAAGCCTGTTCATTTACTGAGCGAAGTAGTGGAGCGTGTGCCAGAAGGGGTCTATCTCTCCTCACTGAAACAGGAAAAGGAAAACATCACCTTAGAAGGGGTTGCACAATCCGATGCACGGGTAGCTTCCTTAATGCGCGACTTAGAAGCTTCTGAATGGTTAGCGCAACCTGCACCAACCATCATTAAAGAAGAGTCTAAAAATCAAACTTCCAAAGAGCGTACAGGGCGTGAAATGAAATATTTTGCCTTGAGAGTGAAGATGGAAGACCCGCGCAAGAAAGAGGAAGAAGAGGAAGAAGCGGCTGCATCGACCGCACCTGCAAAAGGGGCTAAAGGGGCAGGCAAGAAATGAACTTAGAAGAACTGAATAATCTTGATCCGGCCAATATTGGTAACTGGCCAGTCTTAGCAAAAGGTCTGGTTATCGGGGTATTGTGCGTCGTTGTACTAGGTGCCGGTTACTACTTTGATACCCAACATCAAATTGTTGAATTGGATAAAGTTGAGCGTAAGGAATTAGATTTACGCCGTGAATTTGAGAAAAAACAATTAGATGCAGCGCGTTTGCCGCAGTTAAAAGCACAGTTGGCAGAAATTGAAGCGTCCTTAGCCGATTTGCAACGTAGTTTGCCAAGTAAAGCGGATGTTAGTGACTTAATTCAAAACATCTCCCAAGCCGCGATTGGTAGTGGCTTAAAAGTTCAGTTGTTTGAGCCAAAACCTGAAAACATGGGCGATATTTACATTACCCAGCCTATTACCCTACGTTTAAGCGGTGATTATCACGCATTTGGTCGCTTCGTCAGTAACGTCGCGGCGATGCCACGTATTGTCACGCAAGAAGACATTAAAATTGAGGCTGCTAAAAATATCCGACGCGGTTCGTCTACCCCAGCAGTGACAATGGAAATGGTGGCTAAGATTTATTACATCCGTGACGAGGAAGAGGAGTAAGGGAGCGTATGGATATGCAGATGTCTCAAGCACGCCGTTTACCACATCTTCTGCGCCGATTCGGCGTGTTGGTCTTGCTCAGTGTGTTATTAGCAGGTTGCGGTGAGCCTGACTTAAGTGATTTACAGCAATATATTGAACGGATTAACAAGCGTAAAAACCCACAAGTTGATCCCATTCCCGCCATTACCTTAGTGCCACCTGTGGTTTATACCCAAAACCATTTGCGTGACCCATTTAAACCAGCGACAAGCGGCGATGAAGCGAGCAATAGCAATACAGAAGTTGCTGTAGACCCTGCTTGTGGCGAGCCACCTGACGTGATTTATCGGAATCGTTATGGCTTAGAAAAAATGCCATTAGATTCTTTGATCATGGTGGGTACGCTTGCCGATGATACTGGTGATTTACAGGTGTTATTAGAAGACACCGAGAACATCACACACATTGTGAAAACAGGTGATTTTGTGGGACAAAATTATGGACGGGTGGAGTATATCACCCCCGCAAAAGTCGAAATCACTGAATTAATACAAGATGATCGCGGCTGTTGGCGTGAGCATGAGGCGCAAATTATGTTGCCTGAGCCACAAACCCCCTAAACCTTGATTCGATCTTTGGGCAGGGGGGCCTGAAGATAAGATGACAACTCAAACGGGTTATTTAGTCATAGGTAGGGTGGGCAAAGCCCCGTGTTGCGAATCGCTCACACGGTTTTGCCCACCCTCATCATTGTCTACTGTGTTGCAGTGCCTGTTGTTTCCCATGAGTTATGACTGCAACACCGATAAGCTGCCCGCAATGGGCAAATGACAACAACAAGTAGTGAGGGCTCGTTTCCAGAGACTGGGTTGATGTACAGGCATGTATTGCCTTGCATTGGAGGGTACTGTCTGATTTCAGTCCTGCCAACTTAACCTGTTGATGACAAGCAAACCTCAGGTTTACGTGAAACTTAGTAGATGAGTGAAAAGCAGATGAATACGTTAAACCGTTTAACTCTCTTACCCGCTTTGTTATGGCGTGTGCTCATGTCGGCCAGCAGTATTGCACTGTTGCTGACATTATTCATAGCAAATGAAGGCTATGCCCAAGGTTTTAGCAATCGACTAGAACGTATTGGTCATTCCAGTTTGCCTGGTAACAAAATCCAAGTCACGCTTGAATTTGCCAATACGCTTGGCACGATACCGCCAAGTTTTTCCACAGATAATCCTGCCCGTGTGGTACTCGATTTTCCTGGGGTTTCCTTAGGCTTAATGGATCGTTCTGTGACGGTGGGTGTCGGTGCTGTGCAACAAGTGCGTGCAGTGGAAACCAATAACCGCGTTCGTGTGGTATTAAATTTATTGCGTATGGCACCGTTTAATATCGACACAGTGGGTAATAAGGTATTCATTTCTGTTGATAGTATCTCCGGTTTACCTGTCAGCCAATCTTCAGGACGCGATCCCTTAAGCACAGTGACACAACAAAGTGCTAGCAGTGCTGATGCAGCTTATTATCCTTCTGCAACGGCCAACCGCACGGCGTATAACCCAACACCAAGCACTTCAAACGCACCCATTCCCTTAGGTGGTAGCACTGCGATGCCCGCAGGCCCTGCCATCGCAGCGATTGATTTTCGTCGTAATGATGACGGTGCAGGTTGGGTGGTTGTAGAACTTACCGATCCTGACATTGTGGTCAACATGAACCGAGGCCGACGGGATCGCGATGTTGAATTAGTGTTTCAAAACACCGCCTTACCTGACAGTTTAGATCGTCGTTTAGATGTCACCGATTTTGCTACACCTGTGAATGCCATTGATACCTTTATGCAAGGGGCAAACACTAAAATGTTAGTGACTATGCGTGAAGGCGTACAGTTTGAGCATTTCTCAAACCGAACAGGGCGAGAGTACATCATTAAAATTAATGAAAAAGTACTCGATGAAAGCCAAGATTCAGGTCGTGGCTTGCGTCGTAAAGACCCTGTTTATACCGGACGCAATGTCAACTTTAACTTCCAAGATATTCAAGTGCGTTCTGCTTTGAATCTGTTGTTAAGCCCTGAAGTGTCTGGCGAAACTTTTAACGTAGTGGTCACTGATGATGTAAACCAAGGGGATAAATTATCCTTACGTTTACAAAATGTGCCTTGGGATCAAGCCTTAGATATTATTTTAGAAGCCAAAGGCTTAGCTAAACGTCAATTTGGCGATAACGTCATCATCATCGATACTCAAAAAAATATCGATGCACGTGAAAAAGAAGAGTTGCAAGCGCAGAAGGAAATTAAAGAGTTAGAACCAGTGCGCACGCAATATATTCAAATCAATTATGCCAAAGCAGAAGATATTGCCACTTTATTGCAGTCTAATGTGTCTGGCTCAGATCGTGCTCAACGCTTTATTTCTGAAAATGGTAGCCTCTCAGTGGATGAGCGTACCAATACTTTAATTATTCAAGAAACAGCTTCTAAACTAGAAGAAATTCGAGAGTTGGTTGAAGCGATTGATACCCCTGCACGCCAAGTGTTGATTGAATCACGGGTCGTGATTGCAGAAGACAATTTTGCTAAGGAGTTAGGGGTTAAGTTTGGTTATAGCTTAAACCAAGACTTAGTTGATGATAACGGCATTATTATTGGTGGCAAGATGCAAGGGGATACTGTGTATTCTAACGGCACCAGCTTTACCACTAGTAATACTACTGCCTATGACAATGAAAACAGTAATGGTGAGGAAAACTTCATTGTTAGCTTGCCAACGGCTGATCCGAGTGCAGCTTTAGGCTTGGCACTGGGTAAAGTCGGTAGTTACTTACTGCAATTGGAGTTATCCGCTTCACAAACAGAAGGTACGACTGAAATTTTAGCCACACCTAAGGTCATTACTGCCAACCAACGTCAAGCAGTGATTTTACAAGGTGAGCGTATTCCTTACCGTACAGTGTCTAATGGCGGTACTCAAACCGAGTTCCAAGACGCGGTGTTAAAACTTGATGTTACGCCACAAATTACACCGGATGACCGTATTATCATGGACTTAGTCGTCAGTTCTGACGAAATGGGTAACGCGGTATTGAGTACTGGTGAGCCTTCTATTAGTAAACGTGAAGTGCAAACACAGGTATTAGTGGATAACGGCGAAACAGTAGTGTTAGGTGGGGTTTACCAACAAAGCCGCCTCAACGAAGTACAGCGTGTGCCTTTCTTTAGTGAATTGCCACTGGTGGGTAACTTATTTAAATCGACTAGCAACGATACACGTAAACGTGAGTTGTTAATCTTTGTCACCCCTAAAATTATTCGAGAATCTTCTTGATTTCAGTTGCACGGTTAGGCTCCAACATCTCTGGAGCCTGACCGTGGGCTGACGTGAACCAAGTGCAGCGAGTATTTGTGCACGCCATCCATAACTGGAATACAAATAACACGCACATTGTTTTATGATTGCAGCCAATAAAGATCAATTGTATAACAGTTGATCAAAAAAGCTTAGGTAAAGACTTTCAAGCATCAGAAAGAGGATATTTATGTTAGTGCGAACCTTTTTTAAATGGTTGCTGCTATTGCTCATGCTGGGGGCATTAAGTGCCTGTGGTGGTGGCAGTGATGGCAATACCAGTAATTTGTTAAGTGATAGTGGTAGTGACACGGGCAGCAGTTCTGGCGGTACCACGGATTCAACAACTACCGGAAATTTAAGCTATTATTTAGCCGGTCCTGCTGTGATCCCTTTAGGCACAGATCGGGCTGAATATTCATTAACGATTTTTGAAGAAATTTCGGACTCTGCCACCAGCTTAACGCCAACGGTGGCGGGTGTGCGTATGAATCTCACTGTGACAGGGAGTGCCTATTTTGCTAGCAATGGCTTAAAAAGCATTGACCTGACTTCAGACGGTAGTGGTGAAGCATTCTTTACCTTGATTGATCCCGTTGAAGAACAAGTGTTACTTAGCTTACGTGCCACAGGTAATTATGAGGGTGGCGGTACTGACGCAATTTACTTTGGTGCTACCGCTAACGTAGTGTTAAGCAGCAGCAGTGTACCCGCTGATGGTACGTCTGCAACGACTTTATTAGCAAACTTAGTCGATTTTTACGGTAATCCGTTAGAGGGGATTTCTGTTTCTGTTTCTACGCCAAATTCATTTGCAACCGTGGCAGAACCCACAGGCACAATAGACGAACAAGGTAAATTCACGACCACTATTAGCAATACGATTGCAGAAGTGGTGCAAGTGCGCACCTCTGTGGGCGGTATATCATTTCTTGATATTGTGACCTTCTCTGGTTCTACTTCTGGTACTGGCGGCAATGCGGTTGCTTCAATTGATTTATTAATTAAAACCAATAATGTAGCACCAGATGGTTCGGCAGAAGCCTCTCTCGTCGTTGTGCCACGTAACAGCGCAGGCGTACCAATTCGTAATGTGACGGTTGGTGTTAGCAGTGATTCTGCAACGGCAAATATGTTTATTCCAGGTGGCAGCAGCGGACAGTTCTTTGTATCTGGTAATAGTGGTTCTAGCGGTAGTTTCACGGTGAATATCACTAATACTGTTGCTGAGACCGTTAAGATCAGTGCAAGTTATGACGATGGTACAAATTCAGCCTCAACAGATGAACCTGCGGCGATTGTGTTCCAAAGTGCAACGACAGATGATGGCACTACGGTTGCCGGTATTACTTTAGAAGACCCTGTTTCAAGTGCAAGCTCTGTTACTGCAAACGGGCAAGATCGGTTTACTGTTAGTGGTCGAGTAGTAGATAGTAACGATGCACCTGTGGCTAATGTTTCTGTGAGCTTAATCACCACTGGTGGTTCTGCAACATTTCCTGCCAATGTGACTACAAACTCAGCCGGTATCTTCTCGGCTAACTTTACTAACACGGTTGCAGAAACTATAGGTGTGCGAGCCGTTCTGGGTAGTGTCAGTAGTGAATTGAAATCTTTAACATTCAGTGCTGTAACAGCGACTGATACTGGCGTTGACATCCCTTCTACCTTGACCTTATTAGCCTCACCACAGCAACAAAGTATTGGTGGCAACATTACCTTGACAGCCATTGCACGTGATGCAAATCAATCACCTTTATCTGGTGTGCAATTGGTGGTGTCAGCACAAGGTTCTACAGCGAATAGTGCTGTTTTTAGCACCATAGTTGAGACGGGTTCTAATGGTTCTGTTACCTTTGATGTAACTAATACTGTTGCAGGTAGTATTGCCGTGAGTGTTGTCGCGTTAGCCGGTGGCCCTAGTGCAACGCAAACAGTGACATTTGTTGATGAAAATTCAACAACGACGACTGCTACGCCAACGACCTTAAACTTAATCAGTGATACACAACAACAAGTGATCAATAGTTCTGTTGCGTTAACAGCGATTGCCTTGGATGAAAATCAAGCACCTTTATCCGGTGTGAAATTGAATGTTTCTGTACAAGGTGATACCGCCAGCAGTGCAATCTTTGATTTCTCTTCATCAAATAACTTAACTACGAGTGACAATGGCACGATTACTTTCAGTGTTAGCAACAGTATTGCTGGTGCATTTGCTGTTGTGATTCAAGCTGAAAGTGGTGGCCCTAGTGCAACACGTAGTTTGAGTTTTACGTCAGATAGCAATACAGGTGCTGAAGTTGCACGCTTAGATGTCAGCGTTCGTAATAACAATGCTCCAGCAGATGGAGACACAGCAATTATTGTAGAAGTAGTTGCCTTGACTTCGGGTGGTGAAGCAATTCCTGAAGTCGCAATTACCTTATTAAGCGATAGTGGTAATGGCGGTGCAACGAAAATTGCGCCATTAGAAAGCAAAACAGATAATAATGGTTTTTATACTGCTTCAGTCACTTCTTCAACAGCAGGTACAGTGAAATTAACAGTATTAGCTGATAATTTACTGACTGATCCGCCAGTTGTTGAGTTGAACTTCACTGCATCTTCTTCAGTCACGCCTGATAGCATTGAAGTTACAGCAGAACCTACCTCACAATTAGCTGATGGTAGTTCTGAAGTGGTATTAGTGGTGACACCACGTGATGCTAGCGGTTCTCCAATTGCTGGGGTTGAAGTTGAATTAGTGGTTACATCAGCTAATTTCTCTAACCTCACTATAGAAAATGCCCAAGGCACCACCAATGCAATCGGTGAATTCCGTACAGTTGCAACTTCTAGTCAGGCAGATACTTACACCATTAAACCTGTGGTAATGAATCAAACCTTACCAGATGCTAAAAGTCCTGCAATTGATGTGGTCTTTACCGCCGTTGAAGGTCGTGAGTTAGATCAATTGGTCTTAACAGTTGTGGGTAATAACCAAGCAGCGAGCCTTGAAAACGAAGTGCAGTTATTGACTTTAGCGCGGGCAACGGATGGTTCTCCATTGGGTAGTATCGATGTAATGTTGCGCATTACCGCAGCAAGCACAGGTGTTGATGTATCTAACTCAGTTGTCTTTAATGCTGAGACTGGCTTCCAAGGTATCACCTTAGCTAGTACGGGTATTTTCTCTACAATGGTGAGCAACCCACAACCAGGTACTTTCCAAGTACAAGCCTTTGAAGTGTTAACCGGTGGTCAAACAGGTCTGAGCAGTAATATCGTCTCTGTTACTTTCTTAACACCAACAGGCGGTACACCTGATGTCAGCACCTTAACGCTGTTAACTGACCGTACACAGATTAACTCTGCGGATGGTACAGACACAGGGGCAACCATCACGGCTTTAGTACGTGATGATGCCAATAACCCTGTCAGTGAAGCAACGGTTAGCTTCTCATCTGACTCAGGCGAAATTCAGCCTATTCAAATTGATGGTAGTTCATCCGCAGCAGGTGTCACAGATGCTTCTGGTCGCGCACAAGCCTTATTAACATCCGCAACAGATAAGGATAACCGTACAATTACGGTGACAGCACAGGTTACACGTCCGAGTGGTGAAGTGTTGGAACAAAGCCTGACAGTTGATGTTGTGGGCACAACCTTAAATATTGTGGGTAATAGTTCAGTGACGATTGGTGATGTGCCTGTGTTTACCGTAACGCTGAAAGATTCAGCCGGAGTGGGTATTGCTGGCCAGTCTTTACAAGTAGATGTCACACGTACTGATGGTTCATTGGCAAGCTTTGTCGGTGCAGTAGGTGCAGGTTCTCAAAGTTCTACGACAACTGTAACGACCAATTCATTAGGTCAAGCAGATGTAGAAGTCATTACCAGCACAGCAGGGACAGATACTATTACGGTTAGTCGTCCAGCAGCACCAGCGATTTCATCTGCTTCAGCAACTTTGACTGTTTCAGGGGATACATTGACGGTAACACCGACAGGAAGTAACGCTTTATGTACTTCCATTGGTACAAATACCGAAACCAGTTCGCCGTTATGTCAAATTGCATTAAATGAAACGCAAACATTTAATATCGTTTGGACATCTAGTGGTCAAACAGTGACCGGTACAGGTGGTGAAGTAATTGAAATTTCTGCTACACGTGGAGCATTAAACCGAACATCCATTAGTGCCCCATTTGTTTTACCAGGCGAAACCGCCGCTAACTTCACTATTAGTGCTGATAACACAGGTGTTTCTAAAATCGTTGTACGTGGTAATCGCCAAACAGGTGTTGATCCAACAGTTGAGTTCAACGTTGAATTTGTTGCCACAACACCAGATAACATCACGATTCAAGCAAATCCAAGTGTTATTAGTACAAACCAAAGTGGTAGTACGACTCAACAATCTGAAGTGGTTGCGGTTGTTCGTGATGCAAATGGGAACTTAGTGAAAGATGTTACGGTTAATTTTAACCTTCAAGATATTACCGGCGGCTATTTAACACGCAGTGCAGTAACGACCAATAGTTTTGGTGAAGCCACTACCACTTATATTGCTGGTTCTACTAGTAGTGCGGCGGATGGTGTTGTGGTTACAGCCGCTGTTGAGGGAATCTCATCTGCTCAAGTTAAAATGACTGTTGCACAACGTAGTGTTTTTGTGAGTGTTGCTTCAGGTAACGTAATCAGTAAATCAGATAACAATACGCGTTATCTTGTACCACACACGGTATTAGTCACTGACTCTAACGGTACACCTGTTAGCAATGCCTCGGTAACACTCAGTGTTTACACTGAAGAATATTATCGTCTTGGCAGTGATGGTCTCAGCCTTTATCTATGTACCAATGAAGATGTAAACCGCAATGGTGTGTTAGATGCAGGTGAAGACTTAGATGGTAATGGGAAACTTGATCCAGGTAATGTGATTACGGTGGATAACTTAACATTAACCACGGATGAAACAGGTTTCAGTGATTTCAATGTTGTTTATGCCATTCAATATGCAACATGGGTTTCATCCACAGAGTTAACAGCCAGAACATCAGTTGCGGGCAGTGAGTCCAGAACATCTGTGCCTGTTGTTGCCGTTTGTTCTGCTCCTGATGTTGAAGATGAGATTTGTCCTGTTTCAAATCCATTTGAACCTTTGGCAACAGGAAATAGTGCATGTACTGCTTTCTGTGTCCTTGATCCTCTAACGGGTGAATGTTCATAGTCACTAACACTTACTGGATTATTTACATAAAGTAATCCAGTAACAATTACGCTGTTAAAACTAAAAAAACCTGATGGAATGTTATTCCATCAGGTTTTTTTTATTGGCTAACAGAGTAGTGTTAGAGGTCTATCTTGTGTTAGAACCTCATCTGCCTTTCTACACCGTACCCACCAAATTCATAAACTCAGCACGCGCCGCCGGATTATTACGGAACGTACCCAAAGTTGCAGAAGTAATCGTGGTTGACTCCTGTTTTTCAACGCCGCGCATAGTCATGCACATATGACGCGCTTTCATAATCACCGCCACACCATACGCACCTGTAGACTCTTTCACTGCACGCGCAATTTGCCCAGTTAACTGTTCTTGAATTTGCAAGCGGCGAGCGTACATATCCACGATACGTGCGATTTTTGATAAACCTAACACTTTACCGGCTGGCAAATAAGCAACATGACATTGACCGAAAAACGGTAATAAATGATGCTCACATAAACTGTAAAACTCGATGTCACGCACTAACACCAACTCATCACTATCAGACTCAAACAGCGCACCATTGATTAATTCGCCTAAATCCTGCTCATAACCACGCGTTAAATATAACAAGGCTTTTGCAGCCCGTGACGGCGTTTTTTGTAAGCCATCGCGCGTTGGGTCTTCGCCGATGTCCAGCAATAATTCATGATATGCGCCGGTTAACTTGCTTAATGTTTGTTCATCTCTAATTTTATAAGCCATGAAGAACCTCACCATCCTATGGAATAGAAAGTTTATAATTTAACAGAAACTGACTGACACAAACCAAGCCTGTCAGTCTATTCCTTGTCACTTAAAGGGCTGCCGTGGTGCTCAATGCTTCCACTTTGGCTAAAAAAGGTGCCGGTATATCAGCGACCTTACGCTGCTGATAATCAAAAAACACAATCCCTGTTTTTGCGCGTGCCAACTCTCGTCCTTGATCTAACTCAACAAGACGATACATCATGTCACAACCGCGTTGACTAAAGTCCGTTAAAGCAACATCAATGCGTACTCGATTGCCGTGGAAACCTTCCGCACGGAACACAATCACCGCATCCGCTAAAATAATACCGTAACCTTCAATATCCAACTCAGTGTAACCCAAGCTTTTAAAAAAACGTAAACGGGCTTCGTGTACCAAACTTAATACAGCATCGTTGCCGACATGACCGCCGTAATTAATATGGCTGATTAAAACATCTAATTCAGTCTGAAAACAGAATTGTTCTGGTAACTCTAAAGTAACACGCGCCATCAGTGGCATTCCTCGTAGGTCAAGCATTGAATGCAATATTGAACTTAACGCTGAAACAGCGCGAAACCTGTTGCAATTGCTCAATATTGCGCTTCAATCAATAAATAAAACCGCAATAATCACAAACGGCTTGTTCTGTGCTTGCTTTAAAAATAGCGGTATGAGTACATACTATCTAATTGTCTGCTACTCGTCACGCCAAGAGGTTTCACCATGCCAGCGAAGAAATATAGAGTTAGACTGACAAGCAAACAACGCTCAGACCTAAGCCACTTAGTCCAATTGGAAACAGTGGCCAGTTATAAGCGTTTACATGCATATATCTTGTTGAAAGCAGATGAGAATAGCGACTTGACTGCTTGCAATGATCAACAAATCAGCGAAGCGTTAAAGATTTGCAAACGTACCGTGGAACGGGTGCGCCAACGCTTTGTCGAACACGGCATGGACGCTGCGCTTAATCGTGCGCCACGTAGTCGCAATAAACCGCATAAGTTGAATAATGTGCAGGAAGCTGAATTGGTAAAATTGGCAGCAAGCCATCCACCGGAGGGGCATCAGCAATGGACATTGCGGTTATTAGCGCAACAAATGGTGAAATTAAATTACGTTGATACCTTATCACATGAAACCGTGCGCCGTGTGCTGAAAAAACACACACATAGTTCGCATGTTTAAATCCGTTTTGTAAGGTGGAATAGGCGCAAGCCGTATTCCACCATGCAGCTTATGATATGTTTTTGCTAGGCTTTTTGCAGAGTTTTATGGTGGAATACGCTGCGCTATTCCACCCTACATAGGATATTCTGCAATTCCTGCATTATTGTCTACATTAAGTAGTTTCGGCGTATTTAACTTATCAATCTTAACCGTTTTCACATCACGTAAATATTCCGCCACCACATCCCAAACAGGTGCGCCAGTCGATTGACTGTTCACTGTTGCCCAGCCTGCGACTTTATACATTTTATCCATTTCGATGGCATCGCCAGATTCTAAGGTTAACTCGCTGATGCGTTCGCCCATGCTGGCTGTTGGATCGCAAACATAGTTAAAACCACCGACGCGCACCATATCGCCGCCTTGTTGTAAGTAAGGATCGTTGTTAAATAAGTTATCGCAGACATCTTCTAACAACATTTTGATGTCTTGTCCCCTTACCTCACGCACATACGTTTCTGGGTAAGTCATACAGGTTTGATCTAACACATTTTCCATCGTAATCGCCTGATTAGGCAAAATACTGGTGCCCCAACGGAAACCCGGCGATAAGGAAATTTGTGCATCTAATTGTCTGCGCAGTGCGTCACAGATTAACTGGTCAAAGGTGCCGTTAAAATTGCCGCGTCGATAGAGCAACTGCTCAGCAACGCCTAATTCTTCAGTCAGTTTGCTTAAATGTGGCGCCCGTACTTGCTCAATATACGTTAGCATCTCACTGTCAGCAGCTAGCAAATTAGAAAACACAGGTAGCAAATGGTAACGGTAATCGCTGACTTTGCCGCCTTTCACTGCAAAATCGAGTACGCCAATAAATTTACCATTAGAACCCGCATTACAGACTAAGGTCATACCGCCTGCATTTTTCACCCTTGTTGGCTGTGGCACACCATCATGGGTATGACCGCCTAAAATTGCATCTAATCCGGTAACTTCTGCCGCCAGTTTTAAATCTACATCCATGCCGTTATGTGACAACAACACGATTACATCTGGCTGCTCTTGCGCTTGGATTTCATCCACTAATTGCTGTAACTCTGAAGCACGGATACCAAATGTCCAATCAGGAATAAAACGCGAAGGGTTAGCAATTGGTGTGTAGGGGAAAGCTTGACCAATCACAGCGACGGATGCGCCGTTTAATTCTTTAATCGTGTAAGGTTTGAAGGCATGGCCGCTGAACTCATCATACGCCACCGCCCCTTCAAATAAGGCTTCTTCTTTAACAAAAACATTTTGCGCCACAAACTCGCCCTTAAAGGCTTCAATATTGGCGCGCACTTCATCCGCTAAATAGGTGAACTCCCAGTGACCCGTCATCACATCGACACCTAATAAATTGCAGGCATCCACCATATCACGCCCGCGTGTCCAGTACGCCGTGCCGGAGCCTTGCCACGTATCACCGCCGTCTAATAACAAAGTTTTTTCGCTACCATAACTGCCGCGTAATTGCTTCACTAAACTGGCTAAATGGGCAAAACCGCCTACGCGACCGTATTCCTCCGCCGCTTGGGCAAAATTTAAATAAGTGAAAGCATGCGCTGCACGAGCATCTGCATCCAGTTTAAAATGCTGTAACAAAGCGTCACCGACTAAATGCGGTACGCGCCCTTGCATCGCGCCAACACCTAAATTCACATTTGGTTCACGGAAATAAATAGGTTGTAATTGGGCGTGGGTGTCAGTGATATGCAGCAGTCGAACTTGACCAAAATTCGGAATATCGTATAAGCCATTTGCACGCTTATCTTGTGCAAAACCACGCACTGGCAATGCACCCGCAGCACCAGCGATGGCCATTAATTGTAAGAATTGCCGACGATTCATTTTAAAAACCTCCCGTGTGTGGTGTCATGCGTAGCACATGTGCAGGCGGATAACCGCATTTACTAGCCGTTATTTCAAACTTACCTAAACCTACTCATAGTTAGGTATTTATAGATTTAGCGTTGAATTCCTAATTCACAGAGGATGGTTTCACTTAAACTTAAAAAGTCTAAGCCAGCGCCCTCCTCTCCAAAGGCTTAAACGGTGTAACTCACCGCATATTTAGCTAAATTAATAGCCGCATTCAGGTCACGGTCTTGGCTGTGACCGCATTGACATTGAAAAACTCTATCTTTAAGCATTAAGTCTTGTTTGATTGCGCCACAAGAAGAACACGTTTTGGAAGATGGATACCATCTATCTGCAATTACAATCAGGTTGCCGCGCATTTGCGCTTTGTATTCTAATTGGCGCTTAAACTCATAAAAGCCCATATCCGCAATATGTCGCGCTAGTTTGCCGTTTGACATCATGCCTTTAACATTCAAATCCTCAGCCCCTATGATTGAAAATCGTTGTGTT
>QKBZ01000432.1 GCA_003245895.1 Beggiatoa sp.
CTCTCCTGTTTCAGATTTTCCAGTTTATCCAAGGTAAAACGGATGTTGCCAGACGGCAGCATTAATTCTAAAGTGTCGCCAACAAAGAAGCGATTTTTCACGTCGATTTTTAACACGCCGCGCTCGGTGTCATGTTCCATTACTTCGCCGACAAATTGTTGTCGCTCGCTGCTAGAACTGCCTTGCAAGTAGTTTTGATATTCATCATGCACATGACGGCGGTAAAAACCTTCGGTGTAGCCGCGACTGGCTAAATTTTCCAATTCATCCATTAATTCACGGTTAAAGGCTTTGCCAGAGCTTGCGTCATCAATCGCTTGACGGTAAATCTGTGCCGTGCGGGCAACGTAGTAGAAAGATTTGGTGCGACCTTCGATCTTCAAACTGTCTACGCCGATTTTTGCTAAGCGTTCAACATGTTGCACTGCCCGCAAGTCCTTAGAATTCATGATGTACGTGCCGTGTTCATCTTCAAACGCGGGCATTAATTCACCGGGGCGGTTGCGTTCTTCTAATAAGAAAATTTGATCGGTGGTCTCGCCAATGCCTAATTGTGGCGCGTGCTGCGCTTCGACTTCGTCGGGCTGCCAATGTCCAACCGGCGCATTAACCACTTGCTGCGTTTGCTGCACATCACCATTTGCAGTTTCTTGCGCACCATGCACTTTATAATCCCAGCGACAAGCATTGGTGCAAGTGCCTTGGTTGGGATCGCGGTGATTCATATAGCCAGACAGCAAACAGCGACCGGAGTAAGCAATACATAACGCGCCATGCACAAACACTTCTAATTCCATATCAGGGCATAACTGGCGAATTTCTTCCACTTCTTCCAAAGACAATTCACGCGACAAAATCACACGGCTTAAGCCGATGTTTTGCCAGAATTTCACGCTGGCATAATTCACCGCGTTGGCTTGCACGGACAAATGCACCGGCATTTCTGGCCAATTTTCCCGCACCAACATGATTAAACCCGGATCGGCCATGATTAACGCATCCGGTTTTAAGGCGATGATAGGGGCTAAGTCTTTTAAAAAGGTTTTCACCTTGCTGTTATGCGGTGAAATATTGCTGGCAAGATAAAACTTTTTGCCTAAAGCATGCGCTTCGGCGATACCTGTGGCTAAGTTGTCTAAGGTATTAAAATCGTTGTTGCGCACCCGTAAGCTGTAACGGGGCTGACCTGCATACACCGCATCCGCGCCATAGGCAAAGGCATAGCGCATATTTTTTAAGGTTCCGGAAGGAGAAAGTAATTCAGGCGTGATCATGGCTGTGTGATTTAATCAAGTTAAGAATAATAAGCTGAATAGTATAGTTGATAACGGGTTTAGATGTAGATGGCGGTGACAAAGTAAAACCTTTGCAATAGTCTTAAAAATAGTAGGTTTTTGTCGCTCACAAAGTGTGTAATCGCCCACTTTACAAGCGCCAGTTTACCCCCATAAAAAAGCAGTTGCACAACCCTAAACACCTATACTATTTTATATCCCAGATTGACTGTTAGGCAGTTTTCAAGTCTGGCGAGGGCGAGATAAGTGACGGAAAGAACATCAGAAATTATTTTACATCATCGTTTTTTAAGTGACGCATTTGCGAGCTTATTAGAAGATAACGAAGCCTTGGTTTTAGAGGAAATGGCCGGTTTAATTCTCACAGGTGAATTAGATATGAACCGACCATTTGCTGATTTAATTGGCGTTAATTACACGCGCTTAAAACGCTTTGTTTATTGTCGCCGCCACGGTCTGCCTTATCCTTTGCTGCGCAAATGGTCTGCTGCGGATGAATCAGAGCTTTCGATAGGTTATGCCAGTTAAATGCTTAAAATAAGGCTGAATATTTGCCATAAACAGCAATTAAAATGGTGATTAAGCCTAATGATAAGTTGATACCTATAATCATCCGAATTTGCGCTAAATTACGTCCACCACTGGCCCAGTCTTCTATCTGTACAGCTTGTTTTAAGCGTTTATATGGGGCAAAAAACAAGTGAAGAAATAAGGCCATCATCACTAAACCTGTAGTGAGCATCAAGTGGATGTGTAAGCCCACCTTGCCCATACCACCATAAGCCACGATTAACCACAAGCCACTGCTCAATAACAAAGCAATCGCCACAAATACCCACGGAAAAAAGCGCGCAAAACAGCCTACCCAAAGCCGCAAGCGCAAGGGCGGCTCTAACACTTGCACCGCAATCGGGCGCAATACCTGATAGGCAAAAAACATCCCGCCTACCCAAACCACCGCCGCCAACATGTGTACAGTGAATGAAATCGGTAATAATTCACTCATAAACAACTCCATAACAATTTAAAAAAATATTAATCAATAGCCATGCCAAAATAACACTAAACAATTAATAGGTTTACTGACGAGGTTTAGGCTGTGCTTCTGGGTGTTCGTTTAACCAACGCTGCGCAGCTTGCATGGCAAGTTGCTGTGCTTCAGGTGTTAACTGCCGTCCCACTGCTTGCAAGGTTAAGTCAGCCCCTGGCACTTTATGTTGTGCCGCTAACCAATACCATTGATAAGCCTTGCTTAAATTTTGCTGTGTGCCTTCGCCTTTTTCATGTAAATAGCCCAGACTTTGCCATGCACGCGCATAACCTTGTAACGCCGATTTTAAATACCATTCATAGGCTTGAAAGCGATCTTGCGTTACGCCTTTGCCTTCATAATACAAATTGGCTAAATCAAATTGTGCTGAGGGATGCCCTGCATTAGCCGCACGACGCAGCCAAATAGTCGCCTCTGCTTCATCGATTAACACACCATGACCTTCTAAATACAACCATGCTAAACGATACGCCGCCCGTGCTTCACCTTGTTCTGCAGCTTGGCGATACCAATCAGCAGCGCGGCGAAAATCTTGTTTCACACCGCCTAAACCATCAGCATATAAAACCCCCGTCATAAACTGGGCATGACTGTTGTTTTGCAGTGCCGCACGTTCATACCATAACAAGGCTTGTTCATAATCACGGGCGATGACTTGGCCTGCATAATACAAATCACCTAAATCAGTTTGTGCTTTTTCTAAGCCTGCTTGTGCTGCTTCCAGCAATAAACTGTAAGCCCGTTTAGGGTTAGCCTCAATGCCGCGTCCTTCCAGTAATAACTCTGCAAGACGGCTTTGCGCTTCAGGCACAGCTTGTGCAGCAGCCAGTTGATACCAGTGCACCGCTTGGACAAAATCTTGTCCAGTTGAGACTTGCCCTAAATCGTTTAAGCGACCGAGTTGATATTGTGCTAAGGCATGACCAGCTTGTGCTGCAATGCGGAATTTTTGTTGCGCCAGACTAAACTCTTTGCGTTGTAAAGCGGCTAAACCTTCCCTAAAGGCGGTTTCTTCATGCTCGCTGGCAAAACTCAAGCTATTGATCATGACGGTGAAAGTTATGGCCAGAAAAAACGTGCCCAATCTTTGCATTACATTTGCTCCTGTTATAATGTGTGCGGAAATCTTGTGTGTAGGCGCTTGACGCTTGATAATGCGCAACAGTGCTATGCGCCGCGCCATAATAGTATTACCTTATAGCGAATTGCAGGTTTAAGGCAACGTCTCAAGGCACCACATCACTGTGCTTATCTCTGATGTTGATAGGATATAAGCGAAATGACAACAAGGTCTTTACATGGAAAGCTTGATTTCTCGTTCGGTGAATAATGTACACATTGTTCAATGTAGTGGCTTACTGGCCGAACCACATATGCTCACATTAAAGCCACAGCTTCGTCAGTTAATCCAACAACATCAAGGACAAGTGGTCTTTGACTTATCTCACGCAACAGATATTGATGCGCGTAGTTTGGGCATGTTGGTCTGTTTACAAATATTTGCCAAGCAGTATGGCGGCGAGTTGCGCTTGTTAAAACCAAGCCCCACGATAGTTAACCGATTGGAACTTGTCCGCTTGCAACACACTTTCATGCTATATCAAGATGAAATTGCTGCAACCACGTATCACACTTCTGCTTAAGTTCGTTTTGCGACCATGAAGCCATTTGTTATTGTATGCCTAATCAGTTTCCTCGTTGCCTGTAGTTCTCACGAGCCACTGCCAACAGAATTTACATTACCGCAAACCCCAGAGCCACAACCTTTAACCCCTGATTTTATGCTCGCTAATTTCAGTGAAGATACTGAACCCAGCGACAGCCTTTATCATCTCGGTGCAGGGGATACCATTAGCGTGCAAGTGTGGGATCACCCTGAGTTATCCGGCTCACACACCGTAGGCCCTGATGGTCTTATCACCTTACCTATCACCGGTTCTTTTAAAGTGGCAGGCTTTAGTCGTGAGCAAGCGGCGCTCGCGGTAACGCAACAATTAAAGCCTTATTATGTCGATCTCAATACTACAGTAAAAGTAGACGAGTATGCTTCTAACCGCGTGCTGGTATTAGGCCGTGTCTCTAAACCGGGGGAAATACGGTTTGGTATGAGCGCACCGACCTTGTTAGAAGCCATCGCTATGGCGGGCGGGTTTCAGCCTGCACGTAATTTAAGCACGTCGGAAAGCTTGCCGCTGACACGCTGCGCGGTGTTCCGAGGTCGCGATCAAGTGGTTTGGATTGAGTTAGAACCGCTGCTCATGGGTAAAAATTTATCGATGAATTTACGTTTACGGCGTAATGACATCGTCTATGTACCTGATGTGAACGAACACATTGTGTATGTGTTAGGTGAAGTCAGCAAACCGGGGGCTTACCCATTAACCCTCAATATGAGTTTCTTAGAAGCATTAGCGCGTGCAGGCGGCCCTACCGAACGGGCAGCAGAAGGTCGCATTCAGTTAATCCGGCCTAGTGCAGAGCTTAATGTCAAAATCGATTTAGATCAGGTATTAGCACCGGATCAAGGTAAAAACGTCGCCTTACAAGACGGTGACATTATTTATGTCCCTGCGGGTATCGCAGCGAAAATTAATTACGCTTTGCAATTCCTCACCCCAGTCAGTCAAATACTGAGTATTTACTCTGACGTGGAGTCGATTCGAGCCGACCGAGAACGTCGCTTGTTATCAGAGGAAGCAGATCGCCTAGATGCTGAGCGACAAAGTTTAGAAGATCAATTAGAAGACCTTGCAGGTTACGAATAATGCACAAGCGTGCTTGTGAGTTAACCTCTCTGCTTATCACAACCGCGCTCAGTGCCATAAGGCACTGAGCTGCTCTATTATGAAATGAGTGTATTATGCCGCCATCCTCTGCCGCATCTGCTGTAACGGAAGAAAAGAGCATTCCTACAGGGCGTTTTCAGCCGCTCACCAGTTTAAAACGGCGCAAATGGTTAGCTGTTTTGGTGATGGTGTTAGTATGGGGTTTAGGCTTAGTTGCCGCATTGAATGCCCCTAAAGCGTATTATGAAGCAAATGGTGTGGTGTTAATCGCACCTAAATCTGCAACCAATTTAGAACGCAGCCAACAGTTACTAGGCCAAGATTATTCCCGTTATATCAGCCAACAACGCCATTTGCTAAAACGCCATGATGTGTTGCAAGAAGTCTTGCAAGATGAACAGGTAAAAGACTTCTGGCTGAGAACGAATGAGGAGACAGGGGAAAAAGAAAAAGAAGAAAAGGCGATCAAACGTTTATACAAAGCCTTAGATTTAAGCAGTAAGCCTACCAGTCATCCCTTTATCACTGTTTCGCTAGAAAAAGACTCGCCAAACGGGGCGGACTACATTGTTAATACCTTGCTAGACGTTTATTTGCGCAAGTCACAAGAAGAAAACATTTATGACAGTGACGGGCGTATTGCCGAATTGCAGCGGGTACACAATGAGTTTCAAACGTTAATTGAACAACGTCGCCAACGTCGCTTACAAATTGCACAAGAGTTAGGGGTTACCACTTTTCAGGAAGACAATTTAAACCCCTACGACAGCATTTTGATTGATATGGAAACAGCGTATAAACAAGCGCGTCGTGACCGTGTGCAAGCAGAAGCGCAACTCGCCGCCTTGCAGCAAGGCCGTCAAGGTGCATTGACTTTAGATGCAGTGGTGCGTGAGAAGGTAGCTAACGATTCCAACTTAATAGGGTTGAATAGTTACTTATTAAAACAGCGCAGCGACTTAACCACGCAAATGATTGGCCTCACGCCAGAAAATCCCTCTTATCAACGTTTGCAACGTGAAGTGGCAAAATTGGATCAAGAGTTATCCTCTGCGGAATCGGGCATTTATCGCGATATTAAAGAACGCATCTTAGCCCAACACCGCGCCGCGATTTATCAAACCTCTCAAGTCGAAAACTCCCTTGCTGAAGAAATTAACCAACAACGTCGTGAAGCGACGCGCTATGCCAGCTTATACAACGAAGCCTTGGATTTAAATAAAGATATTGAGCGGGCATTTCGACAAGTTGACCGGATTAACAGCCGAATTGAAGAATTAAGCATTGAATCCAGCGCACCGGGCTTTGCACGAATTTACGCTTATGCGCGTGAACCGGAAGAGCCACAAGGTGGTGGACGCAAGAAAATCTTTTTAGCTTTTATTGTACTAGGCGTGTTAGCCGGTCTTAGCTTGCCCGTATTGATCGATATGTTAGATCGACGCTTACACACCATTGGTGAAGTGAATAAACAATTAGGTTTCCCACCAATTGCATGGATTTTAGAGCGTGAAAGTCGCGAACATGAGTCCTTGATTTTCGACCAATTACGTCGCTTAGCAATGGCCTTATACCGCGATAAGCAAACACACAATACTTACTGCTTTGCCTTAACCTCAGTGAAGCCAGATGGTGGCACCACAACCTTAACGCTGGAATTAGCCCGCCGTTTAAGCGAGTTAGGTATTCGAGCCTTAGCCTTAGAGTTAAATGCGTTTAACCCTGATGCTCGCTACCATGATCCCTTATCGCGTTCTCAAGAAGGTTTAGCCAACATCTTGGCGCGAGAAGATTGGTCACCCCAACAAGTTGAACGCTTGATTATTCCTGAATCCTCAGAAATGCCTGCTCGTTTATCTGTGGGTAAGACAGCAGAACGACATTTAATGACTTACGGTCGTTTACCAGCCTTATTAGAACATTTAAGCAGTTTATACGACTTAATTCTGTTAGATACCCCACCGATTTTAGTCTCTGCGGATGCAGAGTTACTAGGCGATATTGGCGCGGGCATTTTATTAGTCATAGAAGCCGGTCACGTTTACCCTGGTGAATTGAAACGTGCGGTTGGCTTGTTAGAACGCTTAGACCCACCAGTTGTAGCAGCGGTTTTAAATCGCGTTGCCGTATTCCACGGCGGCGGTTATTTCTCAGGTTTAATGCAGGAATATGAGACGGGGACTAAGCAAAAACCGAGTTGGGTGAAGCGCTTATTGTGGAGTAGTTAACAGACTGTTTAAGTTAAGCGATGTTGTAGGTCGGATAAGGCGACAGCCGTCATCCGACATGACGCGGTTGAAGCTTGAACCAAGCGACTTACGGCGGATGACGGCTAACGCCTTATCCGTCCTACAAGACTGTGATAATGCTTAACTTCCTACAACAACCAAGCTTTCTTTTCCCCTATTTCTCCGTTTCCACAGTCTCTTCCTCTCTTCCCTGTTTCACATCCTGTGAAAACGGAATCACTACCGTATCTGGCCGATTCAAAGGGCCAAAAATGCTAATTAAATGCTCGTCTGCTAGCATTTTAATTTCGTGCTCAACTTCTGAAACGTGAAAGCGTTTGAGTGAAGGGTGGGTAAATAAACGATTTAAGGTGAGTGGGTTTTGTCGTTGAATTAAACTAATAATCGTGTCGGCAATAGTTGAATGGGCTTGCTCTCCTAGATCATCCACGTCTGAGGACAATAACTCCTCATTGCGTAAAGCACTTTTTCGTGCGCGGTGATCATGTGCTGCATGCTCGAACATATTTAAATAAAATTTTTCAAACAAGTTTTCCATGCGGTTTGCGCTATTTTTCAGCAATTCCGCCGCTTTCTTATTTTCTTCTACGCTTTCAGTGGTGAGTTTATAAAACGTTAAACTCGCCCAAACAGAGAAAGCCGCCATAATGATGGATACTACTGCCAATACAATGGCTAATAATGCCATTAAGGTCACACCTTGATCCGCCATCGCAAGACTGTTCATAAATCACCTAACTGAGTAGTGTGTATTGTTGCAACACACGCTGTGCCTGTTTTTGTTCTTGGTTAGAGCGTGCATGGACAATGATGCCGTGTGCTTGATGTTGTTCCGCCCAGCGTAAAATGGTGGCGCGTTGCTGTTGTTGGCTGCGCTGCCCGATGATAAAACCAATGACACCACCAATCAGGGCAAAGGTAGCAGTCATTGCTAATGGTTCTATGGCAGAAGGCGTTAACCATGTTTGCAACCAAGGGGTGTTTTGTAGCATGACGGTACAAATGCCGAATAAACCACCAAGGCTTAAACCTGCTAAAGTCATTACTAAACGGCGTTCTTGACCTAATACCGTGGCAAATTGCACCGCATGTTTAAAGTCATCATCGCTAGAGGCTAAATAAATCACCTGACGCGACATAAATCCCGCTTTTAATAAAGCCGTTTTCACGGTTTGTGCGGTTTTTTGACTGGGGTAAACACCTAAAACGGGTTCGGAATAGAGGCTCATAGGGTTTTCATCGTCTGTTTGGATAAACTACCTGTGCCATTGCATTAAATTCTATGTAGGGCGGATAAGGCGGAGCCGTCATCCGCCGATAATGTCGCATGACGCTTCGCTTATGCGACCTATAATAATTCAATTTAATGCAATGGCACTGCCGTTATCAAATTAGCTAATCGGCTGCAAATCCAAGGTTTCAGTCAAGAACGTATGCAGTTGCTCATAAAACAAGCTTTGTTGATTTGGGTAATAAGCGAAAGAACGTAATTGACTTGCATCCGCGTTTTCAGCATCTTGAATCGTCACTGCGACCGCATAAGGCGAACCTTTGCTATCCGGCGCATCGGCTTGAATCACCACATTCAGACGTTGCAAGGTCGGTACATCGGTAAGAGTGCTTGGATTGCTATTTACCGGAATATTAACCGTACCAATTTTAGAATTATCCAACATCTGATCGACCATGCTTGCAATAGTTTGCAAGGCTTCACGTTCCAGTTCTGAGCCTTTCAGCGAAATAGAGACACTTTTCACCATTGGCGACAGTTTTTGTAATTGCACCTCGGTTTTAGCGTTGACCGCATAAACCGCACTGACTGGCGCGATAACTAAGCTTGCACTGGCAATTAAAGGCAATAAAATACGCATTTTCATGATCAGACTCCTTTTCGTCATTAACAGATCAGGATGAGCAATTGAATTCAGCTAAAAGTGAATTCTGTTTGCTAATCATGAGTGCAGTAGTGATGCCAGTTTTATAACTTATTGATTTTATTTAAAATCAATAAAATAGCTGTGTTTTGTAGTTGGTGCATATCAGCAAAAGTCGGTTTTTTTGCCCCAGCCGGTAAATACTGCATAAAGTGTCATGTAGGGTGGAATAGGCGCAAGCCGTATTCCACCATGTGGCTGATAATCTGTGTTTACTTAGCTTTGTGCAGAATTTCATGGTGGAATACGCTGCGCTATTCCACCCTACAACGATTGCCAAACTGACAAACAGGCATGTTAAACTACGCCCAACTTTCCCCTTACCGCCTTACTGATTATGTCTGACGCGCCATCTAGCTCTCGCCATGTTTTGCAGCAAATTCAGCAACATTTATTAGACCTGTCGCAACGTAACCCGCTGCTTAATTTCCGTCCTCGCGCCCGTAGCTTACAGCTTGTGCAGTCAGAGGCTGCGACCGTGTTTGAGCAATTGGTGACGCAAGAACAGCGTTTGCCTTTATTCGGCAATGACAAGTTAGGTGAGGGTTTACACGTTGATTTAGCAAGTAATAAGCTGAATTACCGCGCCTTACATTTGCGCCGTGAAGCCCGCAGCATTATCGAAGAAACTGGCACTAACTCCTTATATCTCGCTTTAGGTGTGTTGCACTGGCAGCCTGAAAACAGCAATCAGTTCGTGCAAGCTCCGTTATTACTGTTGCCGGTCACGCTGGAACAGGTGCGGCAAAAAGGCCAAGAGCAGTATTTTTTAAGCTATAGCGGTGAAGACATCGAGGTGAATCGCTCGCTGCAAGAGAAATTGGCGAACCGTTTTCAGACGAAGTTGCCGCCTTTTACCGAGGAATGCACGTTTAATGAATGGCTGGCCTTGGTGCGCGATGAGGTCAATTTTCAGCCAGAATGGAAGGTGACGGCAGATATGTGGCTGGATTTTTTCAGCTTTACCCGTTTGCTGATGTACCGCGATTTAAATGATAAACAATGGCCTGAAACACAGTTTGATCGGGTACAACATTTATTCAATGCCCAAGCCAGCCGCGCTGAAGCCTTGCCACTGGCGGCGAATGCCGATTTACCGCTGGTATTAGAGGCCGATAGCTCACAACGCGCCGTGGTTCAGCAAGCCTTACTGTCGCAACGCTCGCTAGTGGTTGAAGGCCCACCCGGTACCGGCAAATCACAAACCATTGCTAATTTAATCGCGGCGGCCTTGGCGATGGATAAAACGGTGTTATTCGTTGCCGAAAAACAAGCCGCCTTAGAAGTGGTGCAACAACGCTTGCATAATCTCGGTTTAGGCGAGTTTTGCCTTGCTTTGCACAGTCACCAAAGCAGTAAAGGCCAATTTCATCAAGCCTTGCGCCAACGTCTCGCACAAAATCCTAGCCCGCTACCGTTGCCGCTGGCTTCGCCCAGTCATCAAAAAAAAAACTGCTGGATTGCGCCCGCGTTTTAGCCCAGCCCATCGGCACGCCTGCCCAGCCGTGTTATCAGGTGTTATGGGAAGTCGAGCAATTACAACAGCAACTCACTGACCCGCCCCTATCGTGGCCCGTGCTCGCCATTAATACTCAAGATCACGAGCGTTTAACCCAGTTAGAACAGCAATTACAAGCCTTTGTCGCGCATTATCAAACCATCGCGCCACAATTTATCCTTGATTGGGCAGGTTTTATCCCCGCTCAGCCTGATGCAGAACCCATTGCGCCACTGTTAAGCGAATTAATCAGCCAATTAGAGCCGCTGCAACAGCAATTACAGCAGTTAAGCACAGAACACGCATGGCCTTTGCCCGCGCAGTTGGACAGCTTGCCGGTGTTAGTGCCTGAAGCGGAGTCCTTGTTATCGCGCTGCCCTGTCGAGTTGACCGCCGCCTTATCAAATGCCTTACAAGATGCGCAAACCGTCGCCCAGTTGCAGCACAGTATTGCCACGCTAGAGCATGCGCAACGCTTGCACGCAGAGGCAATGCAATTGCTGAGCGACACGGCGGCAGATTGGGCGCAAATATTCGCAGTGTGCGAGCAGTTGCAACAGGCGCAATTACAGCAAGAATCTGTTTATAGCTTGAGTTTGCAACAGGGTTTGTTACAGCAATACGCGCCGATTTTGCAAATGGCATTAGCGGATAACACTTTGAGTTTATGGTCATTATGGCAATTGCTGTATTTGCTGGATAATCCGCCGACGGCTTTAAATGCCTTACATCATCCCGCCCACGCTGACAGCACGGCCTTGCAACAGTTCACGCTGGCTCGCCAAGCCTATAACCCTACGCCTAGCCCCGTCGTCGCGTTAACGCCGTTGACAAAATGGTTTAAATGGTTACCGTGGAAAAAATCGCGCCTGCCGGTCTTGTCTCCAAGCAAACAAACGGCGCATCAAGCGGCGCACTATGCCAGTCAATTAGGCGTAGGCTTTCAGTCTGCTGCGACTGATTGGGACAATTTGCAAGCGGTGGTGATGTGGAGTCAGCACTTAAGTCAGCTTGTCGGCGAAACTTTGGCGGCGAATTGGTTGGCGCACACTGATCCAGTCGCTGCCGCTCGACAGTGGTTTGCCTTAAACGCCGGTTTAGGCAGCCAAGTGCTATACCTTGCGCAACAACAAGGCTTGTTGCCTGCCAAACCAGAGGCCAGTGCCTGCGCCCAATTGCCGCAGCACTGGCAGCAGCGACAACAGTTGTTAGCGCAAACCGTCGCCTTATTTGAAAACCTGCCCGCGTTGCACTTACAACCGATTTTCAGCATTTACACCGCGTTACAGCAAAAACGCGCCGCTGAGCAGCAGCAAAGCACTTGGCAGCAATGGGACTGGGTGCAAACCGCGTTCGGCGATGCGGCGGCGGAAGTGTTGGCGCAACCACAGCAGGTATTGCAGTTCGCCGAGTGGGTGCAGCAAGTGCAACAAGTCGTTTCCGCGCCGTTAAATACTTGGCTATTGCAAGACCCGCACACGCGCTGCCCTGCCTTACTGCAACTACAGCAATGCAGCCAACACGCGCACCTTGCGCTACAACACACACACATGGCCTTAGCCCAGTTAGGCAGTTTGGATTGGGTAACATGGTTGCCGATGGCGCAGCCGTTAAGCCAAGTGGTGCAACGCTTGCGGCGACGGCTGAACGGTTTAGCACAATGGGAAAATTACACCGCCTTATGCCAGTTTAAACAGCAATTAGCACAAGCCGGATTAGCGCCGATTGTAGAAGCGATTTTAAGTCAACGCATTGCCCCCGCGCAGGCGGTGTTGCAATGGCGTTATGGTTTGCGCTGGCACTGGCTGCAACAACATATCCGGCAACATCCGCTGTTATCCTCGCTCACGGCGGAAACTTTCCACAGTTGGCGGCAACAATTTGTCGAGTTCGATGCCCAGCAATGCGACTATCAACGGGCGCAGATTCGCCATGATTTACTACGCCGTGATGTGCCTCAAGGCAATGGTTCGGGGAAAGTGGCGGAATTCACCGAGCTATTTTTACTCGAACATGAGTTAAATAAAAAACAACGCCATTTGCCTATTCGCCAATTAATGCAACGCGCCGGACGTGCCTTGCAAGCTTTGCAGCCGTGTTTCTTTATGAGTCCGCTGTCAGTGGCGCAATATTTACCACCGGAAACGCTGCAATTTGACTTGTTAATCATCGACGAAGCCTCGCAAGTGCGCCCACAAGACGCGCTAGGCGCATTGCTGCGCTGTCAGCAACACATCATTGTCGGTGACTCGCGGCAATTACCCCCGACGCGCTTTTTTGAACGCATCACCGAGCAAGAGCCGGACAACGACAGCGATTTATTCAGCAGTGAGGAATCTATCTTAGATGTGTGCCGCTTGGTGTATCCAAGCCAGCAATTAAATTGGCATTATCGCTCGGTGCATGAAAGTCTGATCGCTTTTGCCAACGCACAGTTTTACGACAATCAGTTGCTCGTCGTGCCTGCCCCGTTTGCCCGCCATCCGCATTTCGGTATCCAACGCCATTACCTGCCGACTGCCTGTTATGCAAAAGGCGAAAACGCAGACGAAGCCGCCGCCATCGTCGCTGCGGTGCAACAACATTGCCGAGAGCATGCGCAGCGTTCGCTAGGCATTGCCACTTTCAACTTAGCACAACAAACCCTGATCGCCGATTTATGCGATCAAGCCAGCAACACAGATGATGTGTTAGCGGCATGGTTAAAAGTGCAAGAACACAGCGCAGAACCTTTTTTTATTAAGAACTTAGAAAACGTGCAAGGTGATGAACGCGACGTGATTTTACTGTCCACCACTTACGGCAAAAATGCAGAAGGCCAGTTATATCAACGCTTTGGCCCGTTAGCGACTGAAGCGGGTTGGCGGCGTTTAAATGTGGTGATTACGCGAGCTAGGCAACAGTTGCAAGTATTTACCTCACTGACTGCACAAGACATCCGCGTGACTGAAGAAAGTCGGCGCGGCGTGCAAGCCTTGCAAGCGTGGTTAAGCAGTATTGAAAGCCACAGCGCACCGATTCAGGCAAACCAAAAAGCGCAAGACATCAGCGAAGATCGCGCCTTTACCCAAGCCATTGCCCATTTGCTGACCCAAGCAGGCTATCGAGTGGCGTTAAATGTCGGCGTGGCAAGTTTCCGTGTGCCGGTGGCGATTTGTCATCCGCAAGAGGCGCAGCGGTATGTATTGGGCATTGTTTACGACGGTGGGCATTATCATCAGTTGCCGACCTTGACCGAGCGGGAGCGTTTGCGCTTGCAAGTGTTGCAGGCCAAAGGTTGGCAATTGCATCACATTGATTCGTTGTTGTGGTTTAAGCAGCGTGAGCAGGCAAAAGTGGCATTATTGCAAGCGGCGGCGGATGCGGTGGCGCAGCAACTAGCCTTGCCAGCGGCGAATATTGAGGCCGAAAACTAAGTGGAAATTTTGCGGTACACAATAAGTTCTGTCATGATAAGCAGGCATCAGCTTTAGCATTCACACCTTAGCATCAGCTATTTGTATAACCATATTGATTATAGTGGCATACACGATTAATCTTATTTTACATACCGGTTATCAGATGTTGTAACACAGCTTATCTAAAATAGCATGATGGCAGCAACCTTTATAAACGCCAGCAATGCTGTCTATAAGTTTTTGTATTTTAACCTTTCTAAAAAGCGTATATGCGCGTAAGTCAATGGTCTGTGAAGTTGAGTGCAAATCAGCTAACGCATCACTTAATGACTCTATCCGGCGCGACTATCGGATAAATACTACCGTTAAAAATATTTGCAACCGTATCTATACTCATTAACAACCATTGCATATCACATTACTTTGCCTTTTCTTGTCAGGAGAATAGGAATGCTTATCAAGTCAACGCTACTACTATCTTGCATCCTTGGCATGTTGCTATTCATGCTACAACTCTTTAATCCACAGGTTAATGCTGAACAAATCAATGCCGCGACGGGTTATAACAAACCACCTGCCGCAACACCTACTGCTAGAAGCAGCGCACTTTCTAGTCCGCGTCAGTTATCAGAACCCTCAGGACGTGTTATCTTAACGATTAAGGGCGACATTAAGTTAAGCAACTCTGAAGATCATAAAGCGCGTTTTGATCGAGAGATGTTAAGTCAATTGCCACAACACGTAATTCATACCTCCACCCCTTGGACAGAAGGCGTGCAAACCTTTGAGGGTGTTGCGTTTGGTGATTTATTAGCGTATGTACAAGCCAATGGCAAAACTTTAAAAACCATTGCTTTAGATAATTACTCGCTAGAAATTCCCATTGAGGAACTGGTTAAATATTCTGCTATTTTAGCGATTAAGAAAAATGGCGAATATCTCAGAATTCGGGATAAAGGCCCTATTTGGGTGGTCTATCCTGTTGATGATCATCCAGAATTAAAACAAGCCGTATTAACACAATATCGACAAATCTGGCATTTGCGCACATTAATCGTTGAGTAAACTGACTATTAGGCGTGTCCTGCTGGAATTTAAACCTGTTAGATTAGATAGTTACGCCCAAGGATGCGTTTATGAAGCAAATTAAATGGTCGTATTATTCTTTAATGTTAATTATTGGGCTGGGTATTTTTGTTGCCTCAATTTACTCAGCCTTTTATTTTATTTTGAAAACTAGCAAAGAGTCTTTTGTTAATCAGTCTTATGACTCTTTCTCTTTAATGCAGGCACAAAAACAACTGGATTTGTTAGCCTTCCGTTTAGATTTAGCCAGTGTCGATCCCAGCACCGTTGATCGCGGTGATGATGAGTTACATTTATTAGAGCAACTGGGTTTAGCGTGGGCGCGGATTAATAATTTATCAGAAGGTGAAAATGCAGAGCGTTTGCGCCAAGATGAAGATTTAATGAAGTTTAAAATGCGTTTAGAACAAGTATTTGAACGCTTAGAATTAACCTTAGACCCTGACTTAAAATCACCGCAATATACAGAAAATCCAGATTACAAAGTTTGGCATAAACAAATTGCCGAATTCTCCCGCCAATTTACTAATTTCACCACGCAAAAGAATATTTTATATACCATTCGCCGCGATTTACAAAAAAGCCAAGAAATTCTATATGCTTATTTCAGTAGCATTGCGTTAAGCGGTTTATTAGTGTTGTTTATGTACGGCTTTGCACTTAGGCGGACGATTAAAGTTAGCCACCGTTTAGCTGAAGTGAATAAAGAATTAGAAGCAGAAAGCCACCGCCTACGCGAAGCACAAGACGCATTAGCTTATCAAGCCAGCCATGATGCACTCACCCGTTTAATTAACCGTTATGAATTTGAAAGCCGCCTGCGGGTGTTATTAGACAGTGCCAAGCAACATCAAGAGCAACACGCCTTACTGTATTTAGATTTAGACCAGTTTAAAGTGGTGAATGACACCTGTGGACATGCTGCCGGTGATGAATTATTACGCCAATTAAGTGCTTTGTTGAAAGATGAAGTGCGCGAGCAAGATACCTTATGTCGCTTAGGCGGCGACGAATTTGCTGCCTTAGTCACACATGCCAATGATGCAGAAGCAGGACACATTGCAGAAGCGATTCGCGAGGCAGTGCAAAATTTCCGCTTTATGTGGGAGCGGCAATTATTTGATATTGGGGTCAGTATTGGTGTGGTGCGTATTGACCAATACAGCGGAACTTTAGCAGCGGTATTAAGTGATGCTGATGCAGCCTGTTATTTAGCTAAAGAAAAAGGCCGCAACCGTGTGCATTTTTATGCCAGCGATGACCAAGTGATGCTCAAGCATAAAGATGAAATGGCATGGGTATCGCGCATTACACAAGCCTTTGAGGAACAGCGCTTTCGTTTATTCCATCAGCTAATTGTGCCAGTCGATCCTAAGCACCATGAGAAAAAGCATTATGAAGTGTTAGTGCGCATGTTAGATGAGCAAGATCAAATCGTGCCACCGACTTTATTTATTCCAGCGGCAGAGCGTTATAATTTAATGCCACACCTAGATCGCTGGATTGTGCAATCCTTATTTGAACATCTCACCTCACACCCTGATGAATTAGAAAATTTAGCCATGTGCTCAATTAATTTATCCGGCGTTTCAATTAGCGATCCTACTTTCCCAGAGTTTTTAATTGAGCAATTAGAACGCTTCAAAATTCCACCGGAAAAAGTCTGTTTTGAAGTCACCGAAACGGCTGCCATTGCCAATTTAATGGCAGCTTCTGAATTTATCTGTCGTTTCCGCGCTATTGGCTGTCGCTTCTCCTTAGATGACTTTGGCAGTGGTATGTCTTCTTTCGGCTATTTGAAAAACTTACCAGTCGATTTCCTCAAAATTGATGGCAGTTTCGTCAAAGATTTATTAACCGACAATGTAGATCGCGCAATGGTTGAAGCCATCCACCGTGTTGGGCATGTGATGAATTTAAAAACTATTGCCGAATATGTGGAAAATGAGGATATTTTGGCGCAATTGCAGTTGATCGGCGTGGATTATGCGCAAGGCTTTGGCATTGCTAAGCCGCGTCCGTTGATTGCTTAGATGTAATGGTCTAATAATCTTGAAGAGAAATATAGCCAACAAAAGTTGGTCATTTAGGAGAAATTAGATGAATCAGACAAATCGCAAACCTCGTCAGACATACACAGCAGAGCAGAAGCTGGAATATGCCAAGTTGATGGTGGA
>QKBZ01000350.1 GCA_003245895.1 Beggiatoa sp.
AAATGTGTTTTCTTATGAGCATAATATTTGGATGCTGGAGTCATGGGGTAATGTTTACCATTTGGATCAAATGATGGCGTTAGATGAGCAGTAAATGAATATATAAGTCATATTTTATATTAAAAACAAGTAGTTTCTCGTTCCCACCATTTTGGTCACAGCCATTAAATTAAGCGATTTTGTAGGTCGGATAAGGCGCAAGCCGTCATCCGACATAACACAGTTGAAACTTGAACCAAGCCACTTACGGCGGATGACGGCTAACGCCTTATCCGCCCTACAAGACAGTGACAACGCTTAACTTAATGGCCGTGATCGGGACGGTAGGAACGAGAAAATCGACATGATGCGTTGAGACATTTTCAAACAGCAGAGACAGATCAATGTCGTTGCTCTCGTTTTACGATTAAAGCCGTTATATTAATGCGATAGTTGAGTTTTTGTATTCTATCTATTCTTCCCTAGAAGCAAACTTTATACTGTTCTTAACTTTACGCTTTGCTTAACTTCATTTTTTACTTAAAAGCAGTCGTTTTTTATTTAATTTAAGCCATTTTTAAATGAAAAGTTGAGAAACTGTTGTTTTTTAGTTACCATAAAAAGCAATCAGTTTATAAAAATAGTTTGGTGAAATTGCTATAATTTTAAGGTGGATTGCTTAAAATCTGGTAATTTTTTAGGTATTGGAGGCACTATGTCTCAAACAACTTACTTAACAGCAGCAGAACGTGTTCAGCAACGTGATCAACGGCAAAAGCAGTCTAAAATGCTGATGCGCACTTTATTGATTATCTATGGTTTAACATTAATTGTGGTGTTATTAAGCCCCTTAGTGTTTTTAAATCAGAGTCATGTGCTACTGCCGCATCAGCCATTACAACACCCAGCCGCACCTCACCTCGATTTTATGTCATCTGCTGATTAGGCAGTACATTAAATATTAGTCATTATGTGCGTTTTAAACGACTATTGATGATTCGCATTAATATGTTTACTGTGAGAAACTGCGCTGCAAACTGTGTGTGTGAATGAACCTTAATTAAGGAGTTACTGTGTTACGTTGGTTAGATAACATGCCTTGGTCGTATTTAATCATTGCAATGTTGACCTTAGGACTTGCCCCATTTGCGCCAGAGCCGCATGTGTGGGAAAAATTGCAGATGTTGATGCAAGGTGAATTATCGCGTCCACTGGATATTTTCGATCTTTGTTTACACGGTAGCCCTTTTGTATTGTCCATACTCAAGCTCTTACGAAATGGGCGCGGTTCATCCGATGATGTGCCTTCTGGTAGTGAGAATAGCGATTTTGGTAGCGGGGACTCTGGTGGCGGAGATTCAGGCGGTGGTGGCAGTGATTAATGGATTCATAACATGCGCGCACGCTTAATTATCGCCGTGTTATGGTGTTTATCATGGTGGCCTTTATCTCTACAACATCGCTTAGGCACATTATTAGGTAGTTGGGCTGCACGTCGCGCTCAATTACGCATGACCCAAGTCAGCCGTATTAATCTTGCGCTGTGTTTACCACAAGAAAGCGCACAGCGTCAGCAACAATTGCTTGAGCACAGCTTGCAAGAAACCGGCAAAACGGCCTTAGAGTTAGGGACACTTTGGTTTAGTCGTCCAACTGGCTTACATCGCTTAATGCAAGGCAGCGAAGGCGAGCACCATATGCAGGCAGCAGTGCAACAAGGGCGCGGTGTTATCTTGTTAACACCTCATTTAGGCGCGTGGGAAATGGCCGGTTTATATGCCTCGCGTCATTATAAAATCACCAGCTTATACCGTCCGCCTAAACTACAAGGTTTAGAAACCATGATTAAGCAGGGGCGGGAAAAATTAGGTGCGCGTTTAGTGCCCACCGATCAAGCAGGCATTAAAGCTTTATTCCAAAGTTTGCGCCGTGGCGAAGTGGTCGGTATTTTGCCGGATCAAGTACCGAGTGAAGCAGGGACTGGCGTATTTGCGCCTTTTTTTGAGCAACCTGCTTATACCATGACGTTAGTCGCCCGTTTAGCACGCAAAACTGGCGCACCCGTGATTTTTACTTATGCCGAACGCTTAGCACAAGGGCGCGGTTTTAAAATTCATTTCTTACCTGCACCGCAAGGCATTGATTCAGCAGATTTAACGGAAGCGGCGACTGCGTTAAATCTAGGCGTGATGCAATGCGTTAATGCTAACTTAACGCAATATCAGTGGAGTTATAAACGCTTTAAAGTAGTGCCAACAGGAACTACTTCACCTTATGACTAACGCGCAATTATTTTCCTTTTTTAAGATCAATAAGGTGATAATAAGCCCCAATTTTATTGGCCTAGAGGTTTAAGGTGCTATGAATGAAATGTTAGAAACAGTGGCGCAACACATTCGTGAAGCAGAACGCCTGCTCTTTATCACGGGGGCTGGGATGTCCGCTGACTCGGGTTTGCCAACTTATCGCGGTATCGGTGGTTTATATAATGGTAAATTAACTGCGCATGATATGCCGATTGAAGTGGCGTTGTCTGGCGATATGATGAAAAACCGGCCAGAAATTACATGGCAATATTTAAGAGAAATTGAACAAGCGTGTCGTGGTGCTTCTTATAATAAGGGGCATGAAATGATTAGAAACATTCAACAATTAAAACCTGACTCTTGGGTGTTAACACAAAATATTGATAGCTTTCATGAAGCCGCAGGCAGTCCCAATCTAATTGAAATTCATGGCAAATTACATGACTTATATTGTGTGCGTTGTCCTTATACTACCAGCGTAGAAGATTTTAGCGTTTTAGAATTGCCACCGACTTGCCCCAAATGTGGTGATTTAGTGCGTCCTAAAGTGGTGTTATTTGGTGAAGCGTTGCCGCCAGATGCATTAAATACTTTATATCAACAACTTGCAAAAGGTTTTGATGTGGTGTTTAGCATTGGTACTACCAGTGTTTTTCCTTATATCGCCGCCCCCGTGGTGATGGCGCGGCAACAAGGTCGGCCTACTGTAGAGATTAACCCAAGTCACACAGAAGTCAGTAAATTAGTGGATTATAAGTTTGAGGCAGGTGCCGCAGATGTGTTAACACAACTCTGGCAATTACTGGAAGCTAAATAATTGCACTAGACCTGAGTTCAACGAAATATCTCTTGTAAAAACAATGTACTTCTCGCTCCCACCATTTTGGTGGGAATGCATGCCGCGTCGCTCCAGCGGCGCGAGTCGTGGTTATAAGCGCATTCTCATTCCTATACGTGCCGCTGGAGCGACACGGTATGCATTCCCATCGGAATGATGGGAATGAGTGAATAATTGCACTAGGTAAGGCATTTGCCTTACCTAAACAGTCACGTTTATAAACCTTCGACTAACTCTAAAACTAAACGTCCTGTATCGCCTTTTTCTGTATGCTCGACTTTAACGGGCAGAAAATTCAGCTTAGGTGCACACCATAATACGGTACGCCGTTCACCATCATCAGCCACTCGCTCATATTTCACCGTCTCCATAGTCCCCAAGCCTGTTTCCACTTGCTCAATGCCTAAAAACGTAGGTTGGTAGTGACGCACAGTGCCCTTATAAGCCACATCAAACGCAATCTCACGTTCACCCGCCGCTAACTTTTGCATTAACACTAACTGATACAACATGTTATCAAGCGTATTCTCAGTAATGTCAACTTCCCACTCGTCTCCTTCAACAACATTACGGGCTTTTTTCGCTTGCCAATCAAATTCAATTTGCTGATGTCGGTTTTTTTTACGGCCAATGTGATGATATTCGTAGCGTTGTGGACGGATTTTGTCAGCTACGACGTTAAATACACTACGTTCTGTGATTTGATCACCTCGGAATAAAGCGGCTAAACCGCTAGTTTCTGTTACTGTTTCAAACACATAGTGATCTCCTTGTTGGTAAAAGCGGCGACTACCTTTACCAACAGGTAAACCTTTTAAGGTAACGGAGTATTGTGCAGTAAAAAGCGGCGGTAATGGTGTAGCGGCAAAACTTGGCATGGAACAACATATCAAAGCGGCGGCTAATGTAATCAAAAACAATCTCATAATGTACACTCAAAAAAAATAATGGAACTCAAACTTGTCTGTATATACAACAAAACATAAAAACAAGTTACTTTAAGGTAGTTTATCATTTTGTATTCTAGTATCAGTAAGCTATCAAACACGTTATTGACGATCAATTTGTATAATAGTTTTCATTGAAGCACTTAAGAATAGAGTACAATTCAAAAATTAATGATGAATCAATAAATGGATAATAGATAAGTTTAGCGATAAATTGTAAACAATACTGGGCTTTATAATATTTTTTAATGAAAAACTAACATGATATTAACTTTTGATGACTTAACGAGTACTTTATTGCTATGTCAATGGGCTAAAACATCATTTTTTTACTTGTTATCGCTATTTAGCGGTATTGGTTTACCTGAAAATACCGATAGTATCAGCAAGATAATGCATTAAATTATCACGACATACTAATTCAATATAAAAATCTTATCTTTTCATTAAGATTATTTTATAATAAGCTAACAGCTTAACGATAAAACAGCTTTTCAAAATCAAAAAAAGCGTTGCTACACTATCTTGATGCTAAAAGCATGTGACTAGACTACTTTAGTTTACAAAAACATAGCTAATCATGATTTGTTTTAGGATGTGTAGAAGAATATTTTTGACAACTATTTTATCGTTAATGAATTAGTAGTACATGACATAAGAAAAGGCAAGCCTGCTTAGTATTACCTTGGGTAATACTTTC
>QKBZ01000151.1 GCA_003245895.1 Beggiatoa sp.
GACTTAACACATTTTGAATGGAGCAAGTGGTCACTTAAAACACATCCGGTAAGGGCATAATGAAGCAGTTTATTATTACCCTCAGTCTCTCTCTTGCGCTGGCCTTGCCCAGCCTTTTGCTCGGTGCCATTAGCACTGCCTCGACTGTTTATGCGGCGAACAATACGCATGTTGAACGCTTAAAAAAAACCAAAAGCTGTAATCGCTGTAATTTAAAAAGCGCACGTTTAAACGGGCAACGTTTAGTTCGCGCAAAATTACGGGGGGCTAATTTATCTCGCGCCCGTCTGCGCGGTGCGAACTTACGCAGTGCTGATTTACGCGGCGCGAATTTATCGCGGGCGAATTTACGTCGAGCCAATTTACGGGGCGCACGTTTAATACGGGCAAATTTAAGTTATGCTGATTTGCGCGGCGCGAATTTACGGGGGGCTGATTTGCGCAATGCAAACTTGACCCGCGCGCGTTTACGCGGTGCTAACTTGAAAGGGGCTAAGTTAAAAGGCTCAAAAGGGGCTAACTTAAAAGGTGCAAGGCGTTAACTATAACGGCTTTTAATTCGTCGTTGCCAGCGTTGTAAGCCACCGTTTAAAGCCAACACCTCGTCCATCAAGCGCAAAATATGTCCGTTAGGCGATGCCATTGGGCGCAATTCCAACACGCGCTCTAGTGCATATTGTGCGGTTAAACCGTGTTGGCATAGCACGCCACAAGCGACCGCAGTTGAGCGCGAAACACCCGCATGGCAATGTATTAACAATCTATCGCCGCGTTTTAACTGTTGAGTAAAGGCAAGAATGCGTTCAATTTGTGGGCGTGTGGCGACGATTGGCTTAATGGCTAATGTCTGCCATATATCATCGTTTAAATCCTCAGGACTGATGTCGTGAAAAAATTGGCGACATAAATGATCTGCATTCTGTGTACACGGCACAGGTGCAACATGATCAGGATCAAGCAAACTCACCACATGGCTTGCCCATGTTTCGCTGAGGGATAAAGCTTGATTTAAATCACTGATTCTCAATTCAAAGCGAATAGCTTGTCCCATGTTTATCTTGCCTCAATAAGTTAGTTAACAACATGATATGAACTAGATTGCCTTGGTCATCGTATTCAAATTGACAAGGTAAATCGTGCTTAGACAAGCCTAAAGCAACACTTTAGGTTTTTATTTTGCCACATGAATCGCTTATACTGGCAAACACTTCCATTTGCTTCCGGTAGAATCACTTGCATGCAGTCGCTTAACGTGTTCTCTCGTCTTTCTGTGCGTTTTCCCTTGCGGGTAACGTTGGTCGCGCCTTTTTTGCTGTTGATTTTCATCGCAGTGACATTAACAGGCTTTTTATCATTAAGTCATGGCGAGCAGGCGGTGAATAAAGTCACCGCGCAATTGCGCTCTGAAATCACTGCCCGTATTGAAGATCGACTGCAAACCTTTATTGCTGAACCACAGACCTTAAACCAAACCCACGCCAACGCTTTTAAACTCGGTGAAATCAGCCTAGCAGATACCTCAACTTTAGAGCGGCATTTTTGGCAGTACATCCAAAATTTCCCTGCGATTTATTCCTCTTATTATGGTGATGAGCGCGACGGTGCTTTCTACGGTGCGAATCAATATCCTGATATGCCGTTGCAAGTGACGTTTGCGACGGAAGAGGGTAATCGTGTGATGTATAAGTATAAAACGGATGAAGAAGGTTTCCGCACGGGGGAAGCGAGCACTGAACCGTCTTATGATCCACGCAATCGGCCTTGGTACCAAGTCGCTAAAGCGGCTGAAAAACCGGTTTGGTCAGATATTTATTCGGATTTTTCTACCAAAACGCTCATGATCACAGCAACTTATCCCATTTACCAAGAAACAGAATTACAAGGTATTTTGGGCATTGATGTGACTTTGAATACTATCAGCGATTTTTTACGAAAATTAAAGGCCGGTGAAACCGGTAAAACCTTTGTGATGGAAGAAAATGGTTTATTAGTCGCCAGTTCTTCTAAACACGCGCCTTATGACGAAAAAAATGAGCCGATTGCAGCCTCTGCCTTGCCTGAGCCGATGATTCAAGCGGCCACCCAGTTTTTGCAAACTGAATACGGCGATTTTAAGAAAATTCAAAAAGGCAATCAGTTTGAATTCCAATACGAAAACGAAACTTATTATTTACAAATTACGCCTTGGCATTCAGACACCGGTTTAAATTGGTTGATCGGGGTGGTATTGCCCAAAGCGGAATTTATGGCGGAAATCAACGCCAACAGTATTAACACCTTAATTTTAATGGTGGTATTCTTATTCATCGCCATGATGGTGGGGATTTTAACGTCTCGCTGGGTGACTAAGCCTTTACGTGATTTAAACGCGGCGGCTAATCGCATTGCCAATGGTGAGTGGGATCAAAATTTACCAACTGAGCGCGGCGATGAAATCGGCCAATTAGCCCGTACTTTTAACAATATGGGTGAACAATTACGCGCTCACTTTGCGACTTTAGAGCAACGGGTAGAAGAACGCACCCGCGAATTGGCCACCGCTTACAAACGTTTAAAATCCTCACAAGCACAATTAGTGCAGTCAGAAAAAATGGCTTCTTTAGGTCAAATGGTGGCTGGGGTTGCCCATGAGATCAATACACCATTAGGTTATGTAAAAAATAACGTTGAGATGACACGACGCTTATTAAACCAAGCGGAAGAAGTATTAAGCGAATACCATCAATTAGTACAAATGCTGGTCTCTGGTTCCGTGGATGAGGAGGCGTTGCAAGCGCAAATTGCTAAGGTGATGGAATTAGGTAACGAATTCTTTGAAGAAGACACCTTTAGCGAAACCAATGAGTTATTGAAAGATACCTTGTATGGTATTGAGCAAATCTCGGATTTAGTGGTGAACTTGCGCAATTTCAGCCGTTTGGATCAAGCGCGTATCGCAGATGTGAATTTAAATGAAAACTTGGACAGTGTGTTGACTATCGCGCATAACATGATTAAACACAAGGTAGAGGTGGTGAAACAATATGGCGAGTTGCCGCCGGTTTCATGTTCGCCGTCACAAATTAACCAAGTGTTCTTAAATTTAATTACCAATGCGTCGCAAGCGGTTAAAGAAGGTGAAGGCCGCTTGATTTTAAAGACCTCTGCCGATGAAAAAGCGGTACAAGTCAGCATTCAAGATAACGGTTCAGGTATTCCTAAAGAGGTTTTATCGAAAATCTTTGACCCATTTTTCACCACCAAGCCCGTGGGTGAAGGCACTGGTTTAGGGTTATCGATCAGTCATCAAATTGTGCATCAACATGGCGGCAAAATTAAAGTCGCGTCGGAGGAAGGTAAAGGTACCCGTTTTGTGGTCTTCCTACCGCGTCAATCAAAACTTACGCAATCTTCGCCCCCACCGCAGTCAACCGCATAAAAAAGCGGGTTAAGGAAGTCAGTTATGGCGGATCAAAAGGCAACGCTTTTATTTGTAGATGATGAAGAACGCATTTTACGTTCTTTAAAAATGCTGTTTCGTTTTGATTATAAAGTGCATACCACGACCGATGGTAATGAGGCTTTAGAAATTTTAAAACGGGAAACAGTGCATGTATTAGTGAGTGATCAGCGTATGCCGATCATGGCAGGTGTGGATTTATTGCGCCAAGCCCGTGAAATTTCGCCTAATACCATGCGTTTATTGTTAACGGGGTATTCTGATTTAACTGCTATCGTCGGCTCTGTGAATGACGGGGAGATTTTCCGTTATATCAACAAGCCGTGGGATACTGATGAGATTCAATTAACAGTGAAAACCGCCGCAGAAATTGGTCTGCAAATGGTGAGCACTGATGCATCTGCTGTGGCAGTGAAACCGGCAGCCGCGAGCACACATCCACAATTAGGCTTATTAGTCATCGATGATGACCCTAGCACTTATCAAATTGTGAAAGATATTGTGGGCGAGAAATATATGGTGAAGTGGGGCAGCAGTTTAAATGATGCCTTTGCCATTTTAAGCGAAGACAATATTGCGGTGGTGATTTCTGAAGTTAAAGTGGCTAATGAGGATATTACTGCGCCGCTGAGAACCTTAAAAGAACATCACCCTAATATCTTGACCATGGTGTTAACGTCATTCCAAGATACTCGCGCTTTAATTGAATTGATCAACCAAGGGCAAATTTATCGCTTCTTGCCTAAGCCGATTTTAAAAGGCATGTTAGAGAAAAGTATTCAGGCTTCGATTCGTCATTATAAAGTGATGGAAGAAAAGCCGCAGTTAGTGAAGCGTTATACCGTTGAACAGCCGAAAAAAGAGAGTGGGAGTATTTCCGACACCATCATGGGCTATATTCGGAAAATTAGAGCAAAAATTTAATGATGTAATGCCTCGTCGCTAAACCGGCGGATAACATAAGCTTTATCCGCCTGCGACAGCAAATGGTTTTATCACACGTTAAAACTCAGCAGTTGTTTAATAAGCATGATCAACATCACTCGCCTTGTTAAACTGCACACAATAAAAATCATACCCCCACCATTTCATATGCAACGCAATCAGCGCGCACTGGTTGTGCTGTGTATTGTGCCTAAGTGTGCTATGTGCTGACGAAGAATGTCCATCTTTGTTTAATTCGTTAACACGTTCCCACATAGCGGTCACAGTCATTAAATTAAGTGATTTTGTAGGTCGGATAAGGCGCGAGCCGTCATCCGACATAAGGTGGTTGAAGCTTGAACCTAGCTATTTACGGCGGATGGCGGCTCGCGCCTTATCCG
>QKBZ01000057.1 GCA_003245895.1 Beggiatoa sp.
TCCAATCTAATTGCTTTACATCAACTGTTTTGTACTTTATTTTCTTCATCGAGAGAACGCCTGTTTTGTCTGTAGTAGGACTGGGGACTTTATCCTATTCGGGCGTTCTCTTTTTTTTGTACTATAGCTGACTACAAGACTGTGCAAACCTCTAACTTAATGGCATATACGGTCGTAGGGTGTGCATAATGCCGCCACTGAGTTTGCGTGTCGCAATGTATTTTCTCGGCATTTTGCGCACGCGGAGAGGTTCTAACATCATGCAGACTTCTCCGCGTTCGCACCGCAAAAGGACGCGGAGCAAACTCTACAACGATCTTTAATGGCAGTGAAATGGCATTTGAGTTAGATAGGGTCAGGTCTGTTTTTATCAAATCAGAAATATGAAGTAAAATATTACAGTATAAAAATTAAAAAATTTAATCTCTTTAACTTTAATCAATGATTAAATATTAATTTATGTCATACAATAAAGTCTGATTTCAACCACAAATAAGGAGATTTTTACATGAAAAATATTGTTACTTTTTTATTATCATTAACACTGTTATTCAGTAGTGTATTTGCCTTCGCTGAGACCGGAAAAATTAACATTAACACGGCCAACGTAGCTACATTGGCTGCTAACCTGAAAGGTATTGGCCCCAAAAAAGCACAGGCAATTGTGGATTTTCGTACAGAAAACGGGGCATTTAATACAGTTGATGATTTAACCTTAGTTTCAGGTATTGGGCCAAAATTATTAGAACGTAATCGCGACATCATTACAGTGGTAGATGCCGTAGAAATTATCGCTGAAGAAAGCAGCAATGTAGAAGCTGTGGCAAGTAGTACGGAAGCTAGTGATAGCAGTGCGACTGCTACGGAAACTAAACACGTGACTACCAAAGTGACAGAAACGGTCACAGATGAAACGAAAACTAAAATAGAAAATCAAACGGCTGCTAACAGCAATACACAAACTAGCGCCGCCGCCGCACAGACAAAAACAACGGTTCAAGTGCAAAAATAGTTTGCTCTCCAGACTTGAGTTCAGCAAAATATTTTCTTTAAAAACAATTGGTTTCTCGTTCCCACACGCCGTGTCACTGCCATTAAGGTTATTGTAGGGTTTGCACCGCGTCCTTTTGCGGTGCGAACGCGGAGAAGTCTAAACAGCGTGTAGGATGGGTAGAGGCGCGCCCGTAAATTTGTTTTAATCACAATATTCTCTCGCGCCGAAACCCATCATGTCATTTTGTAACATGATGGGTTTCGCTCCGCTCTACCCATCCTACACGTTAGTTCCAAGATCGCGCTAAATCCGTCGTTTAGCTCACTCGTGACGTAGCACGTCACGACTGCATTCCCAAATGGCATTTGGGAACGAGAAGCATGACCTTGTTTTTGATGATAATTTTCGTCAAACTCAGGTCTCCAGCATCCCCCACAAAAAAACGCCATTGTCTTAAGACAGACAATGGCGTTTTTTAATACCGCAAAAAAAATCTACTGATAATTAATAATGCGGTTGGCGGGCATCTTGTTCCACTTTTTGTAAGCTGACATGACGCACGTCTTTGCCCTTCAAGAAATAAATCAAATATTCGCAAATGTTACGCGAATGAGCGACCACTCTTTCTAAAGCGCGCGCTGACCACATTAAGCTTAAGCCCATTGGAATCATGCGCGGGTCTTCCATCATGTACGTGATCACTTGACGGCTGACGTTTTCGTTTTCAGTGTCTATGTTATGCGCTTCACGGATCACATTTAATGCCGCTTCAGAATCTAAACGCGCAATACTGTCTAAAGCATCGTGCAAGATTTGGCGGGCTAATTCACCCATGTGGTGAATAGAAATGTAATAACGTGATTGTACGCCACCTTGGATTTGCATAGACATGCGGGCAATCCGCTCAGCTTCATCACCAATGCGCTCTAAATCAGTGATAGTTTTGATGACGGCAACCACTAAGCGTAAGTCACCGGCTGCCGGTTGGCGACGGGCTAAAATGCGCGTGCATTCTTCATCAATGCTAACTTCTAAGGCATTGACTTTATAGTCATTGTTATAGACTAATTTAGCTAAATTTTCGTCATTGGCTTTTAAAGCTTGTAAAGCATTGGCTAATTGTTCTTCAACTAAACCGCCCATGCTGAGCATTTGACTGCGTAAAGCACGCAATTCGCTGTCAAATTGCTGCGAAATATGTTGATTCAGGGTTTCTTCGACCATGTTTCGATGATCCTTGAGCTAGATGGTAAACGGGTAATGCGTGTGGTAAACGATATGAGCACTCTTCAGTGAGTGTCATTGCTCCCTTGGCAAAATTTTGGCTCAGCAAGTGATCTGAGATCACTTGCTGATACTGCGAGTATGAAAAACAAAATAGAAGCTAGATTAACCGTAACGACCAGTAATATAGTCTTCAGTTTGTTTCTTAGTGGGGTTAGTGAATAATGAACTGGTATCACCAAATTCAATTAATTCGCCTAAGTACATAAAGGCAGTGTAGTCAGATACCCGTGCCGCTTGTTGCATGTTATGCGTCACAATGACAATGGTAAACCGATCTTTTAACTCATTGATTAACTCTTCAATTTTGAGTGTTGAGATCGGGTCTAACGCTGAAGCAGGCTCATCTAATAATAAAATTTCAGGCTCAATCGCAATCGCACGTGCAATGACTAAACGTTGTTGCTGACCACCTGACATACCTAAGGCGTTGTCATGTAAGCGATCTTTAACTTCGTCCCATAATGCTGCACCACGTAAGGATTTTTCCACCACTTCATCTAAAACGCGGCGGCTATTAATACCTTGCAAGCGTAAACCGTAAGCGACGTTTTCATAAATAGATTTAGGGAATGGGTTTGGTTTTTGGAATACCATACCCACACGACGACGCAGTTCTGCCACGTTAACCGAAGGGGCAAAGATATTTTCCCCGTATAACAAAATTTCGTTTTCGGTGCGAACAGAGTCCACTAAATCATTCATACGGTTAAAGCAGCGCAGCAAAGTTGATTTACCGCAACCACTTGGCCCAATGTAGGCAGTCACCCGTTTTTCAGGGATTTTCATGTTAATGCCTTTTAAGGCATGTTTTTCACCGTAGTAAAGGTTGAAATCCTTTACTTCTAAGCAGATTTTTTCTTTCTCAATCTCTAACGCAGGTTCACCACGACCTAAAGACGCGATGTCCATACCGTGGGTCAACGGTTCGTTACTTGTACTCATAGTAGTCAAATCCTGAATCCTTTTTTGTTTGGTCTGCCCGTTCTTCAGTATAGCAGGGCAAAAAAATGGCACACGAAACGGCTAGGAAATTCGCCCCCAGCCAGTGAGGGCGAACTGTTTAAGCACTTTCTAAGGCTTTGTATTTTTCCCGTAACCGATTGCGTATCCAGATAGCGGCAATGTTTAACACCACGATCACGGCCACCAACAAGAATGAAGTCGCATAGACTAAGGGGCGAACCGCTTCTACGTTAGGACTTTGGAAGCCTACGTCGTAAATATGAAAACCTAAGTGCATGAATTTGCGTTCTAAATGCATGAACGGGTAGTTAGCATCTAATACTAAAGAAGGGGCTAGTTTCACCACCCCGACCAGCATTAAGGGCGCAACCTCACCCGCTGCACGCGCAATAGCCAGAATTAAACCGGTCATCATGGCAGGACTTGCCATAGGTAATACTGTACGCCATAAAGTTTCTGCTTTAGTCGCACCTAAGGCTAAACTGCCTTCCCGAATTGAACTTGGAATACGGGTTAAACCTTCTTCAGTCGATACGATGACCACTGGCAAGGTTAAAATAGCCAAGGTTAAAGCCGCCCACAAAATACCACCTGAACCAAAAGTTGGTGCAGGTAAGGCTTCGGGGAAGAATATTTCATCTATCGAACCACCGATAAAGTAGACGAAGAAACCTAAACCAAATACCCCGTATACGATAGACGGTACACCGGCTAAGTTGTTCACCGCAATACGAATAATCCGTGTTAATACACCTTGTTTGGCATATTCACGTAAGTACACCGCCGCAATCACACCAAACGGAGTCACGATGAGTGACATTAAAAATACCATCATCACCGTACCAAAAATGGCTGGGAAAACCCCACCTTCGGTATTGGCTTCGCGTGGGTCTTGGGTGATAAACCACCATGCTTTCATGAAGTAGTACGACAGTTTTTCACCAACAGTCATAGCATTCGGAAAGTGGATATACACCACATTCGCTAATGGTACTTCGACTTCGCGTCCGTCCATCACTTCAGCAGTAAAGCTGTCACGGTCGACTTGCTGATATAACTCGCCTAAACGGTTGCTTAAGGTTTGGAATTCAGCATTATATTCTTGCTTGCGTTGTTCAATACTGGTTAACGCTTCAACAGGAATCGGATCGCCGGTTTTTTCATGATGCAATTCTAAACGACGGTTTTCTAAACGTAATTGCTCTAAGGCATAGTTAATACGCCCAATGTCATAACGTTCAATGTGCTCGATTTCTTCATGTAAACTTTGCGCCCGTTGTAAACGCGGCCACAATTCAGTTAACACAGTATCGCCAGTCGCAACAACAGCACCATTTTCTTTAATGCCTTTAATAAAGCCATAAAAGTTGCCGCCTTTGCGTCGCTCAGCGACTAATAAGGTTTTAGGATATTGCACATCGCTTAAACGATCCGCAATGATCCAGCGGAAATCTAAGCTCACTAACTCACGATTACC
>QKBZ01000002.1 GCA_003245895.1 Beggiatoa sp.
TGTACGTGGAGTAATAAACATTCTTTCCAATCTTATGCAAGAAGATGTTAAAAATGCCTTTGAAAGTTTAAAGAAATCATCAGAAAACGATGACAATATAATAAGTTCTTATAAAGAACAAATAAAATTTGGCTATGAAAATTACCGCGTACAATTTGCACAATCTAAGTATAAACAACCAAATTGGCGTGAAACAATACAAGTTTTAAACAACGGTATTCCAATTAATATTATTGATTTATATCAATTGGTGTTGGCTACTTTTCGTAAAATAAAAAAAGAAATAAAATACTCAAACTTAAATAAATATAAATCCTTTTGGAATTGTGATGGGCATGGGAGAGAAGAAAAACCAAGGGCAGAAGGACTATGCCGTAATGAGCTAATTAAAGAACTAAAATCAAGTCTACCTACATATTTAGATATTACTCCAGAATATCATATGGCAGCAGATAAGCGTGCGGACATTGCAATTAAGATAAATGACATAATGCTTCCAATAGAAGCTAAAAGAGACTATCACGCCGAACTCTGGACAGCATGCCAACAACAATTAGTTATATACACTAACGCACCTAGTGCAGAAGGGTATGGTATTTATTTAGTCTTTTGGTTTGGTGAAAAACGTCCGGAAAATATTAAACGCCATCCAAATCAAATAACACCTCCGATATCTGCAGAAGATTTAGAAATACAATTAAATGATCTTATTCCTAATGATAAAAGACATCAACTTACTGCCATTGTTTTAGATGTTTCTCCCCACTGATTTTGAGAACCTCTAGGCAATAATTAATACAGAAAATGTTTTCTTACTCTCCGTCCCACAAAAAAAAAGCCTGACTCATTTCACCAATGAGTCAGGCTTTTTCCATCTAGCCTAGCTAACGCTTATAAAAATCAAGCCTTAAGCATAAACCGGCGCAAATGCTTTTTCTGGCTCTGCTACTGGGCCATTTTCGCCCCAGTATGGAGACAACTTACGCAACTTAGCGACAATCGGTGGTACTGCTTCGATCACTTTTTCCACTTCTTCCATCGTGTTGTAACGAGAGAAAGAGAAACGGATGGTGCCGTGTGCCGCAGTGTAAGGAATACCCATTGCACGCATAACGTGAGAAGGCTCTAAAGAACCAGAAGTACAAGCAGAACCACTAGACGCTGCAATACCCATTTTGTTCAGTAACATTAAAATCGCTTCACCTTCGATATACTCAAACGCAATGTTTGCAGTATTTGGTAAACGATTTTCAGTATCACCAGTGACAAAACAATTAGGCACTGCTGCTAAAATACCTTGCTCTAAACGGTCGCGCATCGCTTTAACCGTGGTATTTTCAAACGGCATATGCTCGCCAGCAAGCTCAGTCGCTTTACCTAAAGCCACGATAGACGCTGCATTCTCAGTCCCTGCACGACGACCACGTTCTTGGTGACCACCGCGTAATAATGGACGGAAACGCACGCCACGGCGTAAGTACAACACGCCAATGCCTTTAGGTGCATGTAATTTGTGACCTGATAAAGACAGCATATCAATTTTGCTGTTTTTCAAATCAATTGGAATCTTGCCAACCGCTTGCACCGCGTCAGTGTGGAACATCACACCTTTCGCGTTTGCCATTTCAGCCATTTTTTCCACTGGGAAAATAGTGCCGGTTTCGTTGTTAGCCCACATGACGGAAACAATCGCCACTTTCTCGTCTAACAACTCTTCGTATTCTTCTAAATCTAAACGGCCTTTCTCATCCACATGCAATTTGTGAATTTTGTAGCCTTCTTTTTCCAAATACTCGCACAGGCTTAAAATCGCTGGATGCTCAACCACAGTGGTAATGATTTCTTTACGCTCTGGCTGTGCTTTTAACGCAGATAAAATGGCAGTCGAGTCAGACTCAGTACCACAAGAGGTGAAGATGATTTCAGAATCAAACTCAGCCCCTAATAAATCTTGCACTTGTTTGCGTGCTTTTTTAACCGCTAAGCCCACTTTGTTACCAAAGTTGTGCATAGAAGAAGGGTTACCAAACTGTTCAGTAAAATACGGTAACATCTCTTGCACAATGGCAGGGTCTACCATAGTGGTTGCGTTGTTATCTAAATAGATACCTTCAACTTCAGCCATTATTACGCTCCTTGAATTTGCGCTAATTGAGCTTGTTCACGCATTTTCGCAGGCACAACACGGATGAACTCGCCTAAGTCTTCCATTAAGCGTTGTTGAATGCCACCTAAGGTTTGCATTTCTAATTGGCAACCTGCACACGCACCGGTCATGTTCACATAAACGGTATTGCCTTCAACGTCTACTAATTCAACGTCGCCTTTGTCACGTTGTAATTGAGGACGGATAGACTCAATGATCATTTCAATACGGCGAATGCGCTGTAAGTTAGTCATTGCGTAAGGTTTTTCAGGTACAACTTGTTCAGTTGGTTGAGAGAAATCAGGTTGCTCGCCACGTTCTGCTAACACCTTAGTTAAGATTTCTTCAATCGCTTCGTGACAAGAAGAACAACCGCCACCGGCTTTGGTGTAGTTGATTACGTCTTGTACGGTGCTTAAGCTGTTTTCGCGTACAGTGTCTTCAATCATCACTGCATCAATTGCGAAACATTTGCACACTAACGCGCCTTCTTCGTGGTCATCAACCCACTCTTCGCCACGGTAGTTAGCAATTGCTGCTTGTAATGCTTCACGACCCATTACAGAGCAGTGCATTTTTTCAGGTGGTAAACCGCCTAAAAATTCAGCAATGTCTTGATTCGAGATTTTTAAGGCTTCATCTAAAGTTTTACCTTTAACCATTTCAGTTAAGGCAGAAGAAGAAGCGATTGCAGAGCCACAGCCGAAGGTTTGGAAACCGGCATCTAAGATAACGTCGTTTTCAGGATCAACTTTTAAAGTTAAACGCAAGGCATCGCCGCAAGAGATAGAACCCACGTCTCCAACGCCATTTGCGTCTTCAACAGCACCCGCATTTCTTGGGTTGTAAAAGTGTTCTTTAACTGTTTCAGAATAATCCCACATGGGTTATGTCTCCTAGAGAATGAGAATCGTTGCTAATCAGTATAAACAATTATGCCCCGTTGTTGTGCAACAGGGCAACTTGCAGAGTGGTTAGCCTGCGTTGAAAGAGCTACCGCAAGCACAGCTAGAGCTAGCGTTAGGATTTTCAAACTTAAAGCCTGAACCATCAATATTGTCTACAAAATCAACGACTACACCGTTTAATAAAGGTGCGCTCATTGGGTCTACTAAAACTTTAACGCCACCGAATTCGATTACGGTATCATCCGCGCCAAGGTTTTCTTCTAACCGCAGACCATATTGGAAACCAGAACAACCACCGCCGGTGATCATGATTCGCAAACCTGCAACTTCGGTGTCAGAACCTCTGATGAAGCGGTCAACGGCTTTGATAGCATTGTCTGTCAGTGTCAACATCGTTTTTTCTCCCTGGCAAATGGCTTGCATTAATAAACTTTGAAATCTGTTTTAGCAAGCGTTATGCCAGACATTTTTAGGTGGCTATTTTACTAGGTTTTCAAGTATTTATTAGTCATGTCATGCTCTCAGACTAATGTCGTAAAGCATACTTCAACACGCTTTTGTAGTAAACATTACAAACTTAACCATAAGATTTTTAGGGGATTTTCCCCTTTCTTACTCACATTTGAAGGAGTGCATTCATGTCATTGCAACAATTACAACCTGGGGATATCGTGTATGCTAAAGAAGCGTTATATAACGATGAAGGGAGCATCCCTGAGTTACCAGAAGGGGCTTTGATTGCAGAGGCAGGTACTCGCGGGGTTATCGTGAATATCGGTCATTTGGAAGAACAACCTGATACCGAACTGTTCTTAGTACGGTTTGAACAAAAAGATAAAGACAACGATTTAGGGCCTCCAACAGGCTGCTGGGCAGAAGAATTAGCCTCTGAAGCCGAGTTAGCTGCCTTAAATTTAACTAAAGCGTAACCGGTAAGGAATAGCAGTCATGCGCGATGATATTATTGAGTTTATCAATGATTATTTGTCCCGAGAAGGCATTCATTTAGATGAATCTGAGTTAGATCAGCCTATTCTTGGCCCTATTATTGAGGAGCATGAAGACGCTGACGAGTTTATCGGACGTGTGTTGCATCATTATCAAGTGCGCGTCACCGGCTGGTTAGAAGTTGATACCTTCAACGACTTGATTAACTATGTTCTGCAACATCATGGGGAACGCTTACACTAAGTAAGCATGGTGCGCCATCACGGCGCGCCCCCCTACCTGCCACTGTTCCACGCAAAATGCTAACACCTAATCAACGAGTCATGATTATCGTCTTAATGGCGGTGCAATTTGTGAATATCACCGATTTCATGATTGTATTGCCGTTAAGTGCTGATTTTGTGCGTAGTTTAGGCATTGCCAGTGCCGAGATGGGCTTAGTCAGTGGCGTATATAAAGGCGCGGCAGCCATTTCTGCCTTAGCCAGTGCCTTTTTCTTAGATCGTTTAAACCGACAACGCGGCTTGTTATTGTCCTTGTTCGGTTTGTTATTGGGCAGCTTTTTTACCGGCCTTGCGACCGATTTACCCAGCTTATTAGCCGCCCGCTTAGTCGCAGGCTTATGCACTGGCCCCGTCACCAGTTTGGCCTTGGCTTTAGTGGTAGAGCAATTGCCTGCCACACGGCGCGGTTATGCCATGAGCCGCATCATGAGCGCATTTCCCTTGGCAACGGTGTTAAGTGTGCCGTTAGCCTTAGAATTAAGTTTATGGAGTGAATGGCGTTTAGCCTTTACTTTGCTCAGCGTGTTAGGCATCGTCGCCTTAGTCGCAGTGGCCTTATATGTACCGAAACAACGCCCAATAGTACGCGATTTGCCCACCCGCCCCGCGTCTGGCTGTGTGTTGCAGCCTTACATGCTAGTGCCGGTGTATATCATGACCGCCTTGGCGATGATTACCGGCTTTTTGCTGATTCCCAACTTAGCCATTTATTTCCAACATAATCTACTCTACCCCCGCGAATATTTAAGCTTGCTGTATTTTATCGGCGGCTTAAGCAGCTTTTTAGCCTTGCAACTGGGCGGACAATTGATCGATCAGTGGGGCAGCTTAGCCTTTGCATGGCTGGGAACAGGTTTATTAGTGTTAGTGTTAATCGTGGGCTTTGTGTTATCACCGCCATTGGTGTTAGTCATTCCCGTTTTTTGTGGCTTAATGGTGGCAACTTCAATTCGTACCTTGGCAGTCACTACTTTTATCAGCAGCTTACCCGCCCCCGAACGCTGCGCCGGATTCATTTCGCTAAACGCCGCTATCCAGCACTTAGCCAGTGCAGTGGGCAGCGTGTTAGCAACCCGTTTATTAAGCACTGATGCCGATGGCAGTTTACAAGGTATGCACCAAGTGGGCTTATTAGCCGTGGTGTGCGCCTTAAGCTTGCCCTTGTTATTAGGCTGGTTAACGACTTATCGCCGCCGCGCTAGTCAACAAGCGGCCTTAACTTTACCGACTTATCCCTCGACGGCTTTAATTTCTCAGGAGAAATCATGCCTTTAATTGAATGGACAGACCAATTAACGGTCAACTATCCGCAGTTAGATGACACACATCATGACTTTGTAGCCTTAGTGAATAAAATTGGCGAAACCACTGATAAAGCAACTTTTCAACAGCTTTTCAATGAGTTGGTCACGCACACGGAAGCGCATTTCAACACCGAAAATCAGTTAATGCAGCAAACCCAATTTTCTGCCACCGCAGAACATCAGGGCGAGCATCATCGTGTTTTAGGTGAGTTGAAGCAATTTCAAAAACGGGTGGCGCGTGGCATGGTCGATTTTGGTCGAGCCTATGTTAAAGAGCGTTTGCCTGAGTGGTTTGCCTTACATACGGCGACGATGGATAGTGCCTTGGCGGCGCATTTGCGGCAGAAAGGGGTTTAGTGTGTAGGGTTTGCGCCGCGTCTTTTTGCGGTGCGAACGCGGAGAAATCTGACGGGCGTTGTAGGGTGGAATAGCGCAGCGTATTCCACCATAAGATTCTGCAAAAAGCTAAGCAACGGCAGATTATAAGCCGCATGGTGGAATACAGCTTGCGCCTATTCCACCCTACAAATGCGCTTAACTTAGAGGACTTTAAAAATAACTTGGCTATAATTCCCTAATCCCAAACATTCTGATACACACAACAACAAGAATGGACAAACGAATATGAGCCAAACTGAACATTTAACCACCCGTACCGAAATTTTATTAGGTGAAGCCGCCGTTGAGCAGCTTTGTCACAACCACGTTTTAATCGCTGGTTTAGGCGGTGTCGGCAGTTTCGTTGCTGAAGCCTTAGCCCGCACCGGCATTCAAAACCTAACCTTATTAGATCACGACGTAGTAGTCCCCTCTAACTTAAACCGCCAATTAGTCGCCTTAAACTCTACTTTAGGGCAGAAAAAAGTTGAGGTGATGGCGGCGCGGGTGCGCGATATTAACCCTGATATTAACCTGACTTGCCACGACGAATTTTTGCAACAAGAGCAAGCAGAAGCCTTTGTATTAGCAGATAAATTTGATTATGTGGTGGATTGCATCGACTCAATTGCCTGCAAAGCCGCTTTAGTCGCCGCCTGCTTGCAACACGACATCCCTATCGCTTCTAGCATGGGCGCGGGCAACCGTTTAGATGTGACGCAAGTCAAAATTACTAAGTTGAATCAAACCCAAGGTTGTGGACTAGCGCGTGAGTTGCGCGGTTTGTTAAAGCAACGAAATGCACGCACCAATTACCCAGTCGTTTATTCACAAGAAAAATCACGCCCACCGTTGCCACATCAACCTGTCGGCGATGGCGAAGGACGGCCTCGCGCAGTGAATGGCACTATTTCGTATTTGCCTGCCTTGTTTGGTTTAATGCTAGCCGGTTTAGTGGTGCAAGACTTGTTAGCAAAAGCAGAGAGTAATACTTAAGCGTGCTGCCTCTCTTCAGATAATGCGTTTAACGTATTAGCATCCGGTGAACGTGTGGGGCGGGTGCGGCGATCTAAAAACAGCTTATTACCGCTTTGTTTTTTCGCTTGATGCTTCGCCTCCGAAGCCAACGCCGCAACATCATGATGCGATTGGCAATATTCAGAATCTGGCACAACCGCACCGATAGACAAAGATAAGAAAGGATAAAACGTAGGATTACCGGTGCGGTCAAAGGCATGAATGCCGCCATTGCTTTGATCAGTGGCGGTATAAAAACGTAAGGCTTTCACTTCAAAATCTGCTAACACCGCCTCACAACGCTGCACCCAGTCGGCACTTTTCATCACTAAGATAAAATCATCACCGCCAACATGCCCTACAAAATCCTGCTCAGCATCCATGTGTTTGCTTAACACAGCAGCAACGGTGCGAATCACTTGGTCGCCTTGTTCATAACCATAAACATCATTAAACGGCTTAAAATTGTCTAAATCACAATAACCCACCGAAAACTCTATTTTTTCCTGCAATAAAGTTTCAATATATTCATAAATCGGCACATTACCGGGTAACTGTGTTAGCGGGTTGGCATAACGCGCATTGCGAATTTGTAATTCTGTCATGCGCCGTAATAAATCCATTACATTACCTAAACCGCGATAAACACCTTGATCTGCAATAATAAAATCATGCTCAGGTAATAAACTGGTATTTGAGGTTAAACGACGGCTGGCCTCCTCTAACGACAACTCCCAATCGACAATCAGCGGGCTATTATCCATAAATGCACTTATTTGCTTGCGACCATATAACTCCCGTCCATAACGCCCTAAAAACAAATGCATAAAATCATGTCGGCGCACAATTCCTACAGGTGCTTGTCGATGGTCAATCACTGCTACTGAATACAAATTCGGCTGGGCATAAAAGATTTCTGCAACGGATTCAACCGTTTGTTCTGGTGTGACAGACGGTGTGGTTTGAATTAAATAAGCGACGGTTTGCGAGCGTTGCTGCTCAACAGGCGATATATTGGCAGGAGAGGGCGCAGAAAACAGGGTCGTTTTCAGTTGTTTTACCGGCTTAGCCTGTGGATGAGCGAAGTAATAGCCTTGTGCTAAACGCAAACCTAAAGCAAATAACACATGATAATCCTGTTCTGTTTCAATACCTTCTGCGATGATTTGACAATTTAAGCGCATGGCTAAACTGCGTAGCGTGCGCACGATTTCCTTTTTGCTAGGGTCATCGCCTAACTGTTGGCAGAAATAGTGATCGACTTTGACAAAGGTTGGCTGTAATTCTGACCATAAACGCAACCCTGCATAACCTGCCCCCATGTCATCTAAAGCAAAACGGACCCCTAATTTTTTATAATCTTGCACCACTTTTTTAATGGTAATTAATTGCTCGCGATAATTAGCTTCGGTTAATTCCAACACAATACGTTCAGCAGGACAATTAAGCGACTTTAATAAATTAACAAAATTGTTCGGTTGGAAATAAGGTGATAAAAAAGAAGCCAAACTTAAATTTAAAAATAAATCACCACTCAGCTTTTGCTGTATAAACTGCTCAATCGCTAATTCGCAGCATAAACGCTCTAACTCTGTACGCCAGCCACAGCTTTGCGCGGTGAGAAATAAATAAAACGGTAATTGCAAACGGCTATTTTGTGGGCCACGAATTAAGGCTTCATAAGCAATAATTTTCTGATCGGCAAGCGAAACAATTGGTTGAAAAAAGGGGGTTAATTGGCGACGTGCTAGAATTTCGCGTAATGCTAACGCAAGCTCATCAGTAGCAGTTTCATAAGACATACAGCACCATTATGGCAAAATACTTTTATTTTGATGTAATGAGATTGAAATCAGGTAAAACACGCAATTTCACGCTAAAGCAGTTTCCGCAGTGCTCAAAGAATGCTTGGTCAAATAAGCCATCACAAGCTAACCCGTTCAAATACTTTGTTATGACACAATGACATGACAGCAACATGACATAGACTGCCTGCACAATTCTTTTCTGCTGTGTTAATTAATGGCGTACCCAATCAAACGAAAGGATAAAAAGTAATTGCAAGTGCAGCTTATTAAAGCACCTGAGTTCGACGAAAATTATCTTTAAAAACAAAGTTATGCTTCTCGTTCCCAAATGCCATTTCACTGCCATTAAGTTAAGAGCTGTCACGATCTTGTAGGGCGGATAAGGCGTAAGCCGTCATCCGCCGCAAGTAGCTTGGTGCAAGCTTCAACTGTGTTATGTCGGATGACGGCTAAAGCCTTATCCGACCTACAAAAATGTCATGTTCTGTGAGTGATACCGCCCACTACCAACCGTCACACAACAGTTTATGGCTGCATCAGCGCAACATTTATACTACAGTGGCTAAATTCAAATTCACTCATTCAGGATAAGACATAATGAATAAAGTACTTTCTGCATTGACCTTAGCCAGCGCATTAAGTGTGACAAGTAACGCATGGGCAGCCCTGTCCGATGGTTTAGTGTTACATCTGCAATTAAATGGCAATGCGAATGATGTTAGCGGTATGGCCAATAATGGTACTGCTGTTGGTGCAGTACTGACCACAGATCGCGCAGGTAATCTGGACAGTGCTTATTATTTTGATGGCAGTACTGCTTATATTGTCGTCCCGCACAATGAAAGCTTAAATCTGAATCAACACACCGTTACCGCATGGATTAATACCAACGGTTCAACGGATGCACAAAATATTATCGGCAAAGTCACCCCCCTAATACACGAAAGTTTAAATTTCAGCTTAAACAGTGCAGGCGAATTACGCACCAACTTTGCTACAGGTGAAGCGGTGAATAACTTTGCTTATGGTGCAGTCGGTGGTATCCCTGGCAGCACTTTGCAAACAGGGCAATGGTATTTTGTCGCCATGACTTATGATGGCGCATACGTCACTTTGTATTTAAACGGTGAAGTAGATGTGAAATATCCTAAAACCGGCGATACACGCACCAATACCAACGCATTAGCCATTGGGCGACACGGTGGTGAAGCGGATCAGCAAGGCGATGACAAATTTTTTAATGGCAGTATTGATGAGGTGCGCATTTACAACCGTGCCTTATCCCCAGAAGAAGTGCGTTTTTTGTGGAGTGGCGAAGAAAATACCTGTTTAGCACGTTATGAAGCGGATACAGCACAATTAATTGTGCCTTGCTTACAAATCCCTGATCCGATCTTAGGCAGCCAAATTTGGCAAGCTTCGTTTAATCATTTGTTGCCAGATTTGACGTTTGAGTTGGATTTGAGTAGTGCTGCATTGCGTTAATCAGTAGTACTGAGGCAAAGCTATCTACATTTTCAGGTAGGGCGGATAAGGCGATAGCCGTCATCCGCCGCAAGTAGCTTGGTGCAAGCTTTAATTGTGTTATGTCGGATGACGGCTAAAGCCTTATCCGACCTAGATTGTCGCTCGCATAAACACAGCGTTAGGCGGCATTAACGGCTCACTGTTTGTTGCAAAGCACCATGATTCGTCATGGTTTTATAATATTCTATAGATTTAATAAGGAATTAGCCTGCTATCGCAAGGTATCAATATCGACATATTGCTTAAGCCAATAGCACGCCTATTTTATCGGCTATTTAATGCCTTTGAGACCTGAAAGCTTATATCAACTGTTATTACTAAGGGTATTATTAAGATGATAACAATTGCTCACATCTCTTTGTATCACAAAAATAATGTCGTATACGCCTAAAACAAACACCTGAGTACATTTTTTCGGTAGGTAAAAAATGCGTAGTAATGGGTGTTAGGTTAAGACATCTTATGTCTAAATTATCAAAGCAGACATAAGCTTAAATTTTTTAATTATTTTCTGACTATTGATTGATTTAATACCGTTATTACTATTAAACTAATTCAGAAAATAAAAAAAGGGCATGTGACTAAAATCTTTGTATTACAAAGAATGTAAGGAAACATAAAACATCTCGGCACCGTAACAAGCCTTGTGAGGCATGAATTTAAAAAGTGGATGCTTTTATGAATAGGTTCTTTAAACAATGTTCCCACACATTACTGATCAGTCTCCTTTGTGTATGGTTTACCTCATCTGTGCATGCAGCACGTTATGTTGCTGAAGAATATGAGCTTAAAGCCGTTTTTTTGTATAACATTGCAAATTTCATCAGTTGGCCTGAATCCGTCTTTGAAAATGAAAGTGCGCCTTTTAATTTCTGTGTGTTAGGTAAAGACCCTTTTGGCGGAAGTTTAGAGAACACAATTAAAAATGAAACGGTGAAATCGCGTGTAGCTAAAGTGTTATATCTGCAAACTTTAGAACAAACAACGCAATGCCAGATATTATTTGTCAGTGATTCTGAACGCACACATATCGATGAGATTGCAGCATGGGTGAATACACATCCTGTTTTGTTGGTGGGAGATACTGATGATTTTATTCATCACGGTGGCATGGTGAAATTTTTCATGCAAGAACGGCGTATGCGCCTTGCCATTAATCCAACGGCTGTACAAGCAGTGAATTTAAGCATGAATGCAAATTTATTGCGCGTTGCACAAATTGTTGATTAAAAATAACAAGTGATAGGAAAAACGTGAGCATGAGACACCCACGTTTTTTGCTTTAGAAAGGCCAAATCACAGGGGCTAGCAAAATGGTGACAATGCCGACTAAGATCGTTAACGGCACACCAATTTTGACGTAGTCCATAAAATGATACCCCCCAGGCCCGTATACCATTAAATTGGTTTGATAACCTATCGGTGTCGCAAAACTGGCCGACGCGCCCACCATGATAGTGATGGCAAAGGCCATAAAGTTTACTTGCAATTGTTCTGCGGTTGATAAGGCTAGCGGGAACATGATGACCGCTGCGGCATTATTCGTCGCTAAAGAGGTTAACAGCGCAGTCATTACAAACACCATCGCTAAGGTTAGACTAGGAACGCCATCTGCTAAGGCAATGAAATGGGTGGCGACGGTGGCTGCTGCGCCCGTTTTTGCCAAGGCAGTGCCAATGGCAAACGACGCGGCAATCACTAACAACACTTGCCAATCAATCATCCGGCGCACTGCACGCTCATTGGTGCATTTGGTTAATAACATTAATACGGCAGCTACCATCGCCGCTTTTAACATGCTGAGCACGCCAAACGCGACTGCCGCTACCATGCCGACTAAAATCACTAAAGCAATCGGCGCACGTTTATGTGACAGCTTAGGCGCGTCGCCCACGTAACTGACTAAGAAAAAGTCGCGTGAATAACATTGTTGATGTAAAAAATTTTGATGCGTTTCCAGTAATAAAGTATCACCGGGGTGCAAAATAATATCGCCGATTTTACGATTAATGCGCTCACCATTACGGGCCACCGCAATCACTGCCGCGTTATAAACGGTACGGAAACGGCCTTCTCGAATATTTTTGCCAACTAAGGGGCAGGTATTAGACACCACCGCCTCGATCAAATGCCGATCTTGTTGTGGCGCATCGATTTTAAATACTTGCTCGGTGGCTAATTCTAAGCCGCGCATTTTTTGCAAATCTACTACCGAATCAATCACGCCGGTAAACACTAAGCGATCATTGGCGTGTAAGCGTTCGTGTGAGGATACCGCTGTTAATAGCTCGCCGCCGCGTTCAATTTCAATCAAGTACAAACCGGGTAATTGACGCAAACCGGCATCTTCAATGCGTTTACCAATTAGCGGACTGTCTTCAGTTACCTTCATTTCAATGGTGTATTCACGCACATCGGTTAACTGGCTCATGGCTGGTTTGCGCTCGGGCAAGCAACAACGACTGAATAAGCTGGTAAACACGATTACTGTCACCGCAATCGGAACGCCAATCCATGTAATGTCGAACATGCTCAACGGTTCGAGTTGGGTTTCAGTAATGATTAAGCCATTAACCACTAAATTGGTGCTGGTGCCGATTAAGGTGCACACACCGCCCGCAATTGCGGCATAACTCAGCGGAATCATGAGTTTAGAAGGGGATAATTGGTAACGCCGCGCCCAGTCTTGCAAGGCAGGAATAAACATGGCGACTACAGGGGTATTGTTGAGAAAGGCGCTTAAGCCCGCGACCGGCAACATGACTTTCATTTGTGCTTGACCTAAGGTTTTAGGTTTACCGAGCACATTTTCTACCAGCCAATTAATGCCGCCGGTTTCTTGCAAACCAGAGACGACAACATATAGCACACCGACTGTCACCATACCAGGATTGGCTAAGCCTGCTAAAGCTTCTGCTGGTGTCAGCACGCCAGTGCTAAATAAGATAACCACGCCCGCCATTAAGATTAAATCAGGCGCGTAACGATTTAAGGCTAAAAGACCAAAACAGCCGATTAATACGGCTAAGGTTAAGCCTGCGTCCCAACTCATACGGGTAGGTTCCTCTAGTACATTAAATAACAACTGTACATTTCAGCGCAGGCTGAGCGAGGAACCGACACGATTAGAGGTTCAGTTTCGCAAGCTCAGCCAGCGTAACCACCTCTTAGACAGTGTTACGGCTGATAAGTAACAGAAATTTCTGTAAAGGCCGGTATACAGGCTTGAATATCTTGATCTGCTCGCAGTTCAAAACTGTCAAAACCACACCGCGCCATCAACAACAATTGATCTCGCAACACGTCGCCTTGCGCACGTAACTCACCTTGATAAGCTAATTGTGTGCGCAGTCGTCGCGCTTGGGAATAGGCACGACCATCAGTAAATTTAGGAAACTGCAATACAATTAAATTAAAATGTTCTAATTCACTGGATAAGCTTACCACATCCACTGTATTGTCTAATACTAAGCCTACAGCACTGCTTTGCTGCAATAAGCGTTCGCGTTCTGCCTGCCATAAAGGCAACTCAACGATATAACGCCCACCGACTTGCAGTGCCTCCAGCTCAGTTAACACCGTCCATGTGTCGGTAATGGCTTGGCCTTGTTGATTAATGAGAGCCATAAACGCGCTCCTTAAACGGTTTAATGCCTAAACGGCGGAAAGTATCGATAAAACGCTCATCTTGTTCGCGTTGTGCTAAATACAGCGATAAGATTTGCTCTAAGGCTTTAATCACACCGGCTTGATCTAAAGCTGGGCCAATGTTTTCGCCTAATTGCGCATCTTCGTTGGCTTCGCCGCCTAACATTACCTGATAAAACGACTGGCCTTTTTTGTCCACGCCTAAAATGCCAATGTGACCAACGTGGTGATGCCCGCACGCATTCATGCAGCCAGAGATATTTAACTGCAATTCGCCTAAGTCATATAAGTAATCCAACTCAGCAAAATGCTGTTGAATCGCTTGTGCTAAGGGGATGGAATGCGCGTTGGCGAGACTGCAAAAATCTAAACCAGGGCAGCAAATTAAATCGTGTAAAGTGCCAAACACAGGAGTTACTAATTTCAGCGGGCGCAAGGCTTGCCATAAAGCAAATAAGTCACCTTGGCGCACATCAGCCAGTAATAAATTCTGCTCGTGTGTGGCGCGTACTTCGCCAAAGCTGTATTGCTCACATAAATCCGCAACGCCGTCTAACTGCTCAGCAGTAATATCGCCGGATGCAGTGTCGGCATTTTTCAGCGGAATCATCACCGCTTTATAACCGGCAACACGGTGCGGCAATACAACCGAGTTCACCCATTGTGCAAACAGCGGATTGCTTTGATATTGCTGTTGGAAACTGCTGTCGTCTGCGGCGCTAGCATCATAGGCAGGGGCTTGGAAAAACTGCTGCATATCTGCCACTTGCTCAGATGTTAACTGCAAGCTAGACGCTTTTAACAAATCCCACTCACGTTCAACTGCCGCGCTAAAATCATCCATGCCGGTTTGTTTGACGAGGATTTTAATCCGCGCTTTGTACAAGTTATCGCGTCGTCCCCACTCGTTATAGACGCGCAACACGGCCTCTAAATACGACAATAAATCCGCTTCGGGTAAAAATTCGCGCAAGCAATGCCCGATGTGTGGGGTACGGCCTAAACCGCCACCAACGTAGACGCGGAAACCTAACGCGCCTTCATCGTTGTAACGCACTTGCAAGCCAATATCGTGTACTTTAATCGCGGCACGGTCGTGTTTCGCACCCGTGACAGCGATTTTGAATTTACGCGGTAAAAAAGTGAATTCGGGGTGTAAGGTTGACCATTGACGGATGATTTCGCAGTAAGGACGCGGATCAATGATCTCGTCTTCTGCCACTCCAGCCAGCGGGTCGGCGGTGACATTGCGAATGCAATTGCCGCTGGTTTGAATCGCGTGCATGTCCACTTCTGCTAAGTGCGCTAACACTTCAGGCACGATTTCTAAAGGCAACCAGTTAAATTGTAAATTTTGCCGTGTGGTGAAATGACCATAACCACGGTCATAATCACGGGCGATCCGCGCTAAAGTACGCAACTGAGGCGCAGATAATAAACCGTAAGGCACTGCAATCCGCAGCATAGGCGCTTGGCGTTGCACGTATAAACCATTCATTAAGCGCAGTGGGCGAAACTCTTCTTCGCTTAATTGGCCTGCTAAACGGCGTTGCACCTGCTGGCGAAATTGCGCGGTGCGTTGTTGTAATAATTGTCGATCTTGTTCGTTATAGCGATACATAAGCCTACTCGCGGAAAACTGGGCAGCCTAAACAATGGCGCGTTATAAGAAATCAATTTGCTGCGCAAGCTCTTGATTTTCGGCTTGTGCCGTAGTGCGCTGCTGTAAAACTTCTTTCACAAACTGAAAATAAACGGTGTACACCTGCTCTTGCCCTTGCTCATCGCGCACGATGAAAAACGGCGCCCGCTCAACATTGTGATGCAAGGCTAAACGCATGCCCTCACTGCTGGGGTCTGCTTCATCGGCGACCACTACGCGATCAATGCGATCTGTTAAATTGGCGTGTTTTAAACGGGTGTCGACTTCTTCGCATTTGCGGCAAAAATTGCCATCGGCAAAGCGTTTTTTCACCATCGTGATATGTGGCATCGGCATTACCCCCATGTGAGCCATCTCAACGCAAGGCTTAGGCTGTGCGCCTAAGCCTGACTACTGCAATTACGCTTTTGCTAAGTTACCAGAGTGTAAACCGCACTCTTTTGACGCACTGTTTTCCCACCACCAACGGCCTTCGCGCTCGTGTTGGTTAGGCAGTACAGCGCGGGTGCAAGGTTCGCAACCGATGCTGGTGAAGCCTTTAGCGTGTAATGCGTTGTAAGGCACATTGTTTTCGCGGATGTAAGCCCAGACTTGTTCAGAACTCCATTCGGCTAATGGATTGAATTTGATTAAGCTGTGATCAGGGGTTGAGAATGCAGGGTCAACTTGCACAACAGGCACATTGCTACGGGTAGGGCTTTGGTCGCGGCGTTGACCGGTGATCCAAGCGTCAATAGTGTTCAGTTTGCGACGTAAAGGCTCTACTTTACGCACGCCGCAGCACGCTTGATGACCATCGTTGTAGAAGCTGTATAAGCCATGTTCGCGCACTAAGGTTTCAACGGCTTGAGATTGTGGAAATAACACTTCTAACTCGATATTGTAGTGTAAGCGCACCTCTTCTAAATATTTGTAGGTTTCTGCGTGCAAACGCCCTGTATCTAAAGAGAAAACTTTAACACTAGGGTTTAACTTAACTGCCATATCCACTAACACGACATCTTCAGCACCACTGAATGAAATAGCAATATTATTATATTCTTGTAAAGCTAATTTCAGGATGTCTTGTGGTGTGCTAGTTGCGTATTTTTCTGCCCATTGTGCGACGCTGTCATTTTGTTGGCTCATTGCTTCAAACTCCTGCAAAAACTGTAAAACAGTTTATTGATTTATAAGGGTTATAGGTTTTGCGTATGGTTAGCTTAACTGTTGTTATGAGCATAAAAGTTAGCAAAGAATTTTTATTTTTAAAAAGAATATATATTGATAGATTTATAACTGTTGGTTATATAAAAAGGTATTGATAAGGTAATATTTGATATAAGAGGGGGAGTATTGTAGGTCGGATAAGGCGTTAGCCGTCATCCGACATCACACGCTTGAAGCTTGAACCAAGCCACCGACGGCGGATGACGGCTGTCGCCTTATCCGCCCTACAAGACGGTGCAAAGCCTTAACTTAATGGCAGTGACCATTTTGGTGGGAATGCATGCCGCGTCGCTCCAGCGGCGCGAGTCGTGGTTATAAGCGCATTCTCATTCCTATACGTGCCGCTGGAGCGACACGGTATGCATTCCCATCGGGACGATGGGAACGAGTGAGCACTTGTTTTTAACCGAACTCAGGTCACAGGGTATGCCGTTTGATAATCCGTTATCGTTGGTGTGGGATTTTGTTCACCAAGTTCCGCACGGTGGGCAAAACGCCGATTAAGGCCAGAAACAACCCAAGCTTTTCGGCGGCGTTTCGCACACCCTACATCAGTGTTTTGTGTAAGGTGAGTTATTAAGTGCCATTGTCACGCTAAGCAACTAAACTAATGTTAACGGTAGGAAATATGAGTTGCATAAACGGGGCATCATGCAGTATTACTAAGGGAAAAATGACATATTCTCCCCATTTAAGTCATTTATGAATTATTTTCATAAGTCTATGCAAACTATCCCACCTTTTCAGACGACCGTCTAACACTTAGACTTAACGACAAAGACAAGACATCATTATTCTCTGTAGGAGCTTCCCTTCATGCGCAACAGAAAAACAGTCAGCGGTCGAAACCTGCGACCGCTGTCAATCCCCTATGTCTGGTTGACTCGCGTCGCTCAGATTCCTTTCCATAAACTCAGTGCACCTGTGTGCCGTTAATTCAGTTCATTTCGTATTAGTCAGTAGAGAGCAGCAAAATGAAGAAGCTATTATTCACATTCACTTTGTTATGTGGCATTGGCGCTGTGAGTTTTTACACCTTAGGCTCCTTTGCACAAGATAAAGAAAAACCAAGCTCAGCCGCGCCCGCTACCCCGCCTAAACCGGTGCAGGAAGTAGCAACCTTACATCTAAAAACACAGCAAATTACTCGCCAACGTTCTTTACCGGGGCGGGTCACTGCCTTTCGTCAATCAGTGGTTCGTCCACAAGTTGCCGGTATTATCACCAAACGCATGTTTGAAGAAGGCGCAGAAGTCAAAAAAGGTCAACAGTTATATCAAATCGACGATACCCGTTATCGCGCTGTACTGAGCAGTGCTGTGGCTGATCTGAAAAGTGCGCAAGCTAATTTAAAAGCCGTTAAAGCACGCACCGCACGTTATAAAGAATTAATCAAAGTGAATGCGATTAGTCGGCAAGAGTATGACGATGTGGTTGCTGGTTTAGACCAAGCACAAGCAGCAATTGGTGTCGCGCAAGCTAATGTCGATTTAGCCAAAGTTGATGTGGGTTATACCAAAGTCTATGCGCCAATTTCTGGGCGTATTAGCCGTTCTGTGGTGACTGAAGGCGCATTAGTGACCGCGAATCAAACGCAAGAATTAGCCACCATTACCGCGCTTGATCCAGTTTACATCGATATGCAGCAGTCAGCCGGTGATCAAACCGTGATGGAATTGCACGCAGAATTAAGCCGCAATAGCAGTATTCCTGTGCACTTGATGTTAGAAAGTAAAAACAGTGCCAATGTTTACGCGCATACCGGCGAACTGAAATTCTCCGAAGTGACCATGGATCAATCGACCGGTGCAACCACTTTGCGGGCGGTGATGCCTAATCCTGATGGTCATTTATTACCCGGTATGTTTGTGCGGGCAGTGTTGGATTTAGGGCAAGAAGAGGTGTTGTTAGTGCCTCAACGCGCCACCACCCGTACTGCGCAAGGCGATGTCAAAGTGTTGATTGTGGATAGTGAAGGTATGGTGCAACAACGTAGCATCAAAGTTGATTCCGCCTATGAAGATAATTGGATTGTAGTGAATGGTCTTGAAGCAGGCGATGAATTAATCGTTGAGGGTTATCAAAAAGTCCGTGAAGGTCAGCCTGTTAAAACCGTTGATTGGCAGTCAAAAGCCACAACCAACGTTGCGAGTGTAGAGACAATATAATGGCGCAGTTTTTTATTAATCGACCCGTTTTTGCTTGGGTGATTGCCATTGTGATTATGCTGGCGGGAGTGTTGTCAATTCAGCAACTCCCCATCCAGCAATATCCCTCGGTGGCACCACCTACGGTCACGATTCAAGCAGATTACCCTGGTGCTTCGGCGCGTACTGTGGAAAACGCGGTCACGCAAATTATCGAGCAGCGTTTAACGGGTATCGATCATCTGCGTTACTTCAGTTCTAATAGTTCTGATGGCTCGATGAGTATTACCGTAACTTTTGAGCCTGAAGCTGATCCTGACATTGCCCAAGTGCAAACGCAGAACAAGATTCAGGCGGCAATCACTCAGTTGCCGCAAGAAGTGCAAGCCTTGGGTGTGCGTGTGACAAAATCCAGTGCCAACTTCTTGTTAGTGGTGGGGATTTACGCGGAAGAGGGGACGTTAACACAAGCCGATTTAGGCGACATTGCGGTGACGACTTTCCAAGACCCTATTTCCCGCATTAATGGTGTTGGCGATATTCGGGTATTCGGTAATCAATATGCAATGCGCATTTGGTTAGACCCTGACAAGTTGTACAGCTATCAGCTCACGCCGTTAGATGTGCAAACCGCTTTACAAGCACAAAATACCGACGTGTCTGCCGGTCAATTAGGCGGCTTGCCTGCGAGACCTAATCAGCAATTAAATGCGACTGTAACCGCACAATCCTTGCTGCAAACCGTGAGCGATTTTGAAAATATCGTATTGCGAGTGAACACCAACGGCTCACAAGTGCGTTTAAAAGACGTGGCGCGTGTGGAGCGCGGTTCGCAGTCTTATGATGTTATCGTGCGCTATAAAGGCCAGCCAGCAACGGGTTTAGGCATCATGTTGGCAACTGGGGCTAACGCCTTAGAAACTGCGCACATGATCAAAGAAAAGGTTAAAGAGTTGTCTTCCTTCTTGCCAGAAGGGGTACACATTATCTACCCGCGTGATGCGACACCGTTTATCGAATTGTCGATTGAATCCGTGGTACACACTTTGATTGAAGCGGTGTTCTTAGTGTTCTTGGTGATGTTGTTATTTTTACAAAATCTCCGCGCCACTTTGATTCCGACTATTGCTGTACCTGTGGTGTTATTAGGCACTTTCGCGGTGTTATTTGCCTTTGACTTCAGCATTAACGTGTTGACCATGTTCGCCATGGTGTTAGCTATCGGCTTGCTGGTGGATGACGCGATTGTGGTGGTGGAAAACGTCGAGCGGATTATGCACGAGGAAGGGCTATCGCCTAAAGAAGCCACGCAAAAATCCATGCGTCAAATCACGGGCGCGTTAGTGGGGATTGCGGTGGTGTTATCCACAGTGTTTATCCCGATGGCCTTTTTTAGCGGTTCAGCCGGTGCGATTTATCGCCAATTCTCGGTGACGATTGTGGCTGCCATGACCTTATCGGTGATTGTGGCAATGGTGTTATCACCGTCTGGGTGTGCCACTTTCTTAAAAGCACCGAAGAAATCAGAAGGTGAGCATGGCGAGCATACAGAAAAAGGCTTTTTTG
>QKBZ01000427.1 GCA_003245895.1 Beggiatoa sp.
GGTATCGGTGCAGAAGGTGCTGTTAGCCACTAATCATAACCGTTAGGCGGGGCTTCCCCCCGCCCGTGGTTTGAAAGCCACGAATTGTACGACCATTCGTGCGATTCGTGGCTTTTTTTATGATGATGTATACCCATCTGCTTCATGCTCACTTGCTATAGCTTCAGCCCAACACACGTTATAATATCCAGCCGCATTAGCTCGTGACGTATCTCTTTTTCCTACATTGCTAACTCAATAGGTGTCACCTTGAGCGTACTAGAACAAAAAGCTTTTATTGCCGGAATTCCACCGTTTGATCGTTTATTAGATGCTGATTTAGAGCGCGTCGCGCAATCGGTAGACATTGCCTATTTCAAAGAAGGTGATGTATTGATTGAAGCGGGTGTTGTGCCTGAGTCTTTATTTATTATCATCAAAGGCTTGGTCAATGAATGTAATGACGAAGAACAAGTGTCGGTGTACACCGTACAAGATTCTTTTAATCCCTTAGCCTTAATTGAAAACACCAATAGCAATAGTTTTGTTGCCCAAGAGGAAACCATTTGCTATTTAATGCCAAAAACGATTTTCTTAAATATCTTAAAACGCAATAAAAGTTTTGAAAATTTTTACTATCAAGATTTAACCGAGCGCTTAAATGATTTAATCGAACAGCGCAATCGTAAAGAAGTCGCTTCTTTTATGGTGGCACGCATTAGCGATGCTTATGTGCAACCGCCCGTCTTTGTCGAAGCTGAGTTACCGATTACCGAAGCAGTGAAAATCATGCGTGAGCAGAAAATCATGGCTTTATTGGTGAAACGCAGTGATGATGTAGGCATCATGACCGATACTGATGTATCGAATCATGTGGTATTGAAACAAGTGCCAATCACTGAACCAGTAGGTAATATTGCGACGTTTAATTTAATTGGTGCTAGGACAGATGACTTTTTATTTAACGCCAATTTGTTAATGACACGTAATGCCATTAAACATTTAATTATTTATCACCCTGACGGCAAAATTGCTGGTATTTTGGATCAAGTGGATTTATTGAGTTATTTCTCTACCCATTCACACTTAATCGCGGTGCAAATCGAACGCGCCACCACCACCGAGCAACTGAAAAAAGCCAGTCAAACCTTGGTCAGCATGATTCAATCGCTGTATAGCCGAGGGGTAAAAGTACGCTTTATTTCGCAATTGGTCAGTGAGTTAAATAAGAAGATTTTTGAAAAACTGTATCAGTTGTTAGCACCACCGGAATTATTAGCCAACTCCTGCTTATTGGTGATGGGTAGCGAAGGTCGGGAAGAACAAATTTTAAAAACAGATCAAGATAATGCGATCATCTTACGCGATGGTTTTGACTATCCTGATTTACCTAACTTAACCAAGCTGATCACGGAAACCTTGATCGACTTCGGCTACCCGCCTTGCCCCGGCAATATCATGGTGAGCAATCCATTTTGGAGTAAGCCGCTCAAAGCATTCCAAGATCAGATTTATCAATGGGTTGACAGTCCTAACGAAGAAGCCTTGATGAATTTAGCGATTTTCTATGATGCGCAAGCGATTTCAGGCGATGCCAGTTTGCTGCAAGCAGCAAAAGATTATTTGTATAAATTGCTGAATGACAATCAAATCTTTTTCTCTAGCTTTGCCCGCCCAACTTTGTCGTTTGAGACCCCGTTAAGCTGGTTTGAAGGCTTTATTGTGGAGAAAAACGAGCATAAAGACGAGTTGGACATGAAAAAAGGCGGTATTTTCCCCATTGTGCACGGCGTGCGCAGTTTAGCCTTAGAATATCGGCTCACTTGCAGCAACACCATTGAGCGCATTAAAGCCTTGCGTGATAAAAACGTGTTAGATAAAGAGTTTGCCACTGAGTTAAGCGAAGCCTTTGGTTTTATGATTTCGATTCGCTTAGATGCTGAATTAGAGAAAATCAAGTTAAATCAACACTATGATAACTACATCAACCCTGATGAGTTAAACAAGCTAGAGCGCGACCTGCTCAAAGATTCGTTTAAAATCGTCAATGAATTTAAAAAATTCATCACCCATCATTTCCGCTTAAACATGGTGTCTTAATGTTTGATTTATTTGATAAACAGCAGCGTGATCGGCGTCGATTAAAAGACGAGAAATTTGCCTTTTTATTTGAGGCACCTACCGATCACTGCATGGTGTGCTTTGATTGTGCTAGCAGTAGTCTTGATGTAAAAAAAGCGGATTTGCTGTCGATTGGTGCTGTGTTAATTGATGGCAACAAAATTCTGACCAGTCGCCGCTTAGAGTTGTTTATTCAACCCAGCCAAGCGATTGATGAAGAAGCGATTAAAGTCCATCATCTGCGCCATTGTGATTTGGAAAACGGCTTAAGTCCTGAGGTGGCGTTATTAGCCTTTTTACAATTTATCGGCGCCCGCCCATTAGTCGGCTATTATTTAGAATTTCATATTGCCTTGCTAAATAAGTATATTCGCCCCTTATTAGGCATTTCGCTGCCTAATCCACAAATTGAGGTCTCTGGTTTATACTATGACCGCAAATATGGCAGCGCAAATCCGCCGAAACAAAGGCTAGACCTGCGTTTTGACAGTATTATGACTGATTTAAAACTGCCTATTTTAGGGCAACATGATGCGTATAATGATGCGCTGATGACGGCTTTAATGTATTTGAAATTACAGCATAAAGCGTAATTAAAATGTAGGGTGTGCGAAATCCCACAAGGTATGTCGTTTGATAATCCGTTGTCGTTGAGGTGGGATTTTGCCCACCAAACTCCGCACGATGGGCAAAACGCCGATTAAGGTCGGAAACAACCCTATCTTCTCGGCGGCGTTTCGCACACCCTACAAGACAGTGTCAAACGATGGGCATCCTTCGTCAGCCCATCCTACAGATGTTTTCAGGAACTTAACCATGTCTTATACCTTGCAAGTGCGTTGTTGGTATTGTCGGGACATCTTCCCGCTAGAGGTTACGCCCAACACTGACAGTGATAAACTCATTGCGCTGACCACCACTTGTCCTGAATGCCAAGAACCTTGCGACTTAACGGTTTATCGTCAGCAACTGATAGACGTTGCCTTAGTCAATGGGCAAGCCCCTCAATCCTTAGCCGAGATTCCAAGCGCGCAACTGAGTGCGCATGTGTTCGGCGCGAAACAACCCATTTAATTACAATTTTTATAATGGTGAATTCAAGCTGCCCTTCATTGGCTGTACAAGCCTTATTACAGTCATTAAGCCATGGTCAATGTTGCAGCTTAAGTGCCTTAAGTCATGACAGCCAGTTACCACATCTCGCTGTCAAACATTATTTAGACACCTTAAGCCAATTTGGGTTGGCATTAAATCAAGTTGACGAGACACATTATCAACTAGACTCTTCTTTTGAACCGTTAGATTCAAACCTTATTCGGCAACAGCTTACGCCAAACTTAGCAGAACAGGTGAAATCGATAGAAGTCTTCACGCTTATTGACTCCACTAACCGCTATCTATTAGAAAATGCTTATAATGGGCAAGTGTGTCTGTCAGAGTACCAAAGTGCAGGACGTGGGCAACATGGTCGCACATGGCTCGCGCCGTGGGGCGGTAGTCTGTGCATGTCTATGAGCTATCATTATCGGCAAGCACCTGTTTTATCTGGCTTAAGCTTGGCCTTAGCCATTGCTGTTGCACAATGTTTGCGAGCCTTAGGCGCAGCCGTGCAAGTGAAATGGCCTAATGATATTTATTGGCAAGGCCGTAAACTTGCAGGCTTATTAATTGAAACGCGCCGCTTAGCACAGCGTTGCGAATTGGTGTTTGGTTTGGGTTTAAACTGTCGTTTGCCGAATGACATTACCATTGGACAACCGTGGACAGATTTAGAAGCGGCGTTAATCGATCAAGCAGTACCGAGTCGCAATGCCTTAGCCGCCAGTTTATTAAACGCTTGCTGGCCTGTCTTGCAACATTTTCCACAAACCGGCTTAAGCCCGTATTTACCGCAATGGCTTAGTTTAGATGCCTTATATCAGCAATCAGTGCAAGTCATTACCCCTTTAGAAACCATACAAGGACGCGCTTGTGGTATTGATCAATATGGAGCCTTGCAAGTCCAAGTGGGCGGGCAACGGCGTTGTTATCAATGGGGTGAGGTGAGTATTCGCTTATGAAATTGCTGATCGATATTGGTAACACACGTTTAAAGTGGGCATGTTGGCAACAAGGCCATTTAGGCATGCAACACAGTGTGGCGCATCAAGGGCTATCTTTAGAAAATCTCTGTCAGCAACAATGGGGCGGTTTAGCCGTGCCTGATGAGGGGATTTTTGTTAGCAGTGTGGCGAATCCACAATATACTGATATACTTAGCCAATTTTGCCAACAACAGTGGCAACGCACGCCACATTTTATTCAGTCCACTGCCAATGCCTGTGGTGTGCAAAATGCCTATGCAGAACCGCACCGGCTTGGGGTTGACCGCTGGTTAGCCATGATTGGTGCGTGGTTTTGGACGCAACAGAAAAGTTGTTGTATTGTTGATTGTGGAACGGCGATTACGGTTGATGCTATTAATGCTTCAGGACAGCATCAAGGTGGGTTAATCTTGCCCGGTATTGCGAAAATGCACCACATTTTAGCGCGTGATACCCATGCCTTAGGCCAATATCACCGTGATCCACCGCCGCTGTTAGCCTCTGATCCTTTACTGGCAGATAATAGTCAATTAGCCATTCAACTGGGCATTTATTATGCGGTTGTAGGCTTAATTGAGCATGTATTAAGCGGCTTGCAAACAGATACGCCTTTGGTATTAATGACGGGAGGGGCTGCGCCTTTATTAATGCCATCTATGCCACCTATTTGCCACTATGTACCTGATTTAGTGTTACGAGGGCTGCTACAAGTGAGTGAAACGAAATGAGAGCATTAGCCTTATTGTTACTATTATGTAATGCCGGTTTTTTTGCGTGGCAACAACATCTATTACCGTGGTTACCTTGGCAGCCAGAGCAATTTCAAACGGCGCAAACGCAGGAAATTCCTGAAGTTGACGAACACTTGCAGCAACTGGTGTTGTTAGACGAGCAGCCAACGCTTGCGCGTGCTGAACCTGATAGCCACACGTCGCCAACTACACAAGATGTCGCGGAACCGCCACCGACTGCATCGGTACAGCCTACAGTGACCGCTGAGGCAACATTGCCTAAAGCCGAGACAGATAAGACACCTGCGATGAGCAAGCCTAGTGATGAACAACTGGCTGCGATTGATGCTGACGCTGCGCCTGACTCACCGAATATGATCGAAAATGTGTTTAGCCGCATTGCTGAACGCGCGAGCAATTCTAAAGTCGCTGCCGAAATTCCTGCGACTGAAGCTAAAACAACAACGGTAGCCATTGCTCCAACGAACAAGCCAAGCACTAATATGCCTGATCCAACGGTAGTGGCGGCTGATCAGCCAGAACCTGTTACCAGTGTAAAACCAACGGCGACGACATTAAGTATGGCAAGCACTGACGATGCAGGGGCAGCATTAACAGAAACACCTCCTGTAAAAGTTGCAGAAGCCAATACGAGCAAACCGATTCCGTTAAAAGACGTGATTGCAGCCAGTGAGCCTAAAGCCGCAGTAGACAGCAAACCGACGAGCAGCGAACCGAAAAAAGAAAGCACACCAGTGGCAAAAGCAGAACCTGCGCCCACACCAAAGCCTAAAACCAGCACACAGACGGCGGCTGCGCCTGCTAAAACACCTAGCCAAGCGGCTAGCACGCCAACACCCAGCACCGCTAGCACACCCGATATTCCAGTTGTTACACAAACCACTGGCATTGTGTGTTACCGTTTAGGGCCTTATGCACAAGCTAGCTCAGTGTACACAGGGATTAACTGGTTTCAACAAATGTCGCAAAGCTCCGCCAGCTTAAGCCAAGGTGGCAGCACATTACGCAGCACAACTTGGGTTTATTTACCGCCTTATGGCAGCGAAAGTGCAGCCTTACAAGCACAACGCCAATTGCAACAACAAGGGATTTCTGATAACTATGTAGTGCAAAGTGGTGCCTTTAGATATGCGATTTCTTTAGGTGTTTACCGCGATCCGTTGAGTGTAGAGCGGCGTTTGCAGCAACTTGCGGGCAAAGGGTATCACAATGTGCGTACACAAGTGCGTCAAGAGACGGATAACAATGGCACAACTTACTGGTTGAATGTTAAACTACCTGCCAGTCATCGGGCGTTAGTGGCACAATTTACCCGCACGCACCCCACGCCAAAGGTTCAAGTAGTGACTTGTCGTTAAGACTACTGAATACATTTGGTAAAGAGACGAGTAAACTAAAAGAGATGTCATCGACCAATTTCAACGGGTGTAAAACACCTTATCGTGAATTTTGGTTAAGTAACGCGCTGAGCATAGTTAAGTTTTAATACCTTAATTGTGTTTGTTAGCGCATAATAGTTCTATGTAAATGAATTGCCTTGTTTTAGGAAATTTCCTACAATGCCAAGCTAGTTTGCCGGATGAGTATGCACATGATTGCATAATCAGCAGGCGATTAGTGGTGTTAACGGCTAAACTTATGCTTATATTCCATACGTTTGCTTCCAGCGAGAACCTACCTATTGAGTTTATCAATGGAGGTCATCATGTCCTATACAGAATGCGTGCAACAGCACAACTGATGGGTCTGAGTTCATGACAGAGACGGAAAACCTGCCAACGATTGTTGTTGTGGACGATAGTGCCACATCTATTTCACTCTACCAGTTCAGTGTAGAGCCGTTGCCCGTGCAATTTATTGGTTTTAAATCACCGGCTGAAGCAATGCCTTATTTAAAAGAGCAGAGTCCTGCTTTATTATTTTTGGACATTATTATGCCCGGCATGGATGGTTTAAGCTTTTTACGCCACTTGCGCACGCTCCCCCACCAAAAAGAAACCCCAGTGATCATGGTCACTTCCAAAGACTACGCCCAAGATCGTTATATTGCGAAACAACTCGGTGCTTTGGATTTTGTTATCAAGCCGCTGCGTTTTAAAGAAATTCGGGATTTAGTCTGTAAATACACTGACATTCAACCCATAGAAGAACCTGCGAAATAATGAGCGATAACTTAAACTACATCCGGTTTTGGGGTGTGCGCGGTTCTTATCCCGCCCCTTTCGGCAGCCATTTACGGGTAGGTGGCAACACCTCTTGTGTAGAATTATGCGCGGATGGGCATTTGTTAATATGCGATGCAGGTTCCGGCATTATCCCCTTAGGTAATCACTTAATGGGACAGCCAGACATTCGCGAATTATTAGTGGTGTTAACCCATTACCATTGGGATCACATCTCCGGTTTGCCGTTTTTCGTGCCTGCCTTCGTGCCGGGTTGGAAAGTTAATATTTTTGGCCCCGGTGAATGCGCCCAAGAAATCGAACGCCGCATTTCAGGCCAGATGTTAGACCCTTATTTCCCTGTTGAAGTGGAAACATGGATGGCAGACATCAACTATATGGAAATGGTTGATAACGTCTTAGAATACGGGCCGTTTAGAATTGAAAGTTTTAACGTGCATCACCCCGGTAGCACGTTTGGTTATCGCATCCAAGTGCGTGGCAAAACCATTATTTACGCTTCAGATAACGAATTATCGTTTATTGACAAAAACATTGAAGATCGCCGCTCTGAATTAGACACGCAAGAATTACAGTTAATTAATGCGATGTTAGAAGAAGAACGCATTAAAGCGGTTGAATCCATTCAAGATGCGCATGTCTTTATTCACGACGCGCAATACACGCCAGAAGATTACAATAAAAAACGTGGCTGGGGGCATTCTTGCTACATTGATACGGTGAATTTCGCCGCAGATGCCAATGTCAAACAGCTTTATTTATTCCACGTTGATCCAAATTATAACGATGCAAAAATCGAAGTTTTGCACCGTGACTCAGTAAAAATTCTGCATGATCGCCAATCGCCTATGCAATGTCATATCGCCCGCGAAGGTTTGATCATCGACTTAGACGCGCTATAAACCGTCTTATCTCTTTGCGCTGAGCAGATGTGCTCAGCGTAATCTGCGTTTTTGCTTAACACCTATCCACTTGCTATCGCACTATGCGTTATAAATACCAAGCCATCGATGCCCAAGGGCAAGAAATTAGCGGGGTATTAACCGCTGATAGTGAGCGCGCTGCCATGCGGCAATTGCAAAAACGTGGACTCACCACCGTTCACCTTGCCGCCGCAGAGAATGCTGCCAGTCAAGATAAGCGTGCTAATAAAGCCGCCCCGCAACGCGATGTTTTCGTTGTTCTCCACGAATTAACTACCTTATTAGAATCTGGCGTGGCTTTAATCGACGCTGTCGAAGCACTTGCCACCTCTTCACATCATCCCTTTATCACCCAAGTATTTAGCGTAGTTGCTAAACGTCTGCGCCAAGGCACTAGCTTTTCCTTAGCCTTAAAGGAAAGTGCGCTGAAATTGCCGTGGTATATGTATCAACTGGTGGAAGCGGGTGAGTTAACCGGTAAAGTGGCGGAAGCCTTGCGCGATGGCGTGGAGCAAATGGAGTATGAAACCAAAGTGCGTAATGAAATGCGCAACGCCATGATTTATCCTGCTATTTTAATCTTCTCCGGTGTGGCAGCGGTGATTTTAATTTTCACCCTTGTCGTGCCCCGTTTTGCCAATATTTTACAGAATCGCGGTGATGAAATTCCCTTCTTAGCGCAGTTTGTGCTGACGACAGGCATGTTTTTAAACACCCATTTAGATTGGTTTATCGGTGCTATACTGGTAGGCATTATTATTGGTGCGTATATCTTTAGCCAACCTCAAGCCCGCATGCGCATGCAAGATGGTTTAGCGCGTTTGCCGTTAATCGGTACGTGGATGATTGAAGCAGAAACAGGACGTTGGGCAGCAATGATGGGCACGTTATTGGAAAATCGTGTGGCCTTATTGCGTGCTTTGGAGTTGGCCTCGCAAGGGGTTAAATTACCGAGTTTAAACGCCCGTTTACAACAAGTCACTCGCGCCGTGCGTGCAGGCACTAGCTTATCACAAGCTTTGCAAGACAATGATGCGTTAACGCCAACGGGACATAACTTGATTCGCGCAGGCGAAAAAGCAGGTGAGTTGCCACGTATGTTGCGTTCATTAGCGCGTTTATTGGATGAAAGCGGGCGTGTGCGGATGAAACGGTTTTTACTGTTAATCGAGCCGATTGCAATTTTAGTGATCGGGGGCGTGATTGGGGTGATTATTACCGGCGTTATTTTAGCGATTACCAGTGTCAATGATATTGCTTTTTAAGCGGTTAATCAGTGGCAAAAGAGACGCGCTTGTCTTTGTTAATTGTATGATTCGAGATGGCATTATGAGACAAAAAACGCAACAAGGTTTTACCTTATTAGAGATGTTAGTGGTATTGGTGATTATTGGTTTGTTAGCCGGTTTAGTCGGGCCACGTATTTTAGGTGCGGGCGATAAAGCGAAGATACAAACCGCTGAAGTGCAAGTCAAAATGTTAAAAGGTGCTTTGCAAACCTTATATTTAGATTTAGGCCGTTTCCCAACCCAAGAAGAAGGCTTAAGCCTATTAATGCAAGCCCCTAGCGATGATGCCAGTAAGAGCTTTTGGAAAGGGCCTTATTTAGAAGAAACCATCCCCTTAGACCCTTGGAACCGTCCTTATCAATATACACCACAAAGCAGCGGTACTTTACCTTTCGCTTTATATTCCTTTGGTGCAGATGGCCAGTTAGGTGGCGCAGATGGTAATGCGGATATTGGGATTTTACCAGCAGGTTAAGTGGTTTTTGTAGGGTGGAATAGGCGTAAACCCTATTCCACCCTGTAGCGTGCTATTTGTACTTACTTAACTCGGCGAAAGTTTATGGTGGAATACGCTACGCTATTCCACCCTAAATTAAGACTAGACGTAATGTAAATTAGCAATATGGTTAAAGTAGACATATAACTCACCTAAATAGTATCCGCTTTATAATTTTTATTTATTACAGTAAACTGATTGAGTTTCAAGAGCATAATCAAGGCCGTTTTCGACGCTTGAGTGAATTTTTGCCCCAATATTATCTCAACTAACTTACATCAGAATGAATATCAAAAAAAGTTTCCGTGCGATCTTTCATAAACTTTTTAAAAAACCTGAGTGTGAACAGCTTTTAGAGGCTGCTTTTTTACAGTTGAAAGAGCAAGAAAATATGATTGCTCAACTAAAAAAACAGCATCAAATGGAGATGGATGATCAGCTTAATGAGTTAATCATCACACAAGAAAAGTTAAATAACGCATTTATAGACAAACAGATACTACAAATACGCCTTGAGCAGTTACAGCAAAATGCTGCTGACTTGGACAAAAGTTTATTGTCATGTGGCCAAGAAGCAGACAAATATCACGGTGAAACGCTAGATGCCGTTTTATATGCTATTCGTCTACATGCAGAATCATTGTCTAATAACACTAGAAAATTCCATGTTTTAAACACGATATTGGAACACAATCCTGATGATGGTACTCGCAATAAACTGATCGAAACACTAGCACTGATTTTTAAAGGTTATGATGGAACTACCCCAAAAATAAGGGCTGATTTAAAAAAAATTGGCTTAGAAATTTCAGAAGAGGGTGAACACAATCATATTCAATTTATTAACGACAAGCGTTTTAAAGTGTCGATTGCAAAAACGCCTAGTGATATGGGAAGAGTTGATAAAAATATTGTCCGAGATATTAAGCAAAAATTGTTATAGTTGCCATCATTTTAAAACTAAATAAACAGCATTAAATTGACACCCATGAAACAAACCGAATCCTTAAAACAAGGTGATGCCATCACATGGCAAACCGCTTTAGCGCAGTTAAAATTCAACGAAGACGGCTTAATTCCTGCCATTGCACAGCAACACGATACTGGCGAAGTGTTAATGATGGCATGGATGAATCAAGAAGCCTTAGCCGAAACCTTAAGCACACAACAAGTCTGTTACTGGTCGCGCTCTCGCGGTCGCTTATGGCGCAAAGGGGAGTCTTCAGGGCAAACTCAGCGTTTGATCTCGCTCAGCATTGACTGTGACGGCGATACCTTATTGCTACAAGTGGATCAACAAGGCCCTGCTTGCCACACAGGACGGCGCAGTTGTTTTTACAATCAAGTACAACAAGATCAAGTGGTGGTCACTAGCGACCCGTTGATTTCCCCTGATGAGTTATACCGTCATTCATGATTAAACGTGTTGTTCTAGGCTTGATTAAAGGTTATCGGTATGTGATTAGCCCTTGGCTGGGCAATAACTGCCGTTTTTATCCGACTTGCTCTTGTTATACCGAAGAAGCCGTGCAACGTTATGGTGTTTTGCGTGGTAGTTGGTTAGGCATGCGCCGCATTGCCCGTTGCCATCCTTTTTGTGAAGGTGGTTTTGATCCTGTGCCTGACTTACCCGCGAAAAAGCCGCCAACACCATCTAAATCCGATCATTCATCCCATTCTGATCCCTCTTGAGGTGCAACCCCATGCGTCGAGTCAGTGTGTTTATCTTATGTTTACTCAGTTTTTCTACTGTACAGGCTGAAGATTTAAGCCAACAATTTAACCAAGTCTATCAACAAGCTAAACAGCTTTTTACTGATGAAGCCGATGGCAAAACAACGGCTGAAACAGAATCAACCCCTGAACAAGCCGCCTCACCTGACAGCACAGCAACACCTGCTGAAACGGAAGCAACACCAGAGTCAGGAACCACCGTCGAACCCAGCTTTGCCGACAAATTACGCGCTTTCTACGATCAAAGCCAAGTCGAAGAGAAGAGCAAAGAATGGTCTGAACAGGCTTCAGAGTGGTACGACTCTGCGAAAACGGCAACTGATGCGCAGATTAAAGCTTTATCTGAAGATGCCAGTGCCTTATATGAGCAGATGAAAGATAAAACCGACGATATGACACAGCAATTGTCTGAACAAGCGGGCGAATTATATGAATCTGCCAAAGATGCCTCTGGCGAGCAGTTAAAAGCCTTATCTGATAACGCCAGCCAATTTTATGAACAGGCCAAAACAGCAACTTTAACCAGCTTAGACAGCACGGTACAAAGCTTTAAAAAACAGAAATGTGGCAGCAAGCATTATTGCCGTGATATGAGCAGTTGCGAAGAAGCACAATTTTTCTATCAACAATGCGGCGTTGTCAGTTTAGACAGCAATGGCGATCAAGTGCCTTGTGAAACATTATGCCAAGCCAGTTCTGAACAACAAGCCGGTTTTTGTGCGTATAATGCAGAAGCAATTGACCATGTAAAAAATGAGTCTAATAATTTGTTATTAATGAAATTATATGCCTTGCGCCAAGGCTTGTGCCAAATGGTAGAAGATGAGTTATTACCGTTGGATCAAGCCATTCAAGTGTGGGAACAACAACGCTTGATGTGGCGTAGTGCTTTAGAAAGCGAGCGTAAATCATAATCTCTCGCTATAGTGTATAAGATTGTTAGACCAGAGGTGTTACGCCTCTGGTAACCCCTGTCCTCTGCTAACCATCCCCAAGCCTATGACCGATGCCAGTGCCCCTTTCTCTCCTCACTCTTTGCAAAAAACCTTATGGCAATCCAGCATTGAAACCTTATTGCTGACCGATTTAAAACAACTGCGCATTCAACAAGTCAATCCTGCCAGCCTTGCCTTTACCGGCTACCAAGCCAGCGAGCTTCTTAATCAGCAACTGGATATGTTGGCCATGAATGCCGAAGTGCGGCGTTTATATCAGAAAATTCAGGAAGCTGTGATACAACATGGCTTTTGGGAAGGGGAATTATGGCAGAGACACCGCTCTGGCAGTGTGTATCATTGCTTTGCCCGTTTTTCACAATATAGACCGAGCTATGGTACGGCGCAGTGTTTAGTGATGTTCAACCAAAAGCAGGCGCGTTCTGACTCTTTAATCGATCCACTGACGCAATTGCCGACCACACAATTACTCTCCTACATCTTGCAAAAGACTCATACTTTTGCCCAACGCCATCGCAAACGCTTTGCCATTTTATTTATCGCCATTGAAGATATGTCCTTATTCAACGATGAACACGGCAGCGAGTTAGGCGACGAGTTGATTAAAACGATTGGGCGTATCATCCGTTCAACCGTGCGTGACAGCGATACGGTGGCACGTTATAGAGGCGACGTGTTTTGTGTCAGTTTAGAAGAATTAGTGCATTTACGAGATGCGGCCTTAGTCGCGCAAATGTTATTATTTAAATTAACACAAAAATTAACACTTTCACCTGAATACACGCTGAATAATGGGGTTAGCATTGGTATTTCGGTGTATCCAGAAGATGGCGATCAATTAGCCCCCTTATTGCAAAAGTCCGAGGCTGCGATGCGACAAGCAGTGGCGAATGGTGGCAGTCGTTGCCAGTTTTGTCACGGTTGGCTACAACACGAATTTGCTTAATGGCAAGGCATCACAGCTCACGTATTTAATGCAAACCTGTTCATTCCGAAGGCATAAAAGCGTATCCTATAGCCAATATAGGAAAGATTAGCCAGTCATTTGATAATAAATATCTGGCTTTATCAAGGCTACTGACAGCAAATGGGATGAATATCAACGCGACCAAGTAATGGCTTCACTTGGGTAGGAAACTGCGTCACTGTCCATGACAACCTCTTCCATTTCCGTGTTAAATCACTGCACTTTTTGGAGCGTGGCATAATTTTTGTTGTTTTGATATGTGATGTCTCCGAAAGCATTTATCTTGCTGTCCTGTCAACGGTTTTTTACTGGGTTTTGCAACGTGCCTACCTCACTTCACCATAACGATAAAACGCCTCGAATTGCATTCAGCTTGCAATCCCGCATGGTGCTGTTTTTCGGCTTAATGTTTGCGATAACCTTGCTGATTATTAACGGCGTGCGTATTTATGGCCTGCCGATGACAGCCCTAGAAGGTGAATATAAACAACGACAAGCAGAGATTTTCAGCAATTTAAATTTAATCACCGATTTAAAAGAAGCCAGTTTAGAAAACTGGTTACAAGAGCGGGTAAATGATGCCAATATTCTGGCGCATAGTCGGATGTTACGTCACGCGGTCACAGCTTTATATTTATCCGGCTTACAAAAACTACTGCAACAAGAAGCAGAGAATGGGCAAACGCATACGGCAGTTGCCTCTTTACAGCAAAGCCAGTTATACCAAGGCTTACGTGAAGATTTAAACTTATTTAAAAATGCTTATGCGGCTTACAATACGATTCAATTAGTCGATGCAAGCAGCGGAGAAATCATTGTTTCCACCAATAATACAGAAGTGGGGACTGCGGTTGCTCCCGCTTTATTTAGCGAAATTCAGCAAAATGCCAATCGTGGTTTTTTAATCGGTGTTAAACGTACCGCGCAAAACCGCACTGAAGGCAATCCATTAAATTTGTTCATCGCGCGTTATGTCATTTCAATGGAAGATGCTGAAGAAAAGCTGGCAATTCTCGTTATCAACATGCAACACAGTGCTTTAGCCAGCATTTTACGCACGGATCAAGTGTTAGGTGAAAGCGGCGAAGCCTTTTTAATTACCCGCGATTTTGAATTATTATCTGCCACCCGCAAATCCAATGCGCCCGCCGTTGCTGCCGATACTCCATTATTAGGCAAATTATCCAGCAAACTTCAGCCTTTAATTGAACAAGAAAAACCCGCCCTATTAATTGATACCGATCAATACGGTGAAACTGTATTAGCGGTTTATCGCCCTGTGCCAACGGGTACCGGCTGGGGTTTAGTGGTGAAAGCAGATGAGGCCGAGTTTTTTGCCGCCTTACGTCAAAGCATGTTAAATGCGTTCATCATCGGTACAGTGTTAAGCATTGTATTGGGTTTAGGCGGTACGTTCTTATTAGCGCGAGCCTTAGCACGTCCATTGGCTTCATTAACTGAAACCATTCAACGGGTGCAAGCCGGTGACAGCGAAGCACGGGCAAAAGTGCAAACACAAGATGAAGTGGGCGTATTGGCGAATATGTTTAACGCCATGTTAGAGCAAATGCTGCAATCTCAAGCGGAATTAGAGCAGTTAGTGACTGCCCGCACCACTGAATTACGCTCGGTTAATCACAATTTAGCCAGCACTTTGACAGAGGTCAAAGATTTAAATGAAGTGTTAGCCGGTGAAGTAAAAGAACGTGAAAAAGCAGAGTCATTTATCCGGCAAAAACAACGTGAGCAACAGTTAATTTTTGACTCTGTGCCTGCCTTTATTTGGTACAAAGATACGCAAAACAACATTGTGTGGATGAATCAACCGGCTGCTGAATTAATGAATTTAGCAGCGCATTCTCAAGAACAGCAGTCTTTATATCAACTATTAGGACAAAAAGCGGCACAGCGTGCTTATCAAGAAGATTTAGAGGTCATTACATCTGGCCAGCCTAAGCTGGGCATTTCTAAGCGTTTATATAATGCACAAGGTGAGGAAGTTTTAATACAAGCGGATAAAGTACCGTTTTTAGATGAAAATGGTGTGTTAATTGGTGTCATTGTATTGGCGACTGATGTCACTGCACGTATTCATGCTGAAAAAGCCTCACGCGATAATGAAGCCCGTTTCCGTGCAGTGATTGATACCGCTGCGGATGGCATCGTGATGATTGATACACGCGGCAAAATTCACTTGGCTAATCCTGCTCTTGCTCGCATGTTTGGTTATGACAGCATTGATGAGTTATTACATCAAAGTATTAATATGTTGATGCCGTCACCTTATACGGAACAACATAATTTATATTTAGAAAATTACTTAGAAACAGGGCAAAAAAGTATTATCGGTTCTGGGCGGGAAATTGTTGGTCAACGACAAGATGGCTCTATTTTCCCTATTTATTTAGCGGTGAATGAATTAAAAATTCAGCAACAAACCATGTTCACCGGCATTATTAGTGACATTACTGAATTAAAACGCACGCAACAGGATTTACAAAAGAGCAAACGCGAATTAGAGCGACAAAATAAAGCCTATAGCCGTTTTGTGCCCAGTGCCTTTTTAAGTTTCTTAGGTAAAGACAGCATTGTTGATGTTGAGCTAGGCGATCAAATTCAAAAAGAAATGAGTATTATGTTTTCTGATATTCGGGATTTCACCGCTTTATCAGAATCCATGACCCCTAGAGATAATTTCCGCTTTATCAATGCATATTTAAGCAAAATGGAACCGCCGATTTTAGAGCAAGGTGGTTTCATCGATAAATACATTGGCGATGCCATTATGGCATTATTTCCGCGCAGCCCTGACGATGCAGTGCAAGCGGCTATTGGCATGTTGAATAATCTACACCGTTATAATGCTGAACGGGCAGGCAAAGGCTATTTACCAATTGATATTGGTATCGGCATTCATACTGGTTCGCTGATGTTAGGCACGATTGGCGGGCAAAAACGTATGGATGGCACGGTGATCAGTGATGCGGTGAATTTAGCCTCACGGGTAGAAGGTTTAACCAAAATGTATGGGGCTTCTTTGCTGATTACCGAGCATACTTTTAACGAGTTAAATGATTTAAATCATTACTACATTCGGATTATCGATAAGGTACGGGTTAAAGGTAAATCAGAGCCAGTGATTGTGTTTGAAGTATTAGATGGCTGTTTACCAGAAGTACGTGACTCTAAACTGTCTATTCTGACTTTGTTTACCAGTGCTTTTACTGCATATCAACGGCGTAATTTTAGCGAAGCGATTACTTTATTTAGTGAATGTCTGCAAATCAGCCCTACTGATAAAGCGTCACAAATTTACTTAAAACGCTGCCAATTCTGGGAGCGTTATGGTGATGATCCGAATTGGAATGGCATTACTGAATTAGAAAGTAAAGAAACTTTGCAAGTGTAATCGCCTGTCAGACGCTTGACGAAGTTGGCAGGTTTTCGTCTTTAATCCCTCCCCTTACTCCCTCGTTCCCAAATACCATTTTTCTGGCTCCCACGCGCCTTGCGTGGGAGCAAGTCCCGACGCGCTTGCGTCGCGAGTCCATTGGCTCTCGACCTGAGTTCGGTGAAATATTTGTTGTAAAAACAAGTGCTCACTCGTTCCCATCGTCCCGATGGGAATGCATACCGTGTCGCTCCAGCGGCACGTATAGGAATGAGAATGCGCTTATAACCACGACTCGCGCCGCTGGAGCGA
>QKBZ01000069.1 GCA_003245895.1 Beggiatoa sp.
GAATTAGTTTTATTAAAAGAAAAAACTAGTTTAAGTAGCTATTATTTTAACACTATAGAACTACCTAGCGATATTAATACATTAAAAAGTAGGTTTGTTGCTGAGCTAAATATTATTTCAGAATTTGATTATTGGTCTAATTGGTTGCAAGATCGTTACGATGGAAAAAAAATTGATTTTGAATTATTAGAAAAAAGTGTTTTTCTGCCAGATGAAGTTAAAGCGCAAAGTCCAAGAGAGATTAATCTTTATCTTAAAAAATTACGTGATAGCTTTAGTCAAGAAACTGAATTGAATGAAGAAAAAATAAAACGAGTCCGTACTATTTTCATCGGCGACGGTGATGCAGGAAAAACCTCATTGATTCAAGCCTTAAATGGTCAAGCTATCACAGAAGGTAGCACGGATATGACCGCTGGTATTGAAATCAGTGAATGGCCTGTAGAGGGGAGTGATTTAAGAGCTTTATTCTGGGACTTTGGTGGTCAAGTCATTTCACATGCAACACATCAATTTTTCTTACGTTCTCGTTGTGTATATATTTTGGTGCTAAATGCAAGGAGTACGGGATATAACCCTGATCAACAAGCAGAATATTGGCTGGAATATATACAAGCTTTTGGGGCAGATGCGCCTGTATTAATTGTGGGTAATAAATGTGATTTGACATCAATTTCTTTAAACATAAACCATTTGCAAAGCCAATACACTAATGTTAAAGGTTTTTTTTCGATGTCTGCTATTCAATATCGAACAGAATATGCAGAAGAGTTTGTTTTATTTAAAAAGCATTTGAGTAAACACTTGAACAGTGTTGGTCAAAATCAAGCCTATTTCACACAAGCAGAATCTTCACTCATTGATGAGCTACGAGAAAAATCTCGTGAAAATCCATTTTTAGATAAATCAGTTTTTAATCAGCTAAGCCAAGAAAAAGGCATTACAGAGGAAAGCCGTGATAGCTTATTAGATTTATTAGACAAACTTGGCGAGATTATCCATTTTCCTGAATTAAAATGGTTAGATGAATTTTTATTAAACCCGCGTTGGTTGACTTATGGCGTTTATCCTCTGCTGTATTCAGAACAGTTAAAAAAACAACATGGTTGCATTAGCAATAAAGATGTTGCTGATATTTTGACGAATCACTCAGTCAAAGATAACGAAGGCAATGTTTTAACCTATCCAGAAAACCGGCAATACTTGCTACTGCACGCGATGCAGCAATTTAAACTCTGTTACCCTGACCCAAATGCACCCAATGAAAAATGGATTGTTCCTGATTTACTCAACTCTGATCAACCCAAAAACCTAGACTTTAACGACGCTAATGCCTTACGCTTTGAATTTGATTTCAAAAGCTTTTTACCGCGTCATGTGTTAAGCATGTTTACCGTTGAACATCATAGCGATATTCATCAAAACTTAGTCTGGCAACACGGTGTTCGTTTATATAACAAAAACTTAAACACCCATGCCTTAATCCTCGCCAATTATCAAGAACGTGTGTTATCACTCACCGTCAACGGTGAACAAATCGCCAACTATTTTGCCTGTTTATTTTTCAGCGTCATCAAAATATTAGGCCGCATGCCTAAACTGGAATACGACAAACTTTTGTATTTAAGCGAAAGTGCCAGAATCAGCGAGGGGCGCATTTTTGAAGATAAAAAAGAAGCACATGGTGACTATGATGATTTACTCGCCATGCAGCAAGCAGGTCATAGGACATTTACTTGCAAATTTGGCACTTATGATTTGGTTGAGGTGTTGAAGTTGATGCCGAGTAATAAGGATGAGCAAGAAGCAGATGAACCAGTGAAGAAAGTGCCGCAAGAAAAAACAAAACTTAATATTACAGAAGAAGCTGCTTTATGTAATCAGCTTGCAAAATATTTTGATAACACAGTTATTAAAATTTTTTTTCACAAGCTGGATATTAATATTGGAGATTTAGATGGTTATGAACGTGGCAGACTTTCTTATGAACTGATTAACCACAGCTTAAATCAGAAAAAATTCCGGCGTTTGTTAGAACTCGCGGCAGAAAACTGCCCTGATAAAAATGAAAAATGGGATTTCTAAGCTTAAAAAGCTGTTATCTGTAGTTTTAAAGCATTTATCATTAACTACACTGACAATTTGTGTGGTAACGTGAAGGCTCTCTGTGTCTAACAATAAACAATCACAAAGGAGCCTGTGATGATTGGCATCTGGGGGCAACACGCCCAAACCTATTTACTCATCTTTGCCGCCTTAACCTCGTTATTCTTCGCCCTACCCATCTTTTTTAAGCCCTTATTATGGGCAAAACTCATGCTATGGGAAATTCCACAAGAAACTGATTTAGCAGTTTATTTTGGTCGCTGCTTAGGTGCATTTATTTGCATTGTGGAGTTAATTGCGTTTAGAGCCGCGTTAACAGGCGAAAGCGTAGCATTAGCCTTTGACGTACTGATCGCCGTGTTCTGCTTTATGTTAGTAGTACATATTTATGGCGCAATTAAGAAAATTCAGCCGATTACAGAAACATTGGAAAATCTGTTGTGGTTGACGTTTTTGGTGTTGACCTTGGGTTTTTATCCGGTTGTTGCGTAAGAAGTTGTAGGGTGTGCGAAACGCCGCCGAATAGTTAGATATGTTACCGACCTTAATCGGCGTTTTGCCCACCGTGCGGAGTCTGGTGGGCAAAATCCCACATCGGCAGCAATTAATAATTAAGCTTCATACCGTGTGGGATTTCGCACACCCTACAATTTCTGAGCAGGTTTTAATTTGTAGGTCGTATAAGCGCAGCGTCATACGACACAACGGCGGATGACGGCTCGCGCCTTATCCGCCCTACGAACTGCATAATTCCTAAAGTTATAATTTTGAGATTTCTTCTTCACTTAAGCCTGTTACCTGCATAATCATTTCTACTGATGCCCCCACTTGCTTAAACTTCTTGGCAGTTTCCAACATGCCTTTTGTTTCTCCCTCAGCTAAACCTTTAGCCAAACCTTCAGCACGCCCCTTTGCTTCCCCTTCAACAAAGCCATCCCCAAACGCCGTATCAATCGTATTCTTTAAATCTCGATACACTTTTAAACTTTGTTCATACTCCCGATACTCCTCCTCGCTATAACTCGCAATTTCTGCTTGTTTGAATAACTTATCAAACACTTTTTCTTGAAGCTTAACCGGTCGTTTAGTTAAATCCTCTAAATTTCTCAGCACATACAACCATTTATCAAAATGCGTTACTAACTCATCCTCAGTTTTCCGAAACTTAGGCATTTCCAGATAAATATAAGTCAACTTGTTGTAAAACACTTTTTGCGTGTTTTTATCAAATAACTGAACCTCATGATGAAATACGTTTTTATCATCCTTATCCTCAGCAAACACAAAATCTAAAATGCCGATGGTGTACACCGCATTTAATTTGAAATCCCAAGCACCTTTGGGTGCTTGCTGCTGAATCGGGAACGTAGAGTAATAAATGCTGCGATCTTTAAAATAATTTTGCTTAGCCTTCTGCAACTCGACAATAAATTTCTCGCCCTTCTCATTCTCGCAATAAATATCATAAATTGCCTTGCGATCATCAATGCTACGGCCTAACTGCTCAGCAGACAGATAAGTCAACTCGACAATTTCCCCTGTCTCATTGCGTAACAACTCATTTAAAAAATCCATCAGCAAATCTTTGTTTGGCTCGCTACCAAACAACTTTTTAAATCCAAAATCGGTAAATGGACTGATGTATTTATCTTGGATACGCATAACCCTGCCCTTTTTTCTGCCTGCACAATACAAAACACGTCATTATTGTAGCTTGTGCATTCGTTTATCGCATGACAACACTATATAACTTAAAGCAATAAATATATGCACAACTATTATTTTTAACTATAAGTATTTCCAACTATAGTATTCTCCATCAAGACGAAAACCGACTAACACACTGATGGGACGACAGATCATGAAAAAAGTTTTAATCGCTTACAACATCACTTTATTAGCCGTTGCCTTAACTATCACCGCCGTCAGCATGCACGCCATTTACGCCTAATATGCAAACATGGGACGCTCAGCACTACGCAGATAATGCACGTTACGTTGCCGATTTGGGCTTGCCAGTACTTAACCTGCTCGCACCGAAAGCAGGACAACGTATTCTCGATTTAGGCTGTGGCGATGGCTCGTTAACATTGAAAATCGCACAATTGGGATGTGATGTTGTTGCTGTCGATAGTAGCCCTGAACAAATACAGGCAGCAATCGAATTAGGGTTAAATGCGCAAGTGATGGACGGTAGTCAATTACCGTTTGAAAATGAATTTGATGCGGTATTTAGTAATGCGGCATTGCATTGGATGTTAGAGGCAGACGCGGTTATTAATGGCGTTTATCGCGCATTAAAAAACGACGGTCGTTTTGTCGCAGAGTTTGGCGGTAGCGGTAATATTGCTGCAATCACAAATGCGTTAAATAATGTGCTTACAAAACGCGGTATTCAATTTAAAGATGTCAATCCGTGGTATTTCCCTAGCGTTGAAGATTATCAAAATCGTTTAACACAACACGGTTTTACTGTTAACACTATAGAATTAATTCCCCGCCCCACGCCATTACCGAATGATATTAGCAATTGGCTAAATATATTTTGTAACTGGTGTCACGCTTTTATTGCAGAATCAGATTGG
>QKBZ01000240.1 GCA_003245895.1 Beggiatoa sp.
TTTTCTAGCTAATCTTAATTTATTTATTCAATTTCAATTGTTTAGTTTCAATATAAGCAATGATGATTTGCTAGACAAAGTTTGCAACAATTTGTCGCATAATGCAACATCTTAGTAAATATTTTTCACCCATCCTTCAAAAATCGCCCCACCATCTTCCCATAATACGCCTGCTCCCGAGTCGCCAACGACAGCCCTTCCTGATGCTGATCCAACTTCGCCATTAACAAATTTAACCGTTTAACCGCCTGCGCCCGTGCTGCATCATCTTCAATATGCGTTAATAACTGCTCAACTTCTGCAATTTCCTTACGCGCCTGCAATGCAGGTGGTAAACAGCCTGCATTTTTTAACACTCGATACGCCATGCGTAACTCTGGTGGCACTTGGCTATCATCATCTAAAACAAGCGGCTTACCCGCCCCCGCTAAATTATCAAAATCGCCTTTTGCGATGGCTTCTTTAATTTTTGCCTCTGCAATACGTTCAAAATCAAACATCATCTTACCTGCCTTGTCAGTCAATACCGCGACACATTACTTAAATGCGAATTGCACCGAAACCCAACATCTGTAATCATTAGATTTGTTTTAACTTTTTCTATCTGACCAGCACAAGGATTTCAGCGCATGTCTGATTTGCCCAGTTTACTGCTAGTAGACGATGACCCATTGATTAGTGAGTCTCTTGCATTTGTATTAAAGGATGATTTTAGCGTGCAATGTGTGGCAACGCGAGAAGAAGCTAAACGCTTGCTGTACACCTCGCCCATCCTGCCTAACATGGCCTTAGTCGATTTAGGCTTGCCACCTGTACCGCACACGCCTGACGAGGGCTTTGCCTTAGTTAAAGAATTGTTGGGCTTTAACCCCTCAATGAAAATTTTGGTGTTATCTGGGCAAGACAGTCAAGATAATGTGCGCCATGCACTCACTTTAGGTGCTGTCGATTTCATTCCTAAACCGTGTGACATGGATTTGTTAAAAACACGGTTAAAACACCAATTAATGATTTTTGGGGCAGAACAACACCAAACCCAAACCCCGACCCAAGAAACCCATTTAGGTTTGATTGGTGACAGTTTGGCAATGGAAACTCTACGCGCTCAAATTCAACAATTTGCCGACTCACCATTTTCCGTGTTAGTGCAAGGGGAATCCGGTAGCGGTAAAGAATTAGTCGCGCAATGTTTGCACACCCAAAGTCAGCGCAATGCTCAGCCATGTTTAACCGTGAACTGTGCCGCCTTTACCACCGAGCTTTTAGAAGCGCAGTTATTCGGTCATGCTAAAGGTGCATTTACTGGTGCAGGCACTGCGCGTGCAGGTTTCTTTGAAGAAGCTGGTACTGGTACCTTAATTTTAGATGAAATTGGCGAAATGCCGATGCAGTTGCAATCTAAATTGCTGCGGGTGTTGGAAAATGGCGAATATTACCGTTTAGGCGAAACCCGTGTGCGAGAGTCAAATGCGCGTATTGTGGCAGCGACTAACCGAGATTTGCGCCAAGAAGTAAAAAATGGGCAGTTCCGCGCCGATTTATATCACCGTTTGAGCGTATTGGCGATTAAAGTGCCACCTGTAAGCGAGCGTGGCGAGGATAAATTGTCCTTGTTAGCGCATTTCCAACAGTTTTACGCTGATATGGGGGCTACTTTCCAATTAGACGATAATGCCAAACAGCGTTGGTTAGGCTATGAGTTCCCTGGTAATGTGCGCGAATTACGCAATATTGTCATCCGTTTAGGTGCAAAATATCCAGGTCAAACGGTCTCTTGGGATCAATTAGCCCCTGAATTAGAAAGCGATGTAGAGCCGCGAGAAATGTCTGATATGGATTCAGATGAAGCGATTATTCGCCAACTGAATCAAGGCAATTTCTCCTTAGATGATGTGTTGTTGGAATGGGAACGCCGTTACATCAATGCTGCTCTGAAAACCAGCCAAGGCAATTTAAGCCAAGCAGCGCGGGTTTTAGGTATTAATCGCACGACTTTGTATAGCAAAATGCAGCGTTTAAGCAAAGGCAACAATAATAGTTAAACTGCTTAGCCTCTCGGCGCATTGTTCTGTACGGATGACCACACGCTAATCGGTAGCGAGATTCACCACTAGAGACTTCACTCGTTTATGTATTATGAGTTCTTTGGCTTAGCCAGTCCGCCGTTTAAAATCACGCCTGATCCGCAATTGTTTTATGCGGGCGGCAATCGAGGTTTAGCTTTAGATGCCTTGATTTATGCCATCGTACATGGTGAGGGCATTATCAAAGTGGTTGGCGAAGTGGGCAGTGGTAAAACGATGTTATGCCGAATGTTGGAGCATCAATTGCCCAAAACGGTGGACATCGTGTATCTCGCAAACCCTAGCGTGTCACCTGATTTGATTTTGCATGCAATTGCCTTTGAAATGAGTTTGCCAGTTGATGCCAACACCAGTCGCTTAGAAGTGATGCAGGTGTTACAGCAAGCTTTGCTGGATAAACATGCGCAGAATCGGCAAGTAGTGGTGTTTGTCGAAGAAGCGCAAGGCATGCCGTTGGCGACTTTAGAAGAAATTCGTTTGCTGAGCAATTTAGAGACTTCGCGCAGCAAATTATTGCAAATCGTGTTGTTTGGACAGCCTGAGTTAGATCAGTCCTTAGCCGCGCCACATATTCGCCAATTGCGCGAGCGCATTACCCACGCGATTTATTTAGAGCCGCTGACCCGAGAAGAAATCCGTCATTATTTGCAGTTTCGTATGCATGCAGTGGGCTACCGAGGCCCTCCTGTGTTTTCAGCGGCGGCTGTGCGTTATTTACAGCACTATTCTTGCGGCTTGATGCGGCGCATTAATATTTTTGCCGATAAAGCCTTGTTGGCAGCGTATGCAGATAATGAACATTATGTGCAGCCACGCCATATTCATTTAGCGGCGCAGGATAGCGGTTATAAGCTGAAAACAACAATTACATGGCAACGTGGTGTCTTGTTAGTAGGCGTTATTTTGGGATTATTGTTCGCTGTCTTGTGGTTGTCTCCTGTTGGACAACAGTGGGTAACGCAGCAGCTAACAGCCTATTTCTCTGCTAATGCTAACAAGGCCGAGCCTGTACCAGAGCAGCCTGCACCTATTGTACAAAGTCCACAAAAAACGAACCCTCCTCCTGTTGTTTCCCAAACTCAAACTGCACAGGTAGTTGCTGTAGTGCCTGTTGTGTCTGAACCAGCAGCAGAACCAGAACCCGTCGTTGCTGATGTAAATATTGTGCCTGTAGGTGAGTTGGCTGAACCGTTGAATGCACGGGTTTTAGCAACACAAGAATGGTCGCAAACTATTGATCCGCAGGCTTATGTAATTCAAGTTTTACAAACGGCAGGGGATAAAAGTGCAGATGTTGCGCGTTTTTTACAGCGTGAGGAATTGCAAGGTTTACTGCCTTATTTGCATGTGTTTTATGTCAATGCGCAGTGGAATTTGGTATATGGCAGTTTTGCAGATGAGAGTAGTGCGGCGATGGCAATGGCTGCATTGCCGCCGGTTTTGCAGCGTAATCGGCCGTATTTAAGACGTTTGAATGGCTTGTTGGTGACGGAATAATTTCGACTTGTAGGATGGGCTGACGAAGGAAGCCCATCGTTTACCGCGATTGATGGGCTTCGTGCCTCAGCCCATCCTACAAGTCGAAATTATGATACAGGCACTTCCATTAACAACTGTTCAACCGCTGCTTGTGGATCAATTTGCTCTGCCGTATTGGCTAAACGGTGAATAATCACGCCTGACAACACTGCTTGCACATCTTCCGGCAATAAATGATCTCGACCGTGCAACAATGCCCATGCTTGCGCACTGTGCAATAACGCTAAGCCTGCTCTAGGTGATAACCCGTGGCGATAATGCGGAGACTCGCGGGTATAGGCCAGAATAGCTTGGATATAATCAATTAACGCCTCTGACGCATGTACTTGCGTCACCGCTTTCTGTATCTCAATAAACTTTTCAACACTGATTACAGGCTGAATGTCCGCTAACATATCACGGCGATCTCGCCCACGTAGTAAGGCGCGTTCGGTGCGTGCATCTGGATAGCCTAACGCTAAACGCATTGTAAAACGGTCAAGCTGCGATTCTGGCAGCGGAAAAGTACCAATTTGATGTAAAGGATTTTGCGTGGCGAGGACAAAAAATGGTTCTGGCAAAGGATAGGTTGTGCCTTCTACGGTCACTTGATGCTCTTCCATTGCTTCAAGCAAGGCGCTTTGTGTTTTAGGCGTAGCGCGGTTAACTTCGTCTGCTAACACCATTTGCGCAAACACAGGGCCGACGTGAAATTTAAAAGAAGCAGTATCTTTGTCAAAAATAGAGACACCGATAATATCGGCGGGGAGTAAATCGCTGGTAAATTGAATGCGTTGGAAACTAAAGCCCATGACTTTAGCTAATACGTGTGCCAAGGTGGTTTTACCCACACCCGGTAAATCTTCAATTAAAACATGGCCTCTCGCCAGTAAACAGGTTAAAACTAAACGAATTTGATGGTCTTTACCTAAGATAACACTATTAATTTGTTCAAGTAATTGGTTTAAGGTGTGTTGAATGGTTTCAGTTTGCATGTGTGTACAGTATTAAGGAGCTTAAAAGGCACTGTATGT
>QKBZ01000292.1 GCA_003245895.1 Beggiatoa sp.
ACTTCCATCCTGACTCGTATGGTTATCGCCCGAATAAGTCGGCTCATCAGGCATTAGCGCAAGTTAGGCAGCGTTGTTGGCAGTATCCTTGGGTATTAGACATGGACATCAAAGGGTTCTTTGATGCGATTGACCATGAGCGACTACTCAAAGCGGTGGATAAGCATGTTCATGTTAAATGGCATCGCTTATACATTAAACGCTGGCTGACTGTGCCGGTGCAACATCCTGATGGCCGGACTGAACAGCGAACGCGGGGAACACCGCAGGGCGGGGTCATTAGTCCAGTATTGGCTAACCTGTTCCTGCATTATGTGTTTGATGTCTGGGTGAAACTACACTGCCAAGGTTGTCTGTTTGTTCGTTATGCAGATGACATTATTTGTCACTGTGAAACGCAGCAACAAGTCGTGCAGTTGCATCAGCAACTTTCACAACGCTTTATGGAGTGTGAGTTGATGTTGCATCCGGTCAAAACCAAAATCGTTTACTGCAAAAGCTGGAAGCACAAGGCGGATTATGAACACACAAGCTTTGATTTTCTGAGCTATACCTTTCGACCGAGATTGGTTCGGTGTCGAAATGGTAAGTTCTTGGTCGGGTTCACGCCTTGTATTAGCAATAAGGCGGCTAAGAGTATTAGAGCAAACATTAATGCTTGGAAATGGCGAGCATGGAGCCGATGTAATATCGGCGTTATTCTCAAGTTTAGTCTAGCTAAGCTTAGGGGCTGGAGAGCTTATTTTGGCAAGTTTGGAAGGTACTCCATTGATAGAGTACTCTTCCATTTTGACCAAAAGCTCACCCGATGGGCGAAGCGGAAGTACAAAACATTGAAAACCTATGCTCAGGCAGCGCGGAGAGTTGCTGCTTTTCGTTGTCGGTATCCAAGTTGGTTTGCTCTCGGGTAAATCTTTTTTTTTTCCAATGGTTGAATGAGAAGAGCCGAATGAAGTGAGAGCTTCACGTTCGGTTCTGTGAGAGCCTCAAGGGGAAGTTCCTTGGGGCTACTCGACCACGACTACGCGACATGCTGAGTCTGTCCCAACATCTCTGGCGTAACCAACACCACCCCATTTTCCGAGACAAAAAAGCGTTGTGCATCTTGCACTGGATCAGCCCCGATTACGGTATGTGGTGGGATTTTACAACGGCGATCAATTAACGCACGGCGGATATGACAATGTGCGCCAATTTGCACATCAGGCAAAATTACTGAGTCTTCGACCACACTTTGCTCTTGTACCAACACATTGGAGAACAATAAGGAGCGGTGAATTTTTGCTCCAGAGATTAAACAACCACCGGAGACCATAGAACTGGTAGCAATGCCTTGTTTTTGTGCTTGGTTAAAGACAAATTTTGCGGGTGGTAATTGTTCTTGATATGTCCAAATTGGCCATTGATCATCATACATATTTAAATCTGGCTCGACGGCGACTAATTCCATATTGGCAGACCAATAGCTGTCGATGGTACCGACATCTCGCCAGTAAACTGGCTGTGCGCTGCTGCCCGTGCTTTGAAAGGTGTAGCCGTAGACGTGTGAATGCTCAATTAAATTAGGAATGATGTCATGACCAAAGTCGTGGCTAGAGTCTGCATTGTTGGCATCTTCAAACAAGACATCAAATAAGAATTGGGTGGAGAATACATAAATGCCCATCGATGCCAAGGCACGACTGGGGTCTTCGGGCAGTGATTCTGGGTGTTCGGGCTTTTCGCTAAAGCGCACCACTTTTGCCCGTTCATCTAAACTTAACACGCCACAATTGCGAGCGGTTGCCAACGGTACATCCACACAACCGATAGTCATATCAGCACCTTGTTCAAGGTGATAGGCGATCATGGGGCCGTAGTCCATTTTGTAAATTTGATCACCGGCTAAAATCAGCACGTATTCCGGTTTGTGGCTGCGAATAATGTCTAAATTTTGATACACAGCATCAGCAGTGCCTGCATACCATGAAGTTTCATTTACCCGTTGTTGTGCCGGTAATAACTCGACGAACTCGCCAAATTCACCACGCAAAAAGCCCCAGCCTTTTTGAATATGACGGATTAAGGAGTGAGATTTATATTGTGTTAACACACCAATTTGCCGAATGCCGGAGTTGACGCAATTCGACAAAGGGAAATCAATAATTCTGAATTTGCCACCAAAGGGCAGCGCAGGTTCCGCCCGCCATGCGGTTAACGGCCCTAAGCGATGGCCACGCCCGCCCGCTAAAATTAAAACCAGTGTTTGGCGGGTAAGACGACTGACGAAACGGGGATTGGATTCATAAAGCATGTGGCCTCCCTTTGTTATCATGACCAGCGGAGTGTAAAAGATGAGATGTAAACAGTGTAAGCTGAAGCGCGTGAGGCGGGTATAGGCGTAAGCGGGGCACGGCGGATACTATCAATGGAGCAGCAGTGTGCGTGCGTTTGCTTAGAAACAGCGAACATTACACCTGTTAGCCGTTATATAGAGGTATGTAAACACCGTGAGCGGAATATTGTACACGCGCACGGTGTTGGCATTTATGTGCATCACGTCGTGATTAGGTTTTGCTTAACAAAGCCATTTTTCAGTATCAATGCGTTAAAAAAAACCACGCAAACAGCCAACCACACAGGCATCTTATTTTAAGTTTAAAGTCTCGCGTAATAAGGTTTCCGCTGTTGCTCTATCACCCACCATATCTTTTTTACCCATTGTACTTTTTAATGTGGTGTCGGTGTCAGTATTCAGGATGGTAATAAACCAGTTTTCTAATAAGCTTTCTCGTTCTAAACGCACTTCGTAGCGCTCGCCACTGACACTAAAGTGAAACAAAAACGTTTCGCTAATGAATTTTAAGCTCATAAATACTTCCTTTACCGTAAATTAATATTTTACTTAGATTGTAACAGAGAACTAAACCATCCGTGTGTCACTGTCATTATAGGAGATTATTGGGGGGCGATGGTCATGGCAATTGAGTTAAGCGTTGTCACGGTCTTGTAGGGCGGATAAGGCGTAAGCCGTCATCCGCCGCAAGTGGCTAAATTCAAGCTTCAACCGCGTGATGTCGGATGACGGCTACGCCTTATCCGACCTACAAACACGCTTAACTTAAGGGCTGTGAGGGTGTCAGTAGGGACGAGAAACGACATGTGCAAGCCATGTCGTTAAAGAAAAGCGAAAAAAGCAGTCTATTACCCAATATACAAGGCTTTTATGACAATTCGCAGGGAGAGAGGGGAAAATTCGCTTAACCTAACGGCCAGCCAGTGCGCAATACACCTACGCCTAAACCTTCGATGACTAAACTTTGGCGGGATAAATCGATTTCTATCGGCCTGAATTTGGCATTTTCGGGCAATAAACGCACAAATTGTTCATTTACACGTTGAAAGCGTTTCACGGTGACTTCATCTTCAATGCGCGCAACCACAATTTGCCCATTGTGTACCTCATCCACTTGATGCACGGCGAGCAAGTCGTTATGCATAATGCCAATATCGTGCATACTGACACCTTGTACACGTAGTAAGTAGTGCGCTTTAGGGCGAAACATGTTGGGATCGACTTGATAATACATTTCGACATGCTCTTGCGCCAAAATTGGCATACCTGCTGCCACGCGCCCAATCACCGGCAAATTTAATTCAGATGCTTGCGCGCTGTTGCTATCAGAAGGTAATAAAGGGTCTAACGCAGAGTCTAATAATTCTTCTGCTAATTGAATGCCGCGAGAAGTGTTATGTTGTAGCGTTAAGGCACCTTTACGCGCTAAGGCTTTTAAATGCTGTTCTGCTGCGTTAGGCGATTTAAAACCGAACGCATTAGCGATTTCTGAGCGCGTGGGGGGGCGACCATGATCGAATATCCATTGTCGAATCATGGCTAAAATTTCCAGTTGTCGTGTTGTAAACTGTTGCATGGGATGAACCACTGTATATATTTACATACTATAATTATATACAGTCACTAATAAAAGGCAAGTTATGCTTGTGCGTAGCAACAAACAGCGTTTTGCAGCTTGTCTTAATTGAAAACAGTGGTTAAACCGCTAAATAGCTAGATATTTCATGTTGTATTTTTTTCTGACCCTAGACCTTGGCTAACTTATGCTTAGATTTTTGGAAATTGTGTTGCTGTCAATCATTGGTGGCGGTTTATTGGGGTTATTATTGCGTTATTTATTTAACCATTTTATGCAACTCGATGAGGAAACGCATAAAGCAGCCTTACCTGCACCCATACCCACAGAAGCAGAGAGCAGTGGGCGTGTTGAGCGTTTACCCAGCTTAGATGACTTAATGCTGAACCGTGCGGATTTGAAGCGGCTGACAGGAGTGGGCAATGCAGAGGCATTGCAAAATATACCGCGTTATCATTTACCTGAATTTGCCATTGCCAGTGCCTTGTTTGTCGCGTTATTGGCCTTATTTGGTCATGATGAATTAGCTTCTTTTTTGGGGATTGTGTTAGGCAGTATTGGTGCTGGCTTATGGCATTTTCGTTGGCGGGCAAAACGCCGACAAAAACAGCATCAAACTTTATTAGGCTTATTAGCCGAAGTTAAAAACTATAATACGATTGTCAATAATATTAGGGTATTAGATCAATTACGCGCAGTAGGTAATCCCGTTAAATTGACCGATAGGGATAAGGTGATTAAAGCCTTAGTGATTAACCGTCGAGATTTAGTACGGGCGTTAAATACTGAACGTATTTTGCGTGAAAACCCTGATTTTAACCCAGAGCAGTTCGATGTGGATTTGACGGCGTTGCAAGCGTTGCAAGTACATGAAAAGTCAAGTGAATATAGTGAGTTGTTAGACACCGCCTTAAAAGTTGGGGTGCGCTTACAAGAAGAAATGAAATTGTTTACTGATAAGCAAACATAAAGGTGTTGGGTGTGTGGCGCACGCATGGGAAGTACGTGTTGTTTTAAGGTGGCGTTGTTTTTGCTGTGACTAGATTAAGTTGTCTAGCTGTTGCAATGGCTACACCGTTAACAGTGCGAAACCAACAACTTATCTGCCAATATCGGATAAGTTTCCGTTTATGCACTATAAACAACAGTAGTAAATACAAGGAGTACGATCATGAAAGTGATGACCAATATTCAACGCCTGACGCGGCAAGCGTTCGGCCACGATGCCACCATTCAGCACCGTCGTTATGGCCCTAAAGGGGAAAAACGCGAAGGTTATTGGCTGCAAATCTCGGATGAGATGTTTTATATTGCCTACAGTCGTCAAGAAACGATTGAGTATTTAGAACATCTGATTGCTGAAGAACAGCATGCCTTAACCACTGATTATCAACACGCTGCGTAATAATGAACTATTTTAATCACTTAAGCTTTTCTAGCTCGTTTTAGGGAACGCCTGAAGCAGACGTTCCCATCCCCTAAGCCTACCTTTCAATATCCCCTCTTTTAACGCGCTGCCTGCGTAAAACTACTTCTAGGACACCACTGTCCATAAGCTTCCATAAATGCCGTTTGTCCTTTGCTTAAAAAGCCAACTGCGGTTTCTCGACAGCGTTGATCACGCACCACACGCACCCGTTGCACATAGGGATAACGCCCAAAATCTAATTCATATTGGTTGATATAAGCCGTCATTGCGGCGAGGTCAGCTTGTGCAATTAAACGGGTTACGGTTTGTTCCGCCTCTACTTGTTCGGCAGGTGTCAGTTTGTTCAAACTGGGTTGTGCGGCGACTACACCTGTGCTCACTTCTTGCGGTGCTGTGTTTTGCGCTGGTGCTTGCGTATCAACAATAACCGGCGGCGGATTGCTGTCGGCAATTGTGGTAACACCGTTAGAACTTGTTGGCGGCGTGACATTCTCTGTCGTGTTTTCCGCCACGGTGTCAACGATTACCGCAGGAGGTGGCGTGCTTTCTACAACGCTGCTAGCTGGTGGCTCCACAATGGGAGGTGCAGTGCTAATACTGGTTTCAGGTAAGGGCGTGACGGGTGTGGGCGTGTCAACGGTGACGCTGACCGCTGTGTCGCTGTCATTGGTACTCGCTGGTTGTTGTGCGGCTAACACGGCGGCGATGGGATCAGGTTCCGTGACAGCAACAGCGGGTGGTGGATTATTGTCGATAATCACGCTGTTACTGGGCGTGGTGACTGGCGAAGGTGTTATTGGCGTGCTGGTTTCAGGTGTACTGCTGACCATGCTACTGTCTTCGCTAGGGAAATTAAACTCTGTTGCCGGTGCTGGTTGTAGACGCACCTCAGAAGGCGTGTTGCTGGTATTCGGGGTGGTAAAAGTAACGTCTTCATCTGTGTTACCTGTGTAATAAGCAGGCGGTGAGACATTGTCTAAACGGACTGGCGCAGCTTGTGCGATATTGCTGGGTGAATTGCCTGTATTTGGTGTTACCGTTTGTCTTGTGTTTATTGCCGTTTGTCTATTGTAAGACGTGTTCAATAAAGTCACTTTAATGGGCTTAATCTCAGCATCTGCGGGCGTTTGGAAGCTAGCGCAGGCAGGTAATAATACACTTAAAAAACTTATTAATATTAGGTGAATAGCGAGGCTTTTTATCTTCATATGCTTGATCTTTTCGACGGCAAAACCATTGTTGATAACATAGTTTGTTGGGTTGTCTGGCATTTCTATCAGAGATTTTAGGGGAATAACCTTGCTCCGAATATCAGATATATAATACCGATTATCTGGCAAATCGCAGGCTATAAGATTAATTGTCTCTATTGTTTATTACTATGTTACAAACAATAACACTAAAATTAAAAGCAATTCAGGTTAAGCAAGTCTAATAACTACATTATAAATAATAATTTAATCAAAAACTTAACGGTTGAAGTGGCATTGATAAGTCCTCTGCGTTAAGAAATATTAACGTAGCGTTGCGCAAACTCTCGATAAGGGGTTGGGAGAATGACAACGTAAGACGTTAAAACATGACGCTTAGCTTAGATAAATGAACTTGGGTAGTTGGTTAAGGGGATGTAAGTCGTTCTAACTGTAAAGGTGACAACAGCGCTTCACTGCATGGCGAGGATTGCCATTGCACAGTGTAGTGATGTTTGAGCGAGGATACATCCAATGCACATCAAAAAAATCATGAACCGGCTCGCCTGTTATTGGGTGAGTATTATGTTGTTAGCGTTATGGCCTATTGCCTCCTATGCGCATAATCACTTTATTCGCATTAACGAGTTAATGGCTGGCTATAACGGCGACTCTAATTTTCAATTTATTGAAATTGCCGTGTTATCTGATACAGATAATGGCCGTTTTGATCATCAACGGCAATGGGGGCCTAGAAAACACGTTTCAGGTCGTGAATCTGATGAAGATGGACAAATGATGCTGGTGTTTCATGATGTATTAGGCAATGAAACCGGACATTATATTTTTCCGCATCACGCACCATCTGATCCTACTACTGCTGCCAATGTACCTGGTGATAGCACAAATAAAGGTCGTACCGTTTTAGTTGCGACACAGGTATTTGTCGATACTATGGCTGCGGAAGGCTTCCCTATTCGCCCCGATTACATTATGCCCGCACTGATTATGCCTATCAGCGGCAAAGTGTGTTTGAAGAATAATCCTAGAGGCCGCCTAAACTTCCCTTCTAATCAATGTGTCTCTTATGGTGGTTTTCAGGGCAGCACGGAAACAACTAAAGCTTCATTTAATTCAACAAGTTTTACCAATAAAGCAGGCCGCATTGTCGCAGCGCCTAACCGTGGTTTACCTATCGTTATTGATCCCAGCAATAGCTTATTTACCAGTGATAGTAACTTAAACACTAGCGGTGGTTTGTTAACCCATGCTGTGAGCTTAACACGGGTGCGCAATAACGGTTTAAGTGGTTCTACTGCCTTCCCCAATATGGGCAATGCGAACGCATTTGATAATACTGATTTTGAGTTGCGTCGCCCTACACCTTCCAGCACACGCTCGATTAATAACGGTTCAAGCACACAATTAGATTCTCGTGTACGCAATGATTTAGGTGAGACCAATTTCACTTTCCCACTCACTACCATGGCTGAGCAAGGTCGCTTTTTATTTGAACAAGAAACCTTTGAAGGTAACGGCCGTACCTGCGTCGATTGTCACCGCCCACCGCATTTTGGTTTAACGCCAACACAAGTTGATGCACTGCAAGCCTCTCGGGATGGGATTAATTTAACAACCGCCTCAAATGATGAAGTCCGCGACTTTTTCACCCCTTTGTTTATCGGCGAATTTAATTTAAATACCTTAAAGCTAACAGGTACTTCTCGCCCCAGTGATTTACATGGCGTGATTCGTGACAGTGCTGGTCGTAAAGCCTTAGTCGTTGCCGGTAATGGTGACACCTACTTAATTTATGGCGGTTTAGATTTTAATGTAAATGACACCGTGACAGACGAAGGTGTGGTGATGGTGCCTGAATATGATGCGCGGCTTAGCCCTACACCAAGCACTGCGGAAACTAAATCAACCACCACTTTTACCAACAACATTGGCACGATTGCTTCTATCACGGCAGGTGATTTAGGCGATGTAACAGCGGGGAATAGTGCTGGTTTAGAGCACCCTGCGATGATGAAGGATGTTACCGCCAGCGGCTTTAAACGTAGTTTAATCGTGGAAAATGTGAATGGTATTGATAGAGAGCATATGTTGCGTTCAGTACCACATTTAATCGACATCGCTATGAGTGGCCCTTATGGTTGGAGTCCAACCGAAGGCGGTAGCCCAGACTTAGGCGGCTTTTGTAACGGTGCGATTCAACAGCATGGCTCGCGCACCTTATTCCGCCGCCATATGAACGATACCAACCCTGATTCAGTCATTGCTAGCCAGTTTATTGCCAGCAGTGGCAATGAGTTCGGTGTCGCAGTACCTGCTGATCAAAACACTTTCCAAGACATCGACGTGCGCATCATGACCCGTGATGAAATTCGGGCAATGGACGCTTTTCAACGTCAAGTCGGTGCTTCACAAATGGTGTTAGAACATTTTAATTTAACACCTGAGCAAATCGCTGATTTTGTGCCCACACAAGCCGATTTATCACCTGCAAATGTGTTGGACTTTTCACCCATTGCCACCACTTTAGCTCAACGTCGCGGCGAGGAACTGTTTTTTGGGACTGCCTTATGCTCGGTTTGTCACAACGGGCCTGCCTTAGCCAATACTGACGGACGTTTTGGTACCGTTGCAGGCGGTAGCGGCAGTTTTGACACCGGTTCTGCTGATGTGGAATTGGGCGATAATTTGCCAGATGAGAAAACCAACGGCGGCGCACGGCGTTTATTTAACGTCAGTCCGTTAATTGGGATTGTCACGACACCACCGTACTTTCATAACCATTCGGCTCACGACTTATTAGCCGCTGTCACGTTTTATGACACACCTGAGTTTTTAAACTCCTCTGCTGCGGCACAATTATCACTTAGCCCAAGCAATCCTATGTTTCAAGGTGCGGAAGAAATTACCGATGTGACCGCGTTCTTAGAAAGCTTAGTGGATTTGCCGTTTACCTTTAATTTGCAAGATCGCGCTGTAACTGCATGGGCAACTAATGTCACTGCGGATGCCCCCATTAATTTCGGTACCGTTTCCATAGGAAATACCAGCAGTGCTATGACCGTGGTGATTCAAAACATCAGCGGGTCAAACTTGCAAGTGTTAAGCGCAGTGGTTCGAGAAGAACGTAATGGTTTAAGCGTTGATGATAATCGCAACTTCTCCTTAACTAGCAACTTCACTGGGTCAGCACTTGGCATGACAGCAATTGATGTAGCTGATGTGCAATTTCACCCACAAAACGGCGGGTTACGGCGAGCGAGCTTAGAAGTCACCGTGCGCGATATGGACAGCGGTGAAACATGGGAAGTCGGTTTTGCCTTGCAAGGTATCTCGCCAGCAGGCTTTACCGTAAGTGAAGTCAGTGCCAACACCTCCGAAGCAGGCAATACTGCGACTTTCACCGTGCAATTAGACGCAACGCCAACCGGTGACGTGCAAATTGATATTAGCAGTTCAAATGAAGCTGAAGGCGTGGCCTCACCTACTAGTTTAACTTTTACCCCTGCCAATGCCTTAGACCCGCAAACAGTGACTTTAACAGGGCAAGATGATCAAGTGATTGATGGCACAGTCAGTTATGACATCGATGTGAAAGTGAATATCGGTGCGACCGCAGATGTTAATTATCAGGCTTTACCTGCTGTCATGCTTAGCGTGGATAACCTTGATGACGATGTGGCAGGCTTCACGATCACCCCTAGCAGCGGTTTAATCACTACAGAAGCGGGTGTTACTGACAGCTTTACCGTGCAGTTAAAAACCATTCCACAAAGTGCCATTACTGTGGGGTTAGCGATCACTAGCAATGCCTCTGAAGTGAGCTTATCTACTAACAGCTTGAGCTTTAGTGCCGATGCCAGTGCCTTAACGCCACAAACGGTAACACTGACAGGGCAAGATGATTTCGTCCAAGACGGTCATAAAAACTTTACGGTTGCCGTTTCAATCACCAACGCAGGCAGCGATCCTGATTACGGCAGCGTGTCTACAGTCAACGTTACCGGTCAAAACCAAGATGATGACGTGCCTGATATTATCGTTACCCCAACCATTTTAAATGTCACTGAAGCCGGTAGCAGTGCAAGCTTCACTGTGAACTTAAGCACCCTGCCTTTAGTACCCGTGACCATTACCTTAAGCAATGGTGATAGCTCAGAAATCAGCTTAGATAAAACTGTGTTGAGTTTAAGCGATTTAGACCCTGTTACCGTGACAGTGACCGGTGTTGATGACAACGAAGACGACGGTGATCAAGTGGTCACTGTTGCGCTGAATGCCAGCAGCTCCGATCCTGACTATGGCTCTATCAACCCTGATGATGTTAGCGTGATTGTGCAAAATGATGATCAAGCCAACATTTTAGTGACACCCACTGAATTAGGCGTGAATGAATCAGGCACTACCGCAAGCTTTACCGTTAGCTTAGCCACCATGCCTTTATCGCCAGTCACAATCAACATCAGTAATGGGGACGCAACAGAGTTAAGTGTGAATAAAAACGCTGTGAATTTAAGCAATACGAGTCCAGCGACAGTGACCGTAACCGGTTTAGATGACAACGATTTAGATGGTAATCAAACCGTGTTGCTGGATTTAAGCGTTAGCAGTGCTGATGCAAAATACAATGTATTAAGCCCTGATGATGTCAGCGTTATTGTGCAAGACAATGATAAAGCAAGTGTGTTGGTCGTACCAACTAAGTTAATTGTCAATGAAGCCAATGGTTCGGCAAGCTTTAGCGTTAGCTTAGGCACTACACCTGCATCGCCTGTCACTATTATTTTAAGTAATGGTAATACCAATGAGTTGGACTTGGACAAAACCTTACTCAACTTAAGCAGCACAGAGCCTGCAATTGTGACCGTGACAGGTCGAGACGATAATGAGCTTGATGGTGATCAAACCGTGGCTATTGAGGTCAGTCTCAGCAGTTCTGACAGCAATTACGGCGTGTTAAACCCTAGCGATGTCACCGTGATCGTACAAGATGACGATAAGGAAGACACCAGCGAGGACACCAGTTCAGGTACTTCTCTGGTCAGCTTTGTGTTGAATCAATTCTCTGTCAGTGAAGGCAAAAATGCACAAGTGCTGGTTAATCGCACAGGCGATACCAGCTTGCCTGCCAGTGTGAATTATGTCACCACGCAGCAAACTGCTGTAGCAGGTGTGCAATACAGCAACAGCCAAGGCACTTTGACATGGAATGCCAACGATGCCAGCAGCCGTGTCATTGAAATCACTACTTTAGACGATGATATGGTGACAACTGGGTCATCTAACTTCCTGATTAGCTTGTCAAACCCTATTGGTGTCAGTTTTGGTAATTATGCAACTGCCACGGTTTCCATTTTAAACACCACTACGGTTGAAGACACCTGCGGTGAAGGTGGTTGTGAAGGCGATGGTGAAGACGATGGCGGAGATGATAGCACTGATGGTTCTGGCAGCAGTACTAAAGACATCGTGATGTTTGGTGCCGCCGTGTTTACCGCCTTGGAAGGTGATGTGGCAGAGGTTTCTGTTTATCGCTTAGGTGCAGGTAAAGGCAGTGTCAGTGTAAATTACCAAGTGCAAGTTGCCACAGCAGACAGTAATGATTTTGTCAGCAGTAGCGGCATGTTGTCATGGAGTGACGGCGATTTAGCACCGAAAACCTTTAACGTCAGCTTGACGCAAGATAGCGCAGTCGAAGGCACGGAATATCTGAAATTGCAATTAAGCAATCCAGTCAATGCCAATATGGGCTTTATGTCTGAGTTGCGGATAATTGATGACGATGTTGCAGCGCCTGTTGCAGAAGAAATTGAGTCAGCCGGTGTGATCAGCTTGTCTAGCAGTGCCTTTACCGTCGGTGAAAGCAGCGGCAGCTTGAATTTACCATTGACTCGCAGCAATGGCAGTGCCGGTGCTGTTTCTGTACAAGTGCAAATGCAAGCGGGTACAGCCACCGCAGGTGCAGACTATTCTGGCACAACTTTAAGCGCAACATGGGCAGATAGTGAGACTGGTCAGAAGATAGTCAGCATTCCGATTTTGGATGACAGTTTAAGTGAAAGCAGCGAAAGCTTTACCGTGAGTGTGTCTATCCTTTCAGGTGATGCGACTTTAGGCCAAAGCACTGCCAGCGTGACCATTTTAGACAATGACGTGAGCGTGGTTAACGACCAAGTCAGTGTGCTGAACTTCTCACCAGTTCAATACAGTGCGAATGAAGGCGACGGCAGCGTGAACTTAAGCGTGATTCGTGAAGGCAGCCCTGCTAGCGAGTTGCAAGCCCGTGTGATTGCCTTAATGGGACAAGGTGCTAATGAAGCCCGTGCCGGTGAAGACTTTAGCTATGTCAGCACTGTATTAACATGGGCTAGTGGTGACAGCAGCAGTCGCAGCGTAAGCATTAACTTGATTGATGATGCCGTACAAGAAGGCGTTGAGAAAGTCAGCTTCTTGTTATTGCCTACCAGTGGTGGTGCAGTATCTAGCAATAATCAAGCAGAATTGACCTTGCTGGATAATGACAGCGACAGCGGTAGCAGTACCACTGAATGCGTGCAAACTATTCAACAAACCTGTGTCCTGAATAACGGCACTGTCTTAACAAACCCTGTCATTACCAGTCAAGGCCATGTGATTGGTGGTCAAGTGAGAGGTAATGTTGCTAACAGTGGTGTGTTAGAAAACGTGCAGTTAGCAGCCGGTGCGCAACTGACTGGCAGCGGACGTTTGCGCGGCACTATCACTGGTCAAGCCAATGCACCAGCTTTATTAACAGGGCAAACCATCGACAGTGGTGCGGTGTTAAGCCATGTCATTATCGGTGCTGGTACCAGCTTCACAGGGCAAGTGCAATTTGGTGAAGGCGTGCAATTTGCCAGCGCGGACTTAATCCCTAACGGCATGTCATTTAACAGCTTATTGCCACGCGCAAGCTTAACTGGCTGCTTAATACAAACAGCCCCTGTTTGGTTAGATGGAGCAGACGTGATTGCTGGTGGTGACATCTTAGGCGAGTTAAATGATTTCGCCGACCCATTCTCACTCGCACCACCATTAAGCCAATGGCGCAATGGGATTGTGGTCTATGTTGCAGGCAGCACACATTATGCGGTCGTGCCACGTCAAGTCTATCAAGCTGATAGCTTCACAGGGGCAGGTGCTGAAATTCGTCGTAACGGTGAAATTTTACTCACCACACCAAGCGGTCGCACTGTGTTAACACAACCAGCCTTGCAAGGTGAATGTGAATTGCAAGCGGCTGCCAGCACTGCCTTTGGTCGTCGCGTTAGCTTGCAAGCGGATGACAGTGGCTCAGTGATGTTTGCCCGCAGCAGCACAGAGTACATGATTTTCCGTCCTGATTTCCTGTCAGTATTAGCGGACAGTACTTTAGTTGAAGGTTTTAATTACTTGCCTGAGTTACACGGCTTAGCCAATCAAAACCTGATTAGCTTTGTGTTTGAAGATAACAACGGCATGTTAAGACAACAACACTTACTACCTACGTTAGCCGATGCCGATGCCTTTGCGAGCGCCGTGCATAACTTAACCATTGCACACGATGGCTTGGTTTCCTTCTTTGCCAATGGGCAAGCTTATCAAGCTGTCCCAAGCTATGAAGTGCGCTTGATGACGGCAACCGGCACAACGCAAGTCCGCGTGATTGCTGATATGAACAGTGATGGTGTGGATGATATGGAAATTGAGTATGGCAACGGTCAACGCCAAGTGCTGTATTTGATTGATTTGTAATTCAGCTTTGTATCTGGGCGTGTAAGGATTCATGCTCAGATGATTTAAGCTACCCTGTAGCCCCTACACCTGCCAGTATCCTCGCACTGGTGAAGGTGATAGGGGCTTTTTTCGTTGCTGGGGAGCGCGTGTATTCTCGTTCCCATCGTCCCGATGGGAATGCATATCGCGTCGCTCCAGCGGCGCGAGTCGTGCTAGCTTTCCTTACGCACAGATCGTAGGGTGTGCGAAATCTCATGTAGTATGTAGCTTGAGCATCACTTGTCATTGAGGTGGGATTTTGCCCACCAAGCCCCGCACGGTGGGCAAAACGCCGATTAAGCCCGAAGATAAAACCAGCCTCTCGGCGGCGTTTCGCACACCCTACACCACTATTTTGCGTAATGTGGATGACTACACGTGCCGCTGGAGCGACACAGTATGCATTCCCATCGTGAGACGATGGGAACGAGAAAAAAAATTGATCCCAACGGGATCACTTTTTTTCCGCAATGACTGGACTTTTCACACCCGTCAGGAACACAATACGTTCAATCCAATACGTGTCGCGTATGATTTTTTGCCTTGTGCTAAAACCATATCCGACGGTCTTTAGTTCGATAGCCTGTCTGCTATCTCATGCAATGCAAGCACAGTTCTATGAGTAAAATAATTGCCATCCTCAATCAAAAAGGTGGCTCTGGCAAAACCACCTTAGCCACTAATCTTGCGCGTTGCTTACAACTGGGCGGCGACCGTGTGTTATTAATCGATTCTGACCCGCAAGGCAGTGCTCGCGATTGGCATGCTGCCAGCGAAGGGGCTTATCTGTCCGTAGTGGGTTTAGATCGAGCGACTTTAGATAAAGATATTCAAGCCATTAAAGGCCAACATGATTGGCTCATTATTGACGGTGCGCCACAGATTGAAAATATCGCAGTGGCAGCGATTAAATGTGCCGATGTGGTGTTAATTCCAGTGCAGCCTAGCCCGTATGATATTTGGTCGTGCGCAGATTTAGTGGAAATCATCCAAACGCGGCAGCAAGTGACTAATGGGCAACCAAAAGCGGCCTTTGTGGTGTCGCGTTTGATTAAAAATACCCAAGTCGGGCGCGAAATTCGGGAAATTTTAGAAGAATATGCCTTGCCAGTGTTTCAAAGCTGCACCACGCAACGGGTGGCCTATGTCACCAGTGCTTCACAAGGACAGTCGGTGTTAGATGCCGAGCCAAAAGGCGAAGCTGCACAGGAAATTCAACAGATTGCAGCGGAATTACAGGAGTTATGTCATGGCTAAATTACCGCGTGCAGGTCGTCCCAGCACAGCTAAAGAACGCGCATTAGAAGCGGTACGCGAGGTGGAAGTGATGCCGCCCAGCAAGACTATCAACACCGCAATGGCACCGCTGAATGATGAAGAACAGTTGGAAGCTTTGGAGCAAATTATCGACGCGAATATTAAAGCCTTTTATGAAGTCGGGCGGGCGTTAAAAGAAATCCGCGATCAGAAGCTTTATAAATTATTAGGTTATAGCCGTTTTGAAGATTATTGCGTCGAGCGTTGGGACATGCACCAAGGTCACGCCCGCCGTTTACAAGCCGCTTCAATGGTGGTGGATAATTTGAAATTAGACGGCAACGAGTTTTTGCCCAATAGCGAACGGCAAATTCGCCCGATGACTGTGCTCACGCCTGAGCAGCAAAAACAGGTTTGGGGACGAGTGTTGGAAGATGCGCCGATTGTGTTGGAAAAGCCAAAAATCAGTTCGCGCTTGGTGGAAGAAAAAGTGTCGGAAATGCTGGGGCGACCCGATAAAAGCACCTTGGAAAACAAGCAAAGCGGCAAAAAATGCGTGATGTATTTTTCTGAGGATACCGATGACTCCTTAAATGAGTCTTTGTATAAATTGCGTAAATTGGTGAAAGAAGGCGATAAAAAACAAAAATTATCGCGGGATATGTTAGTCGAAGCCGCTGTACAAGTAGCGTTAACTGAATTAGCAAAAAACTCAGAAAAAAGCGATTTTTTAACACAAGTAATGGCTTTATTAGAGCAAGATACTGAGTAATTTTAAGCAAATTTATAAAGGGGATGCTGAATAGTTACAGCTCCCTTTTCGATTAGTCAGTTTTAGCTGTATAAAATAGCATGTATATATAAGTTATTAGTGAGCTAATAGTCATCTTTAATGAGACTATTGAGTTAGCGTAGACAATGCGTGACAGCGTGTAGATTCCTTTCTAGTTATATTCTCTTCTTGAACAAAGTTCGTAGCGTAATGTTTCACTCGGTTAACAATCTCTATCAGGCTGAGTGGTTTCATCAAATAATCAGATGCCCCAAGTGCAAAAGCCTTTTTCACAAGGTTTTCATTGTTTTGTGCGGACATGACCAAAACATGCATGTGGCTTTCTGGGTTGTTGAGGTAAATCTCTTCGAGTACATCAAAGCCCGTTACCTCTGGCATCATGATGTCGAGCAGCAATAAATCGACCTCAGTTTCCCGTAAAATAGTTAAACATTCTGCACCAGAATTGCTGGTTATAACATGAAAGTTTTTATAACTTGAAAAGATACTAAATAATAGTTCTGTTGTGATTTTATTGTCATCGACAATAAGTATCGTAAAAGTCGTCATTATGCCCCCCAAAAGCATTAGATGTTGT
>QKBZ01000115.1 GCA_003245895.1 Beggiatoa sp.
TTTTGTTCATGTAACAAAATGACAACACGAAATACTCCGATGAAAAAAGCATTTTTTCAAAGTGGAAGTTTTCGTGTACCTATTGCCGAGTGTTTTCTTTTTATTTTGGCTATTGACTGGGTTATAACAGGTCGGATAAGGCGACAGCCGTCATCCGACATAGCTAGGATACGGTATCTCAGTCAGTTTTCTGTTTGGAAAGCAGAATACATTCGACCTAAGTTCGACGAAATATTTGCTGTAAAAACAATTGGTTTCTCGTTCCCACACGCTGAGGCTGTAAAAGAACCACCCAAAAAGTATAATTAACTTTCAGGCTTTTCTATAAATTAAAGACAGTTCATGACAAATCGACGTTATAAAGTTGGACTTAATCGTCAGCAAGTTAGCTTGTTGCCGCCAAGTTTAGATGAATATGTATCTACAACTAACATCGTTAGAGCAATAGATATGGTTCTCTTCAAGATTATTAGACCATTACAATTCTCAAAAAATACCATTTTTAGGTATTTCTTGAGAATCTGGATGGTTTTGAGGGAGTTCTTTTACAGCCTCTCGCCATTTGGGAACGAGAAAATTAATTAGCCATTATTTTTAATATGCGTTTTTAGCTAACTGAGATTGAGAAGCTTGCAACATTTTAAATACCGTGGAAATTTTAAATTTGCTTTAAATTCAAATTAACGCACTTTAGGCAATGTAAAGAAAAACCGACAGCCGTTCCCTTCTTCACTTTCCACACCAACTTCACCACCCAATTTATGCACAATTCTGTGCACAATTGACAAGCCTAAGCCGTGTCCTTGTAATTTCGTTTCTTGCTCACGTTTTAAGCGGGTGAAAGGCTTGAATAATTGCGCTTGCGCTTCGGCAGATAAACCTGCGCCATTATCTTTCACCCAAAACATGACATCATATTCTCTTGGCTCAGCACCAATTTGTAAATAAGGCGGCTGACCACCGTATTTAATCCCGTTGCTTAAATAATTCGCCCAAATTTCTTCTACCCATAGCCCATAACCTAATGCTGAAGGCCATTCTAATGGCATATCCAGTTGACCTTGAGTTTCTTTTAACATGTGCTCTAAGCGGCGTTGTACTTGATCTAAAATATTTTTCATGTCCAACGGGCGCAGTTCAATTTCTTGCTTAGAAACAGTTGCTAATAATAACAGCGCGTTAATGATTTCATTCATTTTTTCGCTGGAATTTAAAATTAAACGCACGCATTCCATTTGTTTATCCGATAAGCCCATTTTGTGAATATTTAACAAAATATCGGATAAGCCAACAATGGCATTTAATGGTGTTTTTAAATCATGAGCAACGGTGCTGGCAAAAGCGTCTAAATCGGAATTTTTCGCCGCCAGTTCTTGGTTTTGATGTCGTAATTGCTGTTGTAAATTATAAATAGTTAAGTGGGTGTTGATGCGAGCTAATACTTCTTCTTGTTGAAAAGGCTTCGTGATGTAGTCTACCGCGCCTAAGGAAAAGCCGCGCACTTTATCTACCGTGTCAGATAATGCTGTCATAAAAATGACGGGAATATCTAAATAACTGGTATCTGCTTTTAATCGGCGACAAACCTCAAAGCCATCCATCTCTGGCATCATGACATCTAACAAGATTAAATGCGGTTTGGCTGACTCGACAACTTGCAAGGCGCTCTTGCCATTGCGTGCCACGAGCACTTCAAAATCATTAGCACTGAGGAAATCAAACAGCACACTGACATTTTCGGGCATGTCATCCACAATCAAGACAGTGGGCAAGTCAGAATGCGTCATAAGATAAAATCACCTGTCAGAAATAGCTGTTTTAATAATTGAATCATAAGACAGTGTAAATAATATATTTTTGGGTTCATGGGTTAAGCGTGTTCTACTATTTTGCAGTGCTGCTTAACGAAACTTACAGTGTTCAGGTGGTGAGGGGGTAAGCATATTATAAGCACGGCTTTCAATACAACTGCTAGCGGTCGCTTTAATACAGATTAATCCCATCTGCATAAGAAACTATCTTGCTATTGAGGTGTCCGCCGCGTTAAAAAACTGAAGGGCGTGCTCTGGTGGGTAAATCTCTATCACGCCACAGTTGTTCCAAATCACGATCAGACATAAATAAATACTCTACAATACGACTTGGTTCGTGACCGGCAAAAAACACCGTATAGTAGTTTGCCCCCCCTGTATGATAAACCAGTTTTATCTGTTCCCCTAAGCGTTGCTCACTCTCTTTCACTCGCTCCATTGCTAAATCTGCTTCCGCTAATGTCATGCCAATAAAAGGCTGTCCTTGTTGCATCGCTGTGCGCTGCTCAGCAGAGAGATGTGTGGCTTGTTGCAAGTAGCGTTGCAAAGCGGCGACTTGTTCAGGATTTCGGCTGTTAAGTGGTTGTGTCGTACAAGCGGCAAGAAGCAATAAACCACTTAAAATGAGTTGCTTTGACATCATATTGGTTGCTGTGTGTGATTCAAATGAAACTTGGGGGATAACAATAATGGGTCACGTTCAGAGCATGCAAGTTTGGTGTGTAATGACTTGATAGCGTAACACAAATTGCCTATAGGCGACTGATTGATTTCTCAGTGTAACGCTTTCACTTTAGCTTGCAAGTAGGCAGCAATACTGGGTATCAAAATTAATTAATACACATTGATGTTAAATCGGCATTTATTCTGCAATGTGTTGGGTTGCTACAGTCTTGTCGGGCGGATAAGGCGTTAACCGTCAGTGGTTTGATTCAAGCTTCAACGACGTTATGTCGGATGACAGCTAACACCTTATCCGAGCTACAAAGTTTGTTTAATTTAATGGCCTTAACTGATGCAATATCGATGTTTTTCAGAGAGGGTACCCGCTTAGCAATAAGTCGCTACTTCACCCGTTCATCTCCCACAGTGCTCATAACGACGACAAAAGAGAATTTCTTTATGAAGAATAAGTCTTCCAATTTGCTAAGTGTATTATGGCAACGTGCTATACGGTTTTACTGGTTAAGGTTTTCAGTTACCAAACAACACCGTTGGGAAACATTGAGTAAACGATTATTTGATATTATTGTTTCCGCACTTTTATTACTTGCCATATCACCTGTGTTAATAGTAACCATGTTGGCCATTAAGATAAATTCAGAAGGCAATGTATTTTTTACACAAGAGCGCGTGGGTTTAAATGGGCGACATTTTTGGATGTGGAAGTTTCGCTCGATGTATATTGATGCAGAACAGCGTAAAGCTGAATTATTTGCACAAAATGAAATGACCGGCGGGGTTATTTTTAAAATGAAACGCGATCCGCGCATTACGGCTGTGGGGCGTTTTATTCGACGTACGTCTATTGACGAGTTACCGCAATTATGGAATGTGTTGATAGGGGATATGTCATTAGTGGGGCCAAGACCCGCATTGCCAAAGGAAGTGGCTTTATATACGCCTTATCAGCGACAACGCTTATCTGTGTTACCAGGGATTACCTGTATTTGGCAGGTGTCAGGGCGCTCTGAAATTCCATTTGTGCAGCAAGTTGAAATGGATTTGCAATATATTGCAACACAATCTTTCTTAGGTGATTTAAAATTGTTGTTAAAAACGATACCCGCCGTATTTTTTGGCAAGGGAGCCTATTAATAATTGACGAAGGAGGGCAGGGAATCTCCACACCATGTTTAACCTAACCCGTTATTTTTCAATCACAACGATTCTTGCATTTATCATGACAGCCGGTATTTTAATCAGTGGTTACTGGCAAGTTATGTTATCAGAATTGGAAATGATTAGTGAAAAACAAAATATTAGTTTATCTCAATCAATCAGTTATAGCTTATTTAATGAATTAAACGATTTATCTTCGCAAGCAGATGTTTCTAGCATCGCAAAAGAAAAAATAGCCAGCAAAGTAGATGCGCTAACGGGCATTAGCGTGCAAATTTTTAACGCCAAAGACAAAATGCTCTTTTTTTCTCACAATACTAATCTGGATGTAGAACATCATTTTTATTTTAAACAAGCACAAGATAATGAATTTAGTTACTTAAAATACTACGATAAGCAAAGTTATGTTGTCAGTTATATTCCTTCAGAGCTTAGAGGACAAAGGCTGGTTTTTAAAATTTCCAACAATGTGACTGATTTTTTAGCTGAGGCTAGAGAAACACATTATTACGTCAGTATTAGTATTATTGCTGTATTTGTATGTTTATTTATAATTCTTTCTTTAATCATTAATCGTGCTGATCGTTTGCTTAAACAACAATATGCGGCATTAAATGATCATAAACAAATTTTAACCAAGCAAAATAATTATTTAACCGCTTTAAGTGAAGTCGCGATGGGTTTAATCAGCCGATTAGACTTAAACAGTTTATTTGAGCAGTTGATGCGACATGCCTGCAATTTACTAGGTGCTTCTAACAGTTTTTTATTGTTAAAAGACAGCGCAATACACCATACCAATACCATTTTTAAAATTAATACTGAAGTAGACAGCACACAGCGTGAGTTAATTATCAATTTTGCCAAGTTAACCTTGGAAAATAGAACCGCAATGACACGCTTAATTGAGATAGAAGGCTTAAATGCTTACTTTATTGCGGTGCCTT
>QKBZ01000219.1 GCA_003245895.1 Beggiatoa sp.
TCTTTTGATATGTTCACAACTACATTTTGGACAAATCATGAGTGCCTCGTAAGTTTAGTTTTAACAACTAGAATATTATGATAAATATTTTTTATTGGCACTATAAATACAGGACTACCTCTTTTCTAAATGTGGCTTAGATTGTCTACAAAAAAACTTGACCATTACAAATAGCTTTAGACGAAAATAAATTCACACTCCCAACACCAACCAGCAAAACCATCCACAATGTCCAATTTGAACCCGATGACTTAACCGGCTTTGAATTTGTCGGCTTTGTTTCTGCTTGAGGCGCAGCAGAACGCTCGGCAGCCTGTCCCCCATTCGCCCGCCACTGTTCCCAATCCACATAAGGATAAAATACCCTTGAATGTGTCAAAACCTCATCCAAACGATGTTGCAACACCGAAAACCGCACCAACTCCGCAATCAACGCATCCCGATTCCCCGTCGTCAGCGCATCAAACTCCCAACCCATCTCATAACAAATCATCCGCACTTGATCCAAACTCAAGTACTGCTTTAACAAATTCTGCAACGCAAGCTTCTGCGCAATATCAATCTCTGGTGGTGGCATCGTCATAAAAGTTAACCAAATGAACAGGTTTTATTACGAGCATTTAATATAACATTTTACGGAGCAAATAAGAGAGGGTAAAAAACAGCGTAATTGTCTGAATCAGAATTTACAGAATTAAAAAATTAATAGAATTATCAATTTCTTGTAATCCAATGAATTCCTATTCAGACAAATAGACTTCTCCGCGTTCGCACTGCAAAAAGACACGGCGCAAACCCTACAAGACACAGCCTGTTTAACTTAACGACAGCACCCTTTGCCATCCCCGCAGAGATAATCCACAATAGCCAGTTCCTTTTAGTTTGAACTGTAAAACGTATCTCATGATGAATGCCTCTGCCGCAACCGCCACCACTCCCAGTGACTCCCTGTTTAAACGCCTATCTGCTCGTTGGCAAAATAGCTGGCATTTAATCAGCTTTGCCTTAGCCGCTATTGTGTTAATGCCTTTGTTAATCATTGCTTTATCTTGGCTCTCTGTGGAATCAGAGGTTTGGCAGCATTTAACAGAAACCGTGTTAGGCACATTATTGCGCAACACGTTAGTACTGTTATTCGGCGTAGGCTGCGGCGTGATGTTGATCGGGGTCAGTTTGGCATGGCTCACCACCGTATGCGACTTTCCAGCGCGACGCTGGTTAGAATGGGCATTAATGCTACCGCTGGCCATGCCTGCTTATGTGTTAGCGTTTGTCATGGTAGGGCTGTTCGACTACAGCGGCCCCTTGCAATCGGTGTTGCGTGAGTGGTTTGGGCGAGGCAATTATTGGATACCGCCTATCCGCTCAGAAGGCGGCGTGATTTTCGTCATGGTATTGGCGTTATACCCCTATGTGTACATGCTAGCGCGTGTCGCCTTCTTAGGCCAAGGCCAGCGCTTAATGGAAGCTGCACAGTCTCTCGGCTTAAGCCCTGTTTCTGCCTTTTTTAAAGTGGCCTTACCAATGGCACGCCCTGCCATTGCAGCGGGGATGGCCTTAGCCTTAATGGAAACCTTAGCCGACTTCGGCACAGTTGCCGTATTCAATTACGACACGTTCACCACCGCGATTTATAAAGCATGGTATGGCTTATTCAACTTACCTGCTGCTGCACAGCTAGCCTCTTTATTATTAGTGTTCGTATTTTTCGCCTTGTCTTTGGAACGCCGCCAACGCCGTCAAGCGCGTTATCACACTGACAATCAACGCCAATACCGTTATAAATTAACCGGCTGGAAAGCATGGGCAGCGACTGGTTTTGCTTTAACTGTGTTAGCCTTCGCCTTTTTCATTCCCATGAGTCAATTAATCTATTGGGTATGGAAAACCGCCGCCTCTGATTTAGACAGCCGTTATATCGCTTTGTTAACCAACACGCTGTCATTAGGCGCACTTGCAGCGAGTTTAACGGTGCTTGCTGCGGTTTTACTCGGCTTTAGTCAACGCTTAAGCCGTCGCACCAGCACCCGCTTTGCCGCCGCTATTGCTACTTTAGGCTATGCCTTACCGGGGTCAGTGTTAGCCGTGGGCATCATGTTATTTTTCGTCTGGATGGATCGCTATTTAAACGCCGCCTTAAGCTGGCTAGGTTTCGAGGCAGGTTTAGTGCTCAGTGGTGGTTTATTGGCCTTAATCATGGCCTACATGGTACGTTTTATGGCGGTCGCCTACAGCCCCGTCGAAGGTGGCTTACACCGCATCCGTCCCTCTATCCACGAAGCTGCTCGCAGTTTAGGGGCTTCACCGAGTACATTGTTATGGCGTATTTATTTGCCTTTACTACGCCCTAGCTTATTCACCGGTTTTTTACTGGTATTTGTAGACGTGATGAAAGAAATGCCCGCGACTTTATTGCTGCGCCCTTTTGGTTGGGATACGCTGGCGGTACGGATTTATGAAATGACTTCAGAAGGGGAATGGGCGCGAGCAGCTTTACCAGCATCGACTTTGGTGTTAATTGGTTTAGTGCCGGTGATTTTGTTGGTGCAGAGAGCGCGGAGTGGTCGAGGCTAGTTTTAATTAAATTGAAGCAGAAAAACACCTGATGTCATTCACTTTAGACACTATCGTCCCGTGGGGCAGAAGCTTTGACGAATATGTCGCCATGTTTGCCCTAACAAATAATGACTTACAAAAACACATTTTAGGCTGTGGCGATGGCCCTGCGGCCTTTAATGCCACGCTCACTGCGCAAGGTGGGCGCGTCACTTCAATAGACCCGTTATATCAATGCTCAGCCCACGATATTCGCCAGCGTATTAACGAAACCTATGACACCGTGCTGGCACAAACGCGCAACAATCAGCATGAGTTTGTTTGGAAAAGCATCCACTCTGTCGAGGAATTAGGGCAAATCCGGCTGGCGGCAATGAATGACTTTTTAGCGGACTACGAGCGCGGCAAGCAACAAGCGCGCTATCTCGCACACGAATTGCCACAACTGCCCTTTGCCAATCAACAATTCGACCTTGCCATCTGCTCCCATCTGTTATTTCTTTACAGCGAACAACTCTCGCTAGCGTTCCATTTTGAAGCCATTTTAGAACTGTGTCGCGTTGCCAACGAGGTGCGTATTTTTCCGTTATTAGAACTCGGTGCAAAGCCTTCTCGACATCTGCAAACCGTCGCAGATATGTTGGAAAAACAAGGCTATAACATTATTGTTCGCAAGGTTAATTACGAGTTTCAACGGGGTGGAAATCAAATGATGCAAATAGAAAAAATAGCCTAGTCAGCAAAATTTATAACGAAAAACCATAGCTTACACGCCTCATAAGTCTTAAAATTACGCCTGACTTTTCAGCACCGTAACCTTAAAGACCGTTTTTTTGCTATGACACTCTCAGTACAAGGCAACATTTGGCTTGCTAACGCCGAAGGCCGCCTGCTCATCCCGAAACAACTCACCTTACTGGAAAAAATCGCGGAACACGGTTCCATTACTAAGGCTGCTCGTGCTGCGGGCATTAGCTATAAAGCGGCATGGGAAATGATTGAAACCATGAATAACCTGTCGGAACGCCTTGTAGTTGAGCGCACTACGGGCGGCAAAGGCGGCGGCGGTTCTCAACTCACGGCTTACGGTCAAGCATTAGTCCTTACCTATCAAACCTTACAAGCCGAGCATCAACAATTCCTTGCTCAACTGAGTAACCGGCTCAGTGAATACAGCGAGTTATACCAATTTTTACAATATGCTAACGCGCAAACCACAGCCAGCAATCAATTTGTCGGCACAATAGTTAACATTCAAAACGACGCACCCAATTGCGAAATCAGTTTACAGCTTAGCGGCGGCGAGCAACTCACCGCGTTAATCACTTCAACCAGTTGCCAACAACTTAATCTTAAGCTGGGCGGTCAAGTATTTGCGCTGATTCCTGCCATGCACATCGTGTTAAGCCATACAGAAGACCGCTCGCAACTCAGTTGCCGCAATCGCTTAACAGGTCATATCAATCGCTGGCAAGAAAGTGAGACGGAAACCTTGCTAACACTGACACTGGCAGGCGGTAATAGTTTAAAAGTGATGTTAACCAGCGATGCGGGGGATAGTTTCCCATTACAACGCGGCCTACCTTTAATTGCCTCTTTTAAAGCCAGTGCCGTGATATTAGCGGCCTTTAGTTAGTCATCAGCATTATTTAAACAATAAAAATAAATATTAAATGTGCATTTTGCACAGTAATGCTTAGCGCAATAACTTAAGCATCAAGCTACATATCAAATACCTTTTAAACATCCTGTATTGCACTCAATTAACTGTAATATAATAGGGTCAAGTCTTTTACAAATTTATTTGACTATTATGGACTTTGCACTAGGCTATGCACTGACATCGTTTAGTCATGTAACTTATATTAATAGGAGTTACGCAGTTGCCTTCAACAGATATAAAGGGTTATTAAGGTAAGCCCTGATAGCCTCGCGAATAATCTGCATTTTGGCTTCAAACCAGCTATTCCCAGTAACATAGCTATAGGTTTCCAATCGGAGAAAAGCTCGCA
>QKBZ01000116.1 GCA_003245895.1 Beggiatoa sp.
GTGTTAGACATTGGCTGTGGTGATGCTGATATTTGTATTCGTTTTGCCCGCCGTTATCCTGATTGTCATATCGATGCCATCGACGGTTCTGCTGCAATGTTAAAGTTTGCCCAGCAAGCGATTGCACAAGCCGGTTTAACCCAGCGCGTGCATTTATTGCAAACCCTCTTGCCTGATACCCAATTAAATAATGGGCATTATCAAACCATCTTATCCAACTCTTTGCTGCATCATTTGTTTGAGCCACGAATGTTATGGCAAACCGTGAAAAGCTTGGGTGCTTCTGGTGCAGCGGTGTTAATCATGGATTTGATACGTCCAGAAACCATGCATCAAGCTGAAATTATTGTGCAGCAGCATGCGGCTGATGCACCACCCGTGTTGCAGCGTGATTTTTACAACTCATTATTAGCCGCTTTCCGTTTAGATGAAGTCAGCGAGCAACTTGCTGTTGCGGGTTTAACACAACTTACCGTACACGAAGTCAGTGATCGGCATTTAGCAGTTATCGGGCATTTACCCTGATTTATGAAGTGCTGCAACTTAAGCTTGCACCACCACCAACCACCAAGGAGACCTTATGAAACTGGAAACTGTCGCCATTCACGGCGGTTATTCACCTGATCCCACCACCAAAGCCGTTGCAGTACCGATTTACCAAACATCCTCCTATGCCTTTGACGACACCCAACACGCGGCAGATTTATTCGATTTAAAAGTGGCGGGTAATATTTATACCCGTATGATGAACCCGACTAACGACGTGTTAGAAAAGCGGGTCGCTGAATTGGAAGGTGGTATTGCTGGTTTAGCATTGTCCTCAGGTATGACCGCGATCACCTATGCCATCATGACTTTGGCAAGCGCAGGCGACAATATCGTTACCTCCAGCACTTTATATGGCGGCACTTACAACTTATTTGCCCACACCTTGCCACGATATGGCATTGAAGTGCGCTTTGCTGATTATCGTAAGCCTGAAGAATTTGCCAATTTAATCGATGAGAAAACCAAAGCGGTGTTTTGCGAATCAATTGGCAATCCTTTAGGCAATATCGTCGATTTTGGCGCGTTAGCAGAATTATCCCACAGTCGCGGCGTGCCATTGATTGTCGATAACACCGTGCCAACGCCGTATTTATGCCGCCCGATTGAACACGGCGCCGATATTATTGTGCATGCGCTGACCAAATACATGGGCGGTCACGGCAACAGTATCGGCGGCATTATCGTTGACTCCGGTCGCTTCCCTTGGGCAGATTACCCAGAAAAATTCCCTTATTTATGCCAGCCTGATCCGTCTTATCATGGCGTGTCTTATACCAAAACTTTCGGTGCTGCGGCCTTTATTGCGCGGGCGCGAGTAGTGCCATTGCGTAATATGGGTGGCGCGATGTCACCGTTTAACGCCTTCTTATTCCTGCAAGGTATCGAAACCTTGCCGGTGCGTATGGATCGCTTATGCGAAAACGCGCAAAAAGTGGCGGAGCATTTAAAACAGCAATCGCAAGTGAATTGGGTACAATTTGCCGGTTTAGCGGATCATCCACACCATGGTTTAGTCGATAAATACATGGGCGGTCGTGCCTCTAGCATTCTCAGCTTTGGCATTCAAGGCGGACGCGAAGCCGGTGCAAAATTTATTGATGCCTTGAAACTCATCACTCGATTAGTCAATATTGGCGATGCCAAATCCTTAGCCTGTCATCCGGCCACCACGACACACCGCCAACTCTCGCCAGAAGAATTAGCGTCAGCCGGTGTTTCGGAGGACATGGTTCGTCTTTCCATTGGGCTAGAGCACATCGACGATATTATTGCTGATATCGATCAAGCTCTGGCTGCCGCTGCGGAGTAACTCATTATGCCCACCGTCAAACAACTGTATCGTTATCCTATCAAAGGTTTAACTGCGGAAGCCTTACAGCAAATTTTTTTGCAAACAGGTCAATCCATTCCTTTAGACCGACATTTTGCGTTAGCGCATGGCACCACGCAATTTGATCCCACACATCCGCAGCATTTGCCGAAAACTGAATTTTTAATGCTGATGAAAAACGAAAAGTTAGCGGCCTTGCGTACAGAGTATGATGACGGCACGGGTCTTTTGAGTGTGTATCATTATGATGAACAAGGCGATGAGGTGGTGGCCTGTGTCGCCTCATTGCATGATGATAAAGGCATTGCCCGCATTGAGCGTTTTTTTGCCGAGTATTTAGGTGATGAAGTGCGTGGGGAGTTAAAGTTAATGACTGCGCCGAGTGAGCCTAGCCATATGTTTTCCGATGTGGCAGAAAAAACCTTATCTTGTATTAATCTCGCCAGCGTGGATGCGTTAGAGCAGGTCATTGGCAGTCCAGTTGATCCCTTACGCTTTCGCGGCAATGTGTATTTTGAACAGTTGCCGGAATGGGAGGAGTTGCAATGGGCAAGCGGTCAGTTATTGCAGTTAGGTACGGCAGTGGTGCGGGTGTTAAAACCGATTAAACGCTGTGCAGCAACAAATGTGAATCCTCTCACCGCCAAACGCGATTTAAAAATTCCACAGACTTTAGTCAACAGTTGGGGTCATCCTAATATGGGGGTGTATGTCGAAGTGGTGGAAGATGGCGAGGTGAGTGTGGGGGATGGTTTTAGTTTGGTGTAGTTTGGGGCAAGTTCGATGCAGTTGGTTTGTGTCGAACTTGGCTTTATTTTATTGTAAAAAATGGATGTATTATCGTGCTTAAGTCATTAGAGATTAAAAATTTTAGATTGTTGCAAGATTTTAAGGTGTCTAAGCTGGGCAATGTGAATTTGATTGTTGGGAAAAATAATGCGGGTAAGAGTACTGTGTTAGAGGCTTTGCAGGTGTTTGCGAGTAATGCTCATCCATCTGTTTTAAAAGAAATTGCTATATTTCATAATGAACGATTTGCAGTAGAAGAGGATGAACTGAATGATTTTTTTCCATTTGAAGATTTATTCACAGGTAGACAAATCTCAAACAATAAACATGAAAAAATCATTATTGGTGAAATAGATGGAAAGGAACAAATAAAAATACAACGCATTGTTTTAGTTGAGGAGACACTAGAATCTGCCTCTGCTCTTTTTGGTGGTGAGACTCAAATTTATACTCGTATAAAAGCTTTTTTAGACAATGAAATTGAAAACTTACCTGAGCAATCTAGTATTGAAAATGTATTAAGAGTTAATAAAGGAAAAAAAATTTTTGATATTAGGTTTGAAGAGTTTGAAAACAATAAAAAAACAACTTTTCAACATAAGCCTTATTTTAGTAAAAGTTTACCTTATAGTGTAATCCCTTCACGATTTATATCAATGGATGAATTAGCCAGTCAGTGGGATAAGATTGCTTTACAAAAACCTGCAAATATTGTTATGGATGCAATGCGAATCATTCAACCCAGTGTTGAAAATATAACTTTTGTTGAAGAAAAACGTATATCTCCAAAACGGATCGCAAAAGTAAAACTATCAGACATGGAATATCCTGTACCATTACATAGCCTAGGTGATGGTATACTAAAAGTATTTCAATTACTTTTAAAAGTATTTCCTGCAAAAAATGGCTTTCTACTCATCGATGAATTTGAAAACGGTTTGCATTACAGCGTACAAGAAAAAATCTGGCAATTACTGTTTGATTTATCCAAAGAACTGAATATACAAATTTTTGCAACAACCCATAGCTGGGACTGTATTGAAAGCTTTGCCAAAGTGGCTAAAGAGAAAAAAGATATAGAAGGCGTGTTATTTCGCGTTGGTAAAAGTGTACGCAAAAGCAATTATGGACAAATTATCGCCACTGTATTTGAAGAAGATGCTCTGTATCAAATTACACAATCAGACGTTGAGGTTCGCTAATGGCAGACATGAAAAACCTGCTATTAGTCGAAGGTGAAGCTGACAAAGCCTTTTTTGCTAAACTGTGCGCACAAATAGGATTACAAGACGTGGTGCAAATTGCGCCACCTAAAGAAATCGGCGGAGATTACAACAGCAAACAAGGTGTATTCAACCACCTAAAAAATGCCTTATTACCACAAATAGATGACGGTCGAATTGAAAAACTTGCGGTGATTGTTGATGCTGACGACAATAATGTGGGTGGTTTAGGCTATGAAAAAACCTTGGAACGCTTTGTAGATATTTTACAACCCTTTGATTTTTCACTATCTAACGCATTATCACAACAGAAAGGATTATATTTTAATCATAATGATGGTCTTTCCGACTTTGGCGCGTGGATTATGCCGAATAACCATGATGCAGGTACGTTGGAACATTGGATTAAAAGCTGCGTGAAATCAGATGAATCAGCACTATTTCAACATGCAGTTACAACCGTCGGTGATCTTGCAAATAGAAATCTACAAAAATTCAAACCTATTCACATCGCAAAAGCAGAAATCGCCACTTGGCTTGCTTGGCAAAAATCACCTAGCTATGGTGTTGAAGGTGTCTTTATGAACCAAGGCTCGCTATTAGACGAAACGCATGAAGTTTATCGAGCATTAGCTGATTGGCTACACAAGATTTATCGTACAGAATGAATAAGCTATCTATTCGCGCCGCTGGAGCGATGTGGTACGCATTCCCATCGTGAGACGATGGGAACGAGAAAACACCCCATTCAACGCCGTCCAATTTTCAACGCTAAATCCGCCCACTGTTCTTTTAATGCAGTGAATTGCTGCTCTACCGCAATGCGGCTGGGATAACACGAGCCGTGATGTTTTGCACACCATTGCTGATCTTGTTCAGACCATTCAAAGGTTTCATGTTGATCGTTGCGGTAAAAAATAATGTAACCAGTATCTGTCTTAGCTTTGGTTTCCGGCGCACTACCTGTTTGCGCTAATTTGCCACGCAATTGCAACACTTCTTCCAAAAACAGCCCGTCTATATCATCTTCAAACGCTTTAATGCGTCCTAACTCCGCTTCTAAACGCTCTGCTTCATTGGTATCCCGTTCAAATTCTGGGTTTGCCGTTAAATCAAGATCAGGCGGGACAAATACGGGTTGCGGGCGTTGGCGAAATTGAAGGTTCAGTTGAGATAAGTCAGCTTTAAATCGTTCAATATCTTCAGGTAAAGTTTGCAGCGTGCTTAACACTTTAGATAAGCGTTTTTGTTCATGACTAACGCGGTTGACACGCTCAATGAGATCAGGAGACAACATTTTCATAGGAATGCTCACTTTTTAATTATTTCAAAGGATTAATTCTGGTTCTAGCGCACTTTGCTAGAAATACCACACGGTATTGCCAATCCTTTGGCAGAGAGTTGTTTTTATTGTAGTCAATCTGTGAACAAGTATTTATGCGATTGCGCATGTTTGCAAGCATAAACATTTTAAGTGTTGCTGTCGTTGATACTTAGATTTAGACGCTTATGGTCTTAATGGGATGAGTCTGAATCTGATTTTTTTTGAAATAAAATCTGATGTTGCGTACAGCAAAACACTTTATCGTCCATGCGTACTGCTTCTTGTTCTGGAAAATGCACGCCACACTGCGCACAGCGTAGCATCTTACCCTGTTTTGGGGCATTGGCGTGGGTTTGCTCTAAGGCTTCGCGTTTTTGTCGAATGCGCCATAAACGCCAACCCACTTGCCATGCGACACCTAAAATTAAGGCCAGCACAAATAGTCGAAAAAACATCGTTGCGCGTTCCGTTCTAATAATCAAAATAATGGCGTAACTGTTTGCGTTTTATCCTGTAGGGCGGATAAGGCGCAAGCCGTCATCCGCCGCTAAGTGCTACCCAAACAGCTTACGCCGAACCTAAGCTTAGAAGTTTAGGCAAATTTTTTCGCTAATTTGTCTAATACGCCATTAATATATTTATAGCTTTCAGTGGCACCGAACTTTTTAGCCAACTCAACGCCTTCATTAATGACCACGCGCCACGGCACTTCCTTGTGATGCTGCAATTCATAACAGCCAATCCACAAGATCGTATGCTCAACAGGGTCTAGCTGGGCAATACTGCGATCTAGTAAAGGTTCAACCGCTTGATCTAAGGCTTCAATGCAACGGGGAATCCCATGCAATAACTGCCGAAAGTAGTCAACATCCACGCGATCCATAGGCTGTTCGCTCATGAACTGTTGTTCAATAGTCTGGATGTCCTGCCCTGCTAAGCTCCACTGATACAAGGCTTGTAATGCACGTTGCCGCGCAAAACTGCGTGCTTGTGGAGATAACTTGCGGGCGTTGCTGCCAACATCTGCGAGCGGGTGTTGATCTTTGGAGTGCTCGTTCGTCATAGCGTGTTTATTATCCTAACTTAGCCAACAGGCTCACCATTTCAACCGCAGACAAGGCAGCATCCGCGCCTTTATTGCCTGCTTTAGTGCCTGAGCGTTCCACAGCTTGTTCAATGGAATCAACGGTTAAGACACCAAAAGAAACCGGTGTATCGTATTCTAATGACACTTGTGCTAAGCCTTTAGCACATTCGCCAGCCACATATTCAAAATGTGGTGTACCACCGCGAATCACTGCGCCTAAAGCAATAATGGCATCATATTTTTTAGCTTTAGCTAAGCGTTGGGTGGCTAAAGGCATTTCATAAGCACCAGGTACGCGCACAATGGTGATATGGTTTTCAGAGATGCCATGTCGTTTTAAGGTGTCTAAAGCACCGGATAATAAGCTTTCGACAATAAAGGCATTAAACCGCGCCACCACGATGGCAAATTGTCCCTTGCATTGAATGAAATCACCTTCAATTACTTTTGTCATTTTCTCTACTCTCTATCTGTGGGATTCAGTCCCATTTTATGCAATGCACCCTGCCAGTGCTCAACATCAGTATAACGCTATCTGAAACCGTTTGTTACTGGCGAGCATCGCTTAATGTGTCACATAATCTACTACTTCTAAGCCGAAGCCTGAAATAGCGTGCAATTTCTTGGGCGCGCTTAAAATTCGCATTTTGCGCACGCCTAAATCTAATAAAATTTGCGCCCCTAAACCATAAGTGCGTAAGTCGGTGCTAGGAGGCATTGCCGGTAATTCTTCGCCTTGATCGCGTTTGGCGTGGTTTTGAATCATGCGAATTAACTGGTCGCTGTTTTGTGCTTGCTGCAAGATAACGACAATGCCGCTGCCTTCTTGGGCAATGCGTTTTAAGGCACTTTGCAGAGGCCAGCCACATTCCTCGCGTAAGCTGCCGGTTAAGTCGCATAACATATTACTAATGTGTACGCGCACTAACACATCATCCGAAAACTTATCGCCCATCACCATGGCAAAATGTACTGTGCCATCGATCACATCTTGATAGGCAATTAATTCAAATTCGCCGTGTTCGGTTGGCATGCGGCAGTGTCCCACGCGCTCGACCGCTTTTTCATTTTCTACACGGAAGCGGATTAAGTCGGCGATAGTACCGATTTTTAATTGGTGTTCTTCAGCGAACTTTTCTAAGTCGGCGCGGCGTGCCATGGTGCCGTCTTCGTTTAAGATTTCGACTAATACGCCTGCTGCTTGTAAACCGGCTAAACGGGCTAAGTCACAGCCTGCTTCAGTGTGGCCTGCGCGACGCAATACGCCACCGGCTTGTGCCATTAACGGGAAAATGTGGCCGGGTTGTACTAAGTCGGAGGGTTTGGCATTCGGTGCGACGGCAGCTTGAATGGTGGTTGCGCGGTCGGCGGCGGAGATGCCAGTGGTTACGCCTTTGGCTGCTTCAATCGATACGGTGAAGTTGGTTGAATAAGCGGCTTGGTTGTCATTGACCATTAAAGGTAGGCGTAAGTTTTTGCAGTGTTCTTGAGTTAAGGTCAAACAGATCAAGCCACGACCGTAACGCGCCATAAAATTAATGTCTTCAGGCCGCACTTTTTCGGCTGCCATAATCAGATCGCCTTCGTTTTCGCGATCTTCATCATCCATTAAAATGACCATTTTGCCCTGACGAATGTCATCAATCAGTTCTTGGATACTGTTTAAAGCCATAATCCCAAATCCTGCCCAAAAAGCAGAAAGCGTATAGTGATGACTGGTCAGGTGCAAGTGTCTTTTTAAGAATAAGGGAAATATAGGCGGGGTTGTGGTGGTTTTTGGGGTGTGAGGGGTGATTTTGAGTGTGGGAGAAGCCCTAACAGGTTAATGCTGTTGGGGCTTTTTTTTATCCCTAATGGGAATTTGAAACGAAGCCGCAACCGCTGCACTAGGTGGGATGTTCCCACTTTCTACCCCTAATGGGAATTTGAAACTAACCCACGGCTAAAGATTCATCCAACGCTTTACCGCTCTTTCTACCCCTAATGGGAATTTGAAACCTGCCTGCGCTTCCAGTGTGCTAAGGTCGCTGCCAACTTTCTACCCCTAATGGGAATTTGAAACACATTATCGAAGCATTAGACGAGAGCTTGGAAAAGCTTTCTACCCCTAATGGGAATTTGAAACCTTACCCATTTACCTAACAGCTAGGAATCCTCGATCTTTCTACCCCTAATGGGAATTTGAAACATATTGTTAATCCAACCTGTTTCAATCCAGTACCTTTCTACCCCTAATGGGAATTTGAAACTTCCACAGCATTTAGGTGTGATTAGCTTGGATAATCTTTCTACCCCTAATGGGAATTTGAAACAAGTCACACAATTCTTAGCACAGGTATCTAAATAACATCTTTCTACCCCTAATGGGAATTTGAAACTACGAAACCCTCACAGAAGAAATTGAGTTTAAGCAAGCTTTCTACCCCTAATGGGAATTTTAAACCAGGCCAGCCACTACCCGCGCCACAGGCCAGCCATGTCTTTCTACCCCTAATGGGAATTTGAAACGCTTGGAAAAACTCAAGCATTTTGCTTTTTTTTGCTCACTTTCTACCCCTAATGGGAATTTGAAACTATCTTATGGTCATTGTTTTAGCCTTTTGATGGTGTCTTTCTACCCCTAATGGGAATTTGAAACCCGCATCAAGTCGCCTGAATAAAAAAGCTTTGCAAACCTTTCTACCCCTAATGGGAATTTGAAACAGATGTTCTTTATTGAGTAATTCGATATTTTCTTCTTTCTACCCCTAATGGGAATTTGAAACGCTTTTGTTAATCAATGAATCTACTTGAATTTCCTTCTTTCTACCCCTAATGGGAATTTGAAACGTCCCAATCAACGCTTGATACATCACTAATCCCTATCTTTCTACCCCTAATGGGAATTTGAAACCCTACCATGTCACGGCAAAACACATTCCATTCTGTCTTTCTACCCCTAATGGGAATTTGAAACCCGAAAGCGTGAAACACTACACGCCCACTATCACCTTTCTACCCCTAATGGGAATTTGAAACCAACTGAAGATTTGATAAGTCTTGAGCAACGCTGCTTTCTACCCCTAATGGGAATTTGAAACGCAAATCAGCCTGTCCTTAAATTCAATTCTGGCGGCTTTCTACCCCTAATGGGAATTTGAAACGCTTGAGCATCAAGAACAACGTAATTCATAAGGACTTTCTACCCCTAATGGGAATTTGAAACCGTCAACAGCAATGATCAATATCATCCCAAATGATTACCTTTCTACCCCTAATGGGAATTTGAAACCAGGCATTACTCGCACAGAAGAAGCGATAAGAAAGAACTTTCTACCCCTAATGGGAATTTGAAACTTGAATAAATGTCGTGAGTTACGCCGTTATATGCGTCTTTCTACCCCTAATGGGAATTTGAAACTAGCACTGCTAAGCGCGAACACGCAAGCGCAATCACTTTCTACCCCTAATGGGAATTTGAAACACATATGCCCCCAATGTGCCATTTAGCACATTAATCTTTCTACCCCTAATGGGAATTTGAAACTCTGCCGATGCTGATCAAATCACATCCGCTGATATTCTTTCTACCCCTAATGGGAATTTGAAACCATTCAAGCGCAAGAAAAGCTAAACAATATTTTCGCTCTTTCTACCCCTAATGGGAATTTGAAACATGATGTATCAGAACAAGTTTTAGCCATCGCATTTCTTTCTACCCCTAATGGGAATTTGAAACCTTGATGCGTCGATGAAAAACCGCGCAGCGACGCACTTTCTACCCCTAATGGGAATTTGAAACATATCCGCCTAGAGAAGCACATAGGCTGGTATAAGAACTTTCTACCCCTAATGGGAATTTGAAACAAACCGCCAAACGGCAAACACTGCAAACAGAAGCGGCTTTCTACCCCTAATGGGAATTTGAAACCCAGCGGCATTGCCAGTGGTGCGAAAATCGTTTATCTTTCTACCCCTAATGGGAATTTGAAACCCGGTGGTTCCAATGCAAGCGTGAATATGAGCGCACTTTCTACCCCTAATGGGAATTTGAAACTTATATTGAGAATGCATTAGCGGAAATTAAGAAGGGCTTTCTACCCCTAATGGGAATTTGAAACCGTGTTCGTTAAATCGGATGAGCAGCATTTACGCGGTGGCTTTCTACCCCTAATGGGAATTTGAAACTGGGGTATCGGTTGGGCGTGAGGTGAACGGTTCCGACTTTCTACCCCTAATGGGAATTTGAAACGATTTGCCATGTGTTGCCGATAGATTCAGAGTCAACAACTTTCTACCCCTAATGGGAATTTGAAACCCTCCAAAAAATGCCCTTAGTCACACTCTCAACTAAGTTAAGCATCACAAAGCCATCATGTAAATCATTGATTTTTCGTTGCACAAAATCACCATTCAACTTCGATCCCCTAGGGTTTTCACACAACCGAAGGTCGAAGTTAGAAAAAGTAACAGATTCACATCAATAAAAATAGCCCTTTTTCTAAGCGCAAACTAACGCTTAAACTCATCAATCTTCTCCGCCACCTTCGCAATCGAATCCACCAACACGCGCCCCGTGCTTAAAGTCTGTTTCCACAACTGCTGCCAATACTCATCCTTTTTAAACAAACGCATGCAACGCAGATAACGCACGCGATGTGCGCCTTCTAACTGATTCAACATTGCAGGCAATATGCCTTCCTCAATGTTATAGCGTTGTTCTGCTTGCAAGTTGACAGGAATGATTTGCGCTAAAGGTAAATTTAAATCGGTCGCCACTTGCTCCATCACGGCGCGAATTTGGATGGCTTTCGCAGTATCTGGCTGCTCAATGTTATAAGGTGGACTCCATTCGCGCACAGGCCTCAAACGGTCGATATGACTTAACACCACTAAAACCGGCGGCTGAGGCACATCGATATGGCGTTGATACAGTTCATTTAACGCACTTAACACCTGTTTATCCGCCTCGCGGGCAGCTTGATGCGCTGCACACACCAATAAAATCAAATCACAGCGCAACACTTCCGTTTCAATACTGTGAAAAAACTGACTCGCCTGCTGTTGCTCCTCATAACCCGCACTATCCAACACCAAAGCGTAATCAATATCCTCTCGGCTCAGCAAATACGGCGTTAAACGGCTGGTTTGAGGTAAAACATCTGTCGCCGCGCGCAACTCGCCAAACAAAGCATTAACCAAGGAAGATTTGCCAGCTTTCACTTGACCTAAAATCAATACTCGCAACGGCTCAGAAGGTACATTCGCGGCCTCAGATTCGACTTGTTCAGATTCCGTTAAATTATCTTTTGAATAATCCGTTTTAAACTGCTGAAATGCGATGTCATCTAACACCAAAGCACCGCTATATAACTCAATCGAGTAATAACCCACTTTGCGCACATAAGTTTGCAATAACCACAACTTCACATTATCGGTCGCTGCATTGAGCAATTTTTTTGATAAAAAGTCTTTTAACTCGCGCATTAAGGAACCAGTTGGATTAATCGGCAGCGATAACACGCGATATACATCATAATATTGACTGGCGAGACTGGCTAAACGTCCACTGCGGAAAATGTCGCCGATGGTAATGATGTGACTGCCAGGGATTTGACTGACAAAATTTTTGCGCAAATCTGCACACACTAGCTCAATAATGCGCAATAAATACGGTAATGGCGTTTCCTGCAACGGCTGCGCAGCTTTGGGGTGGTAATGTAAGGCGACGGTGTTGGCGACTTGCTCGCCTAAAGCAACAAGGCGGTCAAACTCAACTAAGGTGTATTGATTGGGTTGAACTTGATTGGCGAGCGCATCGACTTTTGCCCATGCCGCTTGACCTTGCTCTGACCAGTTGCGATTGGGATCGACTTCGGGCAGGTTTTGCAGCATTTGAACGCGCTGCTGGCGTAGGTATAACACCCAGCCTAGACCCAAAGAGGTACAGCTTAGACCGACAATTAGCCAAAGGCTTATGCTGGCCTGTTGCCACAACCACAACAAACCCAGCGGCAATAACACTAAAACGGGTACAGACAACAAGAAAAATGCAAACAGCCATTGTAGGGATAGCTTCATAGCATTTTATCCTATGCGCAGGAGAGAGGGAGCGCGTCAGCTTGATAGCCAACGCGCTGAAAACATTAAGCCACCTCGGCTAAATTATCTAAGCGTTGATAAACAAGGCGACCATCAATCACGGTATAACGAACCCGTCCTTTTAAATGCCAGCCTAAAAACGGCGAGTTAATGCCTAAACTGTGCATATTATCTATGCTTAACTGCCATTCGGCATTCGGATCGAATACGCAAATATCCGCCACACTGCCCACACTTAAATGACCGGCTTCAATGCCTAACACTTGTGCCGGATTGCTGGTCACAGTGCGCAACACTTGCGGCAAAGGTAAACTCAATTCTGACGCTAAACGCAAGGTTAAGGGCAATAAGGTGTCTAAACCAGAAATACCCGCCGCTGTTTGCGCAAATGGGGCTAATTTCGCGTCTTTTTCATGCGGTTGATGATCAGAACAAATCACCGACACCGTACCGGCTTGAATCGCAGCGCGTAAGGCATCTTGATCCCGTGTGCTGCGCAAAGGTGGGTAGACATGACATTGACTGTTATAGTCCATCAAATCCATGTCGGTTAAAAATAGCTGATGTGCGCACACATCCGCCGTCGCTGGCAAACCTTTGGCCTGTGCTTGTGCTAATAATTCCACCGCTCGCGCAGTTGATAAATGACTAAAATGCACTTGTGCGCCAGTTAATTCCATTAACAGCAAATCGCGTGATACTTCAATCGTTTCCGCTGCTTCAGGAATGCCGGATAAGCCCATACGAGTGCTAATCGCGCCTTCATGCACACAACCGGAATGACCTAACCACGCATCTTGCGGCGATAAAAATACCGGCAATTCACAGTTCGCGGCATATTCCAAGGCATGACGCAATACGTCAGTATTTTCGATAGGCTCTAAGGCATTGCTAACACCAACACAACCGGCCTCGCGCAAATCGCCCATTTCGGCTAATTGCTCACCGCGTAAACCAATGGTTAACGCAGCCAATGGCAACACTTTTGCCATGCCTGACAGCCAAGCGCGTTCTTGCAATAACTCAGCGACCGCAGGTGTGTCTGTGACCGGCACGTTATCCGGCGGACAGCATAAGGTGGTGATGCCATTGCAGGCAGCGGCGCGGGTTTCACTGCGAATCGTGCCTTTATGCTCAGCACCGGGTTCGCGCAAACGCACACATAAATCCACCAAACCGGGGCAAACGATTAAATCGGTAGCATCAAGCTGCCATTCGGCTTGAAAATCAGCGGGCGCATCGCCCAAAGCCACCACGCGACCGCCTGCAATATGTACATCGGTAATGGCATCAAAATCAGACGCGGGGTCGATGACACGTCCGCCGCAAATGCTAAAACGACTGCTCATACGAGGCTATCCTTTGCAGTTTCCAAGGGTTTATCAATACGACCTAACACCATCGCCATTACTGCCATGCGTACCGCAATGCCGTTGCTCACTTGCTGCAAGATCACCGAGCGCGAGCCGTCTGCTACGCTGGATTCAATCTCAACACCGCGATTAATCGGACCGGGGTGCATTACAATAGCATCAGGATGTGCTTGCGCCAGCATATCCTCAGTCAAGCCGTAATATTGAAAATACTCTTGCTCGCTGGGCAATAAGGCACTGCGCATGCGTTCGCGTTGAATGCGCAACATAATCACCACGTCCACATCTTGTAAACCGGCTTTTAAGCGGTCAAACACTTTCACGCCCATATCTTCAATACCTTTGGGCATTAAGGTTCTAGGCGCGATAATGCGCACTTCTGCCGCGCCCAAAGTGGTCAAGGCAAAAATTTGTGAACGGGCAACGCGAGAATGCAGAATATCGCCGACGATAGCGACTTTTAGGTTATGAAACTCGCCTTTGTGCTGCCGAATGGTGAACATATCCAACATCGCTTGCGTCGGATGCTCGTGCCGACCATCACCGGCATTGACAATGCTGATGTGTTCAGGGACGTGTTGCGCCATGAAAAACGGTGCGCCTGCTTCATCGTGCCGCACCACAAACATATCGCAGTGCATCGCCTCTAAATTATTCAGCATGTCCAGTAAGGTTTCGCCTTTACTGGTAGACGAGGAGCTGATGTTAAAATTCAGCACATCGGCGGATAAGCGCTTGGCAGCAAGCTCAAAGGTGGTGCGGGTGCGGGTACTGGGTTCAAAAAAGAGGTTAACGACGGTTTTGCCACGCAATAGCGGCACTTTTTTCACTGCTTTTTCACTGACTTGAATCAAAGAAGCGGCAATGTCTAAGATTTCAATTAATAATTCGCGCTTTAAACCTTCTATACCTAAGAAGTGTTTAAGTCGTCCCTGACTGTCAAGTTGTATATTCATACGGTAATACTCTTATGCGCTTATGAGGAAGGAGAGAGCCATGATAAGCGATGTTTTATTGTTTACTCGTTTGCAGCCTGTGTAACACAGTCATTAAGTTAAGCAGGCATTGTTGTAGGGTGGAATAGCGTAGCGTATTCCACCATAAAATCCTGCAAAAAGCTGGGCAAATACAGCTTATAAACTGCATGGTGGAATACGGCTTGCGCCTATTCCACCCTACAACCCAACCCTGTTTGACTTACATATAACCATGAAACAACAGGTGCAATTCACCGTAATCAGTGCAACTCAGCTAGCTGTCGCTCAAAATATCCAATGACAACGGCTCTGGGCCACTGAGTTTTAAATGTTGATGGTCTTGTAATAGCAATGACACGCCCACTACGTCCGCTTGTATCGGTAGCTCGCGCCCATCGCGTTCCACTAACACGGCTAATTTAATACTGGCAGGCCGACCATAGTCAAATAATTCATTTTGTGCCGCCCGAATGGTGCGCCCTGTGTGCAACACGTCATCGACTAAAATAATGTGTCGGTCGTCGATTTCCACCGGCAAATGCGATGGATTCACCACATGTGGATGTAAACCAATGCGGGTGAAATCATCCCGATAAAACGCGATATTCAGTTGACCCAATGGGATAGGCAGTTGTAAACGCGCATGCAAGCGTTCGGCAATCCACACCCCACCGCTATGAATCCCAACCATTAACACTTCATCGGGATTGGTGATGATGCGGCGTAATTGCTGCGTCATGCTATCAAGTAAAGCATCAAGATAAGTCATTATTGTTCAGCCAACCAAGTTTCAAGGATGATTTGTGCCGCCACTGCGTCTACAGGGGCATGTCGTTGTTTGCGGCGGCTGTGTTCGCGCTGACGGTGTTCAGCGTCGATAGAAGATAAAGTTTCTTCGATGGTATAGACGGGGAGATTATAACGACCGGAAAGTTGTTGTGAAAAGCGACGGGCAAGGCGGGCAATTTCGCCTTCGCTGCCATCAGAATGCAAAGGCAAACCGACGATTAAGGCAACGGGTCGCCATTCTTCAATTAAAGCGGTAATGTTTTGCCAGTCGGGACGTTGTTGCTGGCTGGTTAAGATACGCAGCGGGCGGGCTGTACCCATGAAGGTCTCGCCGACGGCGACACCGATGCGTTGTTGACCGTAGTCAAAGCCTAAAATGGTACCGGTGATGGTGGTCATTGTTGTTACACGGCTTAACCGTGCCCAGCGTCGCTGGATAACAGGCTTAAATCAACACCTAATTGATTGGCGGCAGCTTGCCAGCGTTGTTCGGGTGGTGTATCAAAAATAATGCGGCTATCAGCCGGTGTGCTTAACCATGCGTTATCGGCTAATTCTTGCTCTAGTTGACCGGCAGACCAACCGGCATAACCTAAAGCCACTAATACATCAGATGGCCCTGAGCCTAAGGCGACGGCATCTAAAATATCGCGGGAAATGGTAATGCCGACATTGTTTTTCGGGTCTACACCGATCATGGCATCCCATTCACCAACCGGACGGTGCAAGACAAAGCCGCGCTCACGCTGTACTGGCCCACCTTCAAAGATAGGCATACGCGCAACCATTGGATTTTCCACCTCGATGTCCATGTGTTCTAACACTTCACCAAGGTCGATTTCCATCGGTCGATTAATAATAATTCCCATCGCCCCTTCTTCGTTGTGCATACACACATAAGTCACCGTTTGATGAAAATGCGGGTCTGCCAAGTTCGGCATGGCGATCAGAAAATGATGTGTGAGGTAGGTTGTCTCCAGCATGTTTAATAGTATGGGGATTTGCGGGGGAAAAGTCGAGTGCCTTCAGCAGATATAAAGGTGTAATGGTCTAATAATCTTAAAGAGAAATATAGCCAACAAAAGTTGGTAATTTAGGAGAAATTAGATGAATCAGACAAATCGCAAACCTCGTCAGACATACACAGCAGAGCAGAAGCTGGAATATGCCAAGTTGATGGTGGAAGAAGGCTATAGCAACAGACAAATAGAAGAAATCTCAGGCGCAGGCACAAC
>QKBZ01000438.1 GCA_003245895.1 Beggiatoa sp.
CAGTCCCGATGGAAGCCGCATCGTCACCGCGTCTGATGACAACACCGCCCGCGTGTGGGAGAGCAACAGCGGCAAAACACTCGCCACGCTCAAGGGGCATGACAGTTATGTTTGGTCAGCCGCGTTCAGTCCCGATGGAAGCCGCATCGTCACCGCGTCTTATGACAACACCGCCCGCGTGTGGGAGAGCAACAGCGGCAAAACACTCGCCACGCTCAAGGGGCATGACAGTTATGTTTGGTCAGCCGCATTCAGTCCCGATGGAAGCCGCATCGTCACCGCATCTTATGACCACACCGCCCACGTGTGGGAGAGCAACAGCGGCAAAACACTCGCCATACTCAAAGGGCATGAAGGTAATGTCAATTCAGCCGCGTTCAGTCCCGATGGAAGTCGCATTGTCACCGTGTCTGATGACAACACCGCCCGAGTGTGGGAGAGCAACAGCGGCAAAACACTCGCCATGCTCAAAGGGCATAAAGGTGATATCAACTCAGCCGCGTTCAGTCCTGATGGAAGCCGCATTGTCACCGCGTCTGATGACAACACCACCCGCGTGTGGGATAGTAACAGCGGTAAAACACTCGCCACACTCCAGGGGCATGAATCTGATGTAACTTCAGCCACGTTCAATCTCGATGAAATCCGCATCGTCATCGTATCTTCTAACAACACAGCCCTCGTTTGGGAGAGCAACAGCGGCAAAACACTCGCCACGCTCAAGGGGCATGAAGGTCATGTAAGATCAGCCGAGTTTAGTCCCGATGGAAGCCGCATCGTCACCGCGTCTGATGACAATACAGCCCGAGTGTGGGATAGCAACAACGGCAAAACCCTCGCCATGCTCAAGGGGCATGAAGGTAGAGTTAATTCAGCCACATTCAGTTCTGATGGAAGCCGCATCGTCACCGCATCTAGTGATGGCACAGCCCGAGTGTGGGATAGCAACAACAATGGCAAAACACTTGCCATACTCAAAGGGCATGAAGGTAGCGTCAATTCAGCCACGTTCAGTCCCAATGGAAGCCGTATTGTCACCATGTCTTCTAACAACACAGCCCTCGGTTGGGAGAGCAACAATGGTAAAACACTCGCCACGCTCAAGATAACGCTAAGAGTCAATACCGCCCGTGTGTGGGATAGCAACAGTGGCAAACTGCTCGCCACGTTCAAGGGGCAAGAAAGTCCTGTTTTATCAGCCACGTTCAGTCCCAATGGAAGCCGCATCGTCACTGCATCTAATGATGGCCCCGCCCGTGTATGGGAGAGCAACAGCGGCAAAACACTCGCCACGCTCAATGGGCATGAAGGTTATGTAACTTCAGCCGAGTTCAGTCCTGATGGACGCCGCATCGTCACCGCGTCTTTTGACAACACCACCCGCGTGTGGGAGAGCAACAGCGGCAAAATACTCGCCACGCTCAATGGGCATGAAGGTTATGTAACTTCAGCCGAGTTCAGTCCCGATGGACGCCGCATCGTCACCGCATCTAATGATGGCACCGTCCGCGTGTGGATAAGTGGCACATTAGAAGAACTCATTGAACACGCTAAAACCTTCCTCCCCCCTCGTGACATCAGCAAAGAAGGTGAACCACCCAAACTCCTAGCAGGCCACCTCCTCACCTGCGAAGAACGCAAGCGTTATTTCCTAGAAGAAGTGCCGAGATGTAAGCAAGAATAAGCGCGTTTTTGCTTAGACAACACCCTTTAGACGACCTAGACCCAAACCACCATGCTGAACTTCATACAACGCCAAAATCTGCGGATTGCTTTATTAAAACGCTTAGATAAACACGAAATTGACAGTTTTTATTTTGAACTGGGGATTACGCCGGATGTGGGCAAAACGCGCGAGGAATCGTTGGCGATTTTGTTGGGCTTGGTGTGCAATCAAAAGCGGTTTGATGAACTGCGGGTGTTGTTATTAGAACTTTATCCTGAGTTGGTGCAAGAGTTTGAGTTTTTGCAGGAACGGGCGGCGGTGGTTGAGGCGTTGCCGGTGCGGGAGAATCCGTATCGAGGTTTGGCTGCGTTTCAGGAGGTGGATGCGGCGCGGTTTTTTGGGCGCAAGGCGTTTTGCTCGCGGTTAAAGCGGGTGGTGGTGGCGCAGCCGTTTACGGCCTTGACGGGGGCGAGTGGTAGCGGTAAATCCTCGGCGGTGTTTGCGGGTTTGTTTCCGCGTTTGTCTGAGGATGACTATCTATATGGCGGTTTTCGTCCGTTAACACAGCCGTTTGTGGAGTTGCGGAATGTGTTAGCGGGTTTGTGTGAACGACATCAGGTGGCAGTGTCGGCAGAGGAATTGGCGGCGGTAGCGCGTGGCGAGGCGGCGGCGTTTCAGCGGGTGTTGTCGGCGTTGATTGCGTCGCGTGAGGATGGTTTGTTGGTGTTGTACGCGGATCAGTTTGAGGAGTTGTTTACTTTAAACGCGGATCACGCGGCGGATTTTGTGCAGTTGCTGCAAGCTGGTTTTGCGGTGCCGGAGTTTCATTTGCTGGTCGGTTTTCGGGCAGATTTTTTACCGCAGATGATTAGCCATTTTGCAGGTTTGTTAGATGTGCAAGATCAGCAGGTGTTACGGGTGTTGCCTGCGATGTCTGCGGAGGATTTGCAGGCGGCGATTGTCGAACCAGCGGCGGCGTTGGGGGTGTCGTTTGATGCGGCCTTAGTGCAGCAGATGATCGCCGAGTTGGGCGACGAGTCGGGGCGTTTACCGTTGTTGCAGTTTGCTTTGACGCAGTTGTGGGAAGGTTTGGCGGCAGAGCAGTCGGTGTTAGATTTTGCCGCGTATGCCAAAGTGGGCGGACTTACACAGGCGTTAGTGCGTCATGCGGATGCGGTGTATGAGGAGTTGTCGGCGAAGTATGGCGAGGCACAGTTGCGGCATGTGTTCACCCAGTTAGTCAGTTTAGGCGCAGGCACGGCAGACACGCGGCGCGTCGCCACTGCGCAGCAGGTACAGGATTGGGCATTGGTGAAGCAGTTGGCGGACAGCGATGCGCGTTTAGTGGTGACAGGTGAGTCAGCAGGACAGCCGACGGTTGAGGTGGTGCATGAGGCGTTGATTCAGCATTGGCAACCGTTGCGCAAATGGTTAGCTGCCGACCGCGAGTTTTTAAGCTGGCAGGGGCAGTTACGGGCAGATCAAGCGCGTTGGGCTGAGCATGAACAGGATGAGTTGTTGTTGCAAGGCTGGGTGTTGGATGAGGCTGTGGAGAAGCTTAAGTTGTATGGCGAGCGGTCGTCAGATGTTGATTGGGCGTTTGTCAAAAAGAGTTTAGTTGTTCGGTATCAAGCGCTTGAAGATAAGTTACGATGGATGGAGGAACGGTCGTTGTTTCGACGACACTCTTTATGGATTGTTGGAACCTCTTTAGTGCTATCAATGATGCTTTTGGGCATAACAGTTTTGTCGTGGCAGGTATCAAAAAAAAATGTATCTATTATTGAAATGAATGGAAAGAATGTAGAAAAAGTAGAGGAAAAATTAACTACCTTTTTTCGCAATCAATCTTCAATGTTATCTGGCTTTGCTGAACTTGCCCTAGAAAAAGGACAGTTAGCAACAGCAATGCGACTCGCTTTAGAAGCCTTACCTAAAAGTTCAGAAACCTATCCTGATCGCCCTTTTGTAGAAACTGCCTACGATCTTTTATCCAAAGCAATGAATCAGCATTATCAAGGTGTATTTCAGCACGAAGACCTTATTAGCCCTGATAACAGTCGCATCGTTACTGCATCTTCTGACAACACTGCTCATATTTGGATAAACGGCACTTTAGAAGAAATGATCGAACAAGCCAAATGCTTCCTCCCCCCTCGCGACATCAGTGAAGAAGGCGAGCCACCCAAACTCCTAGCAGGCCACCTTCTAACCTGTGAAGAACGCAAACGCTACTTCCTAGAAGAAATCCCAAGATGTCAGCAAAAATAAGTTTTCTCGTTTCCATCGAAACGATAGGAACAAAAAAACATGACTTGCTAAATGCTTATTAGCGCGGAGCAGATAAACTCAAATAACGACGAGTTCTTAAACCTTGAGAACATTTACCTTTCCAAGAAAAAGGCACTTGTTCTAAAGCTGTCCAAAACGGATCATGATGCCAGTTAGCAGGCAATCCCATGCTGGATAATACTTGAGGTGACATTGTTTTTAATAATTCATTCAAGCGTTTATGCCAAGCTGAATGAGGACTTACTTGCTGCATAAAATGTTGCAACATTGCAAGAATAAAAGCGACACGCGCATTTTGAGGAGATTTAATCAAATACTTTGGCCAACCAATTTCATCAGCCTCTGGAAATTTAGGTTTTACACCTAACTCTTTATTCCAAAGCCGAGCATGATGCGCACAAATATTTCTAATAACGGTTAACGCATGTAACCAAGAACTTAATAAATCAGAAGATAATTTAAATTTTCTAGCGATGACTTTTTTATCACCTTTATACCTAATAAATTTGTAAAAATAAGATAGCTCGCCAAAGGTCAATTCTTCAAACATAGCCCAGTTTGGCATTAACGCTGGAATATCATAATTTAAACTATAATGAC
>QKBZ01000194.1 GCA_003245895.1 Beggiatoa sp.
CATATTAGTTTATACGATTAACCACATTTAAATTAAGGAAATAGGTTTTAGGAAATTATGCATCTCAAGCATCTGAGGATGCTTTAAAGTTTGGAAGTAAAAACAAATACTCAATAAGCAGAATTTGCTTACTCACAACAACCGAGTAGTGATTTCCCACCAAACCTACAAAAATACACACAGTTGCATTAATATGTGCCCTTTACCAGACTCTGCGCATGCCGTGTCTATATTCGGCAATCGAGCATAAAACTCTCCTCGACCGTATTCAAATGATAACTAACTCAACCGTGCGTGTATTAACTGCTTCTCTGTCGCTGATTGTGTTCAGTGCGTTCAGCATCAGCGTCTCAGCAGCCACTTTGAATGCTGGCGCATTTTGTCGTCCGTTGGCGACCTTAATGCCTGAGCGTCCCGATTTACCCCCGTTATCCGATGAAGAGTTTGTGCAACTCTATGCCGACGATGCCTTATTGCAAGAGCGTGAGGGCATTTCTACCTTTAGTGGTAACGTGTTAATGCAGCGTTTAGGGCAAGTGTTGCGGGCAAAAACGGTGATTTACACTCGCGATACTGAGGTGGCACACACTGACAGCGAGTTCACTTACTGGTCAGATAATTTGGTGGTGGAAGGCGAGGGCTTAAAACTACGGCCTAATAACCAAGGTGAAATGCACAATGCGTCTTACTGGTTAATGGATAGACGCGGGCGCGGAATGGCAGATACGGTTTATCAAGACAGCAACACAGAAGCGCGTTTAATCGGTACCTCTTTCACTACTTGTGATCCTGACAGTGAAGTGTGGACATTAAGAGCGGAAGAAACCCGCATTGATTTGACCGCCAATGAAGGGGTATCGAAAAATGTTACCTTGCGCGTGTTTGATGTGCCGGTGTTTTACACCCCGTATTTAAGTTATCCGTTAAGCGATGCCCGCAAAACGGGCTTTTTAGCCCCTAGCATGGGTTCATCTAATGAAGTAGGGACAGAGTTTAGTATTCCGTTTTATTGGAACTTAGACCCCAGTTATGACTTAACCTTAACCCCGCGTGTAATGTCTCGACGTGGTGTGTCGCTAGGCGCAGAATTTCGCTATTTGACCCGCACCATGACCGGCAGTGTTCAAACAGAATATTTGCCCAATGACAGTTCAACAGGGGAAAACCGCACCTTATTTTCCTTCCGCAACAGTGGCGCGTTAACACCTAATAGCAACTGGTTTACCGATATTGTTTACGACAGTGTGTCTGATGAACGCTATTTTGAAGAATTCGGCACGGATTTAAGCGTTGCCAGTACCACGCATTTAGAACAGCGCGGCGATTTATATTATTTCGGTTATGGTTGGTGGGGTCTAGCGCGAGTACAACGCTTCCAAACTTTAGACCTAAATCCGCAAGCACGGCCTTATGCGCGATTGCCACAAATCTATTTAACCACACAAATTCCTGAATTTAACCGTCGTTTAAACCTCAATGGCCATATGGAAGTCGTGCGCTTTGACCGCGATTTAGATGAAATTCCTGATGTGGTGGGCAATCGGGCCGATATGCGTTTGGCTTTAAGTTATCCGTGGCGTACCCCTGCAAGCTTTGTGATTCCACAAGTGTCATTCCGACATACTTATTATTCTTTAGATGATGAACGTGATAATGCGGTGTTAGACGACTCACCGAGTCGCAGTTTATACACCGTGAGTGTAGACAGTGGCTTATTCTTTGAGCGCGATACACAGTTGTTTAATAACAACTTTTTGCATACTTTAGAACCGCGTCTTTATTACCGTTACACGCCGTATAAAGATCAATCAGAGTTGCCTGTATTTGACACTGCTGAATATGATTTAACCTTCGGCCAGTTATTCCGCGAAAACCGTTATAGCGGCGCGGATCGGGTGGATGATGGCAATCAGTTAACCTTAGCTTTAACCTCACGCTTGTTAAATAGCACCAATGGCAATGAATACTTACGCGGTAGTATCGGTGAAATATTCTATTTTGATGATATTGACGTGACCTTGCCAAGCCAAGCCATTATCGATGACGGTTCTTCTAGTACCGTAGCAGAAGTGGCGGCGCAGTTAACACAATATTGGAATGCATCTACTACCGTGCGCTGGAATCGCCACGATGACAATACCGAGTACAGCGTGTGGCGTTTGCGTTATAAACGCGATAGTCAGCATTTAGTGAATTTATCGTATCGCCTACGCGAATCTTCTGATTTAGAACAAACTGACGTGTCATGGTATTGGCCAGTCAATAATCGCTGGAACATGGTCGGTCGTTGGAACTACTCGCTGCGGGATCGCAAAGATTTAGAGATATTCGCAGGTTTAGAGTATGAGAGTTGTTGCTGGGCAATGCGGGGTATTGTGCGGCGTTATTTGAACAATATCGAAGGTGATCACTTAAACGGTATTTTCTTCCAAGTGGAGTTAAAAGGTTTAGGTGGCGTAGGGCGCAAGGCGGATACCTTCTTAGAAGAAAGTATCCCAGGGTTCCAAGATCGGTTTTAATTTTTAACAAACAATTGGTTGCTCGTTTCCATAACGAGTTAACCATTGTTTTTAAAGTTAAATTTTGTCAAAACTAGATTAAATCTGTTTTAGGCTACACGTTTAGTTTACGTTTTCCCCATCCCCTTTTATCTTTCCCGTCCCTTAATGCTGCAAACCGCTCTGCATTCATACACCATTCATATTTCAAACGCTTACCGCTTGTACAGAAAGCTTTTAAGGTTTTAAAGTATTAAAACCTTATGAGTCAAGCGTGAATTGTGCTAAGTGATTGTATTTCATGCTAAGCCGCTATGCTTGCTATAGCATCGCCAAATAGCTTGCTGACAATCTCTGAGTCATTTACCTGATTTAATACGCAGTTAAATAGGGCTACACTGCGTGCAATTGAATAACACTGAAGAATTGAATTAAAATTTAAGGGGTTTATATGAACACATTGCTAAGACGTTTTAGCTTAGGCATATGGCTGCTAAGCTTGACGGCCTGTAACCAGCTACTTACCCAGCCTAAACCAACACCTGCACCAACGCCAGAAATCACCGCCACCGCCGTCTCAGAACCTGAAACCCTCTCACGAAGCGCTTTAACCCGCGAAGTCAAATTGCTATTCGCACAGCCTTACATTGACCCGTTAACCCGTTATTTAGCTGAACATAAAAACGATAAAAACCGCGCTAGTGTGTTGCCAACCGTGTTAAAAGAACGCGATCAGCGGTGTCAAGAAATTGCTAAACGCTATGAAAGCCGTGATAAAACCAAGGCCAATTTAAGCCGTTTAACACGAGGTTATAACTTCTCTTGTCCTAAAGTGGTCAGCAACTTCGCACAACAAGTTGATGCGAAAACAGTTACCCAAGTAACAGAGACTAAAGAACCAGTTGTTGAAACTACTGAAGTTGAAGCAGCTAAGGTTGAAACCACGGCAGCACCTAGTGCGCCCGCGCCCGCACCAGTACAAACCGCAACAGCGAGTAAGCCTGATTTAAGCACGCAATCAGTAAAGCCCGTCGCAAAAATCAATGATACTGCTTTGACGCAAGCCGTTACCGATTGCCAAGTATTATTCAAAATTCGTAATTATGCAGAAGCGAAAACCACTTGTTTGCCACCCGCAGAGCAAGGCAGTGCGATAGCACAACATAACTTAGGCGAAATAGCTGCTTTAAGTAATGATTATGAGCAAGCCGTAAAATGGATGCAGCAAGCAGCGAAGCAAGGTTATGCACCTGCGCAGTATTGTCTAGGCAATTGGGTTTTTGAAGAAAAAACCAGTGTTTTTAGTAATGTACAAGGCATTGATTGGCTAAAGAAAGCGGCTGCACAAGACCATTTAGCCGCGTTGATGTTATTGGGACAGTTATATTATGAAGGGCACGGGGTAACGCGAGATTATAAACAAGCTTTAAAATGGTTCCGCCAAGCGGCACTACAACACGAAGATGCTGATATGCAAGCAATCTTAGGTGAGTTGTATTATCAAGGCCAAGGCACTTCGCGCAATTATCTTGAAGCCTTAAAATGGTTTAAACGTGCAGCCGTGCAAGGCAATGTGTCAGCACAACAGCGTTTAGGGGCATTGTATGAGCAAGGTTTGGGTGTAAAGGAAAGTTCAAGTGAAGCCTATATTTGGTATAGTCTCGCCGCCAGCCAAGGCGATAATGACAGCACGCAAGCACGGGAGCGCTTGGCACAACAATTATCTAGTTCTGAATTAGAGCAGGCATTGCAGCGAGCGAAAACGATTGCGGCGCAGTATCAGCGCTTGTAAGTTTTTAATCTGGATCAGAATGGGTGTTGTAGGGTGTGCGAAACGCCGCCGAGAAGTTAGGATTGTTTCCGACCTTAAACGGCGTTTTGCCCACCGTGCGGGGTTTGGTGGGCAAAATCCCACATCAACGACAACTGATTATCAAGTGATATACCATGTGGGATTTCGCACACCCTACAACTATGCAGACCATTAACTTAATGGCCGTAAGGTAAAGTATGCGATTGAATATTGTGATAGATGATAATTTAATGCAGCAAG
>QKBZ01000038.1 GCA_003245895.1 Beggiatoa sp.
AGTAGTTTTGTCATCCGAGCATCTAAACGAGCATCTCCAAAATTGACGGTTTTTACTTCCTCATTTACCCAGCTCATACTTCCCCCCTTTACTTTGCTTGTGACCTTATGGTGATATTAGGTCACAAGCTGATATATGTATAAGAGGGAGTCGGGACGATGGGAATGCATACTGTGTCGCTCCAGCGGCACGTTTAGTCGTCTAAACTGTCGTTAGCACCTGATTCGCGCCGCTGGAGCGACGTGGCATGCATTCCCACCAAAATGCACTAAAATGCCATTAAGTTAAGGATTTGCTCCGTCTTGTAGGGCGGATAAGGCGTAAGCCGCCATCCGCCGTCGGTGGCTTGGTTCAAGCTTCAAGCGCGTGATGTCGGATGACGGCTAAAGCCTTATCCGACCTACAAAAGAGCTTAACTTAATGGCAGTGACCAAAATGGTGGAAACGAGAAACTACTTATTTTTAATGCAAAATATGGCTTATATAGATACCTTTGACCTCTGGGTAAGGGCAATCTTTTAAAACTCCAAAATACTACCATCCTCAAACACAATCTTACGAATCGCTAACTCCGTCATCACTTCTTCTGCATTGACATGCAACATTTGATGACCACGCCCTAATAAACGTCCTGTATCTTGCGTGCCCTCATCAGTCACCGTTTCATTAGCAGGTATCTGTAAATTTTCGGTAATGCTCACGCTATACAAATGCCGACCCAGTAAGTTTTTAAACTTCACCCGTCCATCAATGTCTCGAATCGTTTTGTCATAGCTATTATGCAATACCAAATCTAATGCGTAATAAGTATTAAATTTGACCTGCACCTCTCGGAATTGCCACTTGTCCACTGAAAGCTTCATGCCATTGACAGTTGACGGCGCAATAGTCGCCGATTTAGCCGTTGTGGGTGCAGATGTAGTGGTTAAGCGTTCCATTTCGGTTTGCAAAGTGCTCATTTGCTGGCTTAACTGGTCAACTTTTTGTTCTAATTCTTGAATCCGTGTGCTTAACTGCTGTTCTAATGCTTGACCTTCTTCGTCTTGTGCATAGCTAGAGGCAGTGCTGAGGATGAGTAAGCCCCATACCACACGGCGTGCTATTGTCTTAGACATTGCTAAAACTCCTGTAATAAATCAGTGTAAAGACTGATTGCAGCGATTTAATACGCATTCCTGAGCCTGTATGCACACGCTCTGTATTAAAGTAATGAGGTAAACTGCGCTCACTTAAAGCTGTTAGCGACAACGCTTCATTAAATTGTAGTCGTCTCGCTTAACCAAATTAAACTCGCCATGCGCCCTGTTTGGGCTTCACGACGATAAGAATAAAACCGTTCTGCATCTTGATACGTGCAATATTGACCACCGCTAACCTGCATCACACCTTGTTCTGCTAAGCGCAAACGCGCCAACTGTGGCAAATCAGCCAGCCAATGCTCAGGCCGTCCTGATGGGCTAAACGCAGTCGCCGCTTTAGGCAGCGAATCAACAAACGCCGCTCGCACCTCTGGCCCCACTTCAAACACTTGTGCACCAATACACGGCCCTAACCATACTAAAATATCTTCAGGGGCTACCGCTAAACATTGCAAAGTATTTTCCAACACGCCAGCCGCTAAGCCACGCCAACCAGCATGTGCTAAGGCCACTTTATCGCCTTGGCGGGTGCAAAAAAATATCGGTAAGCAATCTGCTGTTAAAATGGCGCACACTTGATTGACTGTTTCGCTATAACACGCATCTGCTTGACAGTCTTGTGAACTGGCCGTGGCAGGCACGACCTCCGTGCCATGCACTTGCTGTAACCAAACGGGTTCACTAGGTAAATAGTGCTTGAGTTTTTCCCGATTAGCATTGACTATAGCCGCATCGTCGCCAACATGCTGCGCTAAATTAAAACTGTGATACGGTGCTTGACTCTCTCCGCCTTGGCGTGTGGTGACATAGGCATGAACCGTTGCAGGCGCAGGCCAATCAGGGACAATGAATGGAATCATAAGGGCGTATCACCTGCGTGATGAAAGGAAAACACAGTATAACACTAAGCTTTTGCACGCAATACAACCGTCTCTCCGTCATACAACTATTGTTTAAGCTCATGATAGGCTGCAAAAAGCAATAGCCATTTATATGAATCATAAACAGAAATTATAAATGGATTGCCGCTAGCCATCAGACAGGTTAGAATTCACCAAATTTGCTTTCCCTTCCTGTAGCATTTTGTCGTCACAAGGATGTTGCAAATACAAGATGAAAATCAGGAAGGTCAAGCCGTTTTATGTTTTATCCAACTGTTTCGCCAGCATTCAGTCTGGTGGAAAAGCCATAATCACATTTCAGATAACCAACTGAAAAGGGGAACATATGAGCACTAAAACGGTCACCATTACTGATGACTCTACCGGCAAATCCTTTCAATGTCCTGTGCGTGAAGCAGTAGAAGGGCATCCTGTTATTGATTGCCAAGCCTTACCTAAAGAATTAGGTATGTTTACTTTTGACCCAGCTTTCATGACCACTGCAAGCTGCGAAAGTAAAATCACTTTCATTGATGGTGACAAAGGTATTTTGCTGCATGGTGGTTATCCTATCGCCCAACTCGCTGAGAAAAGTAATTTCTTAGAAGTTTTCCACCTGTTGTTCTATGGTGAATTGCCTAAAGCAGATCAATTCGATGATTTACAAAAGGCAATGAACAACCACAGCATGTTGCACGAGGGTTTAAAAAGCGTTTATAACGGCTTCCGCCGTGACGCACACCCTATGGCAATGTTAGTGGGTATCGTAGGCGCGTTATCTGCTTACTATCACGATTCAATGGACATCAACAATCCTCGTCATCGTGAATTATGTGCATTACGCTTAATCGCGAAAATGCCAACGATTACAGCTAACTGCTATCGTTACACCAAAGGCATGCCATATGTTTATCCACGTAATGACTTAAGCTACGTGGAAAACTTCATGTACATGATGTTCTCTGCCCCAACTGAAGAATACAAATTCAACAAAACGGCAGTACGTGCATTAGAAATCATGATGGTTCTGCATGCAGACCACGAGCAAAACGCCAGTACTTCTACTGTACGTTTAGCGGGTAGCTCTCAAGCTAACCCATTCTCTTGTATCGCAGCCGGTATCGCGACTCTGTGGGGACCTGCTCACGGTGGTGCTAACGAAGCCGTTATTCGCATGTTGAACGAAATTCAAGATGTGAAAAACATTCCTGACTACATCGCGAAAGTTAAAGATAAGAACAACCCAACTCGCTTAATGGGCTTCGGTCACCGCGTTTATAAAAACTTTGACCCACGCGCTAAAATCATCAATGGTGTTTGCCATGAGTTATTACACGAACTCAACGCAGAGCACACGCCATTATTTGAAATCGCAATGGAATTAGAACGCATTGCGTTAGAAGATGAATACTTCGTTGAACGTAAACTGTACCCTAACGTAGATTTCTACTCTGGTATTATTTTAAGCGCGTTAGGTATTCCATTAAATATGTTCACTGCGATGTTCGCCTTAGCACGTACTGCTGGCTGGATTTCTCAATGGAACGAAATGATGGAAGAAGGCAGCGTTAAAATTGGTCGTCCACGTCAGTTATACATGGGTTACAAATCACGTGACTATGTAGACTTAGCAGGACGCTAATGTTTTTTAACAAGTGACTGAGTAAACGGCTCAGGCTCACTTGTTTTTAACAGCGTTTGACACTAATACAAAATCGCGTATTAGATTTGAGGCAGCTTAGAACTCGGTTCTAAGCTGCCTTATTTTTTGCGAAAAAAACCACACACCCAAAGGAAGGAGAGCCTTATGAGCGAACGTGATGTTGTTATTTTAAGTGGCGTGAGAACAGCTATCGGTGATTACGGCGGTACTTTAAAAGATATACCTAACACCACTTTAGCCGCCTCTGTTGTTCGTGAAGCATTGAGCCGCGCTAAAATCGACAATGCAGATGTCGGTCAAGTTGTATTTGGCAACGTGATTCATACTGATCCACGCGATATGTACTTATCTCGCGTTGCTGCCATTGAAGGTGGTTTACCGATTGAAGTACCTGCTTATACTTTAAACCGTTTATGCGGCAGTGGCTTACAAGCTATCATCTGCGCAGCCCAATCCATTTACATGGGCGATGCTACTGCTGCCGTTGCCGGTGGTTCTGAAAGCATGAGCCGTGGTCAATACTGGATGCCTAGCCTGCGTTGGGGTCAACGCATGAATAATGCACAAGCCATCGATGCGATGGTGGGTGCTTTAACTGACCCATTTGATGATTGCCATATGGGGATCACCGCAGAAAACGTCGCGGCTAAATGGGGCATTTCTCGTGAAGACCAAGACGCATTAGCGGTGGAAAGTCATCAACGTGCAGCAGCGGCAACCGAAAAAGGTCTTTTTAAAGACCAAATCCTGCCGATTGAAATCAAAACCCGCAAAGGCGTGACCGTGTTCGATAAAGATGAACATATTCGCGCAGATGCGACCGTTGAAGGCATGGGCAAATTACGCCCAGTGTTTAATAAAGACGGTTCTGTCACCGCAGGTAACGCATCAGGCTTAAACGATGCGGCAGCCGCGTTAGTGTTAATGGAGCGTTCTGCGGCGGAAGCCAAAGGCTTAACCCCTATGGGTCGTTTAGTGGGCTACGCACATTCTGGCGTAGAACCTAAATACATGGGTATCGGCCCTGTGCCTGCGATTCAAAAAGTGTTTGCTAGCACCGGTTTAGGTGTGGCTGACATGGATGTGATCGAGTTAAACGAAGCCTTTGCCGCGCAAGCTTTAGCGGTGGTACGTGACTTAAACTTACCCGCGGATAAAACCAACCCTAACGGCAGTGGTATTTCCTTAGGCCATCCTATCGGTGCAACTGGCGCATTAATTACGGTTAAAGCGTTATACGAATTGCAACGTACCGGCGGTCGTTACGCATTAGTCTCTATGTGTATCGGTGGCGGTCAAGGGATTGCGGCGATTTTTGAGCGTTTATAATTATAGGTCGTATAAGCGCAGCGTCATACGACATTGACGACCTGAGTTTGACGAAATATTTTTAAAAACAAGTAGTTTCTCGTTCCCACCAACATGGTGGGAACGAGTTAGCTATTGTTTTTAATATTAAATTTCATAAAACTTAGACTTGACAGCGAATGACCGCAAACAAAAAAAAGGCGGATAGTCAAACTATCCGCCAAAACAGCTCCCTATTTAGAGCAGTGGAAACCTATCTGGTTTTAAGGGGAAAAAACCACACAGGTTAAATCGGTTTAAGCACTCGGTTTCACCCGAAACCACGCCGCATATAAAGCCGGTAAGAAAAACAGCGTTAACACTGTCGCCACTAATAAACCTCCCATAATGGCAACTGCCATCGGCCCCCAGAAAATGCTATGAGACAGCGGAATCATGGCTAAAATTGCCGCCGCTGCGGTGAGCATAATCGGGCGGAAACGGCGCACCGTCGATTCCACAATAGCTTCCCAAGCCGGTTTACCTTCACTTTTATCTTGCTCAATTTGATCCACTAAGATCACCGAGTTGCGCATAATCATCCCGCCTAAAGAAATCGCACCCAGCATCGCCACGAAACCAAAAGGCCGGTCTAATAACACTAAAAACAGGGTCATGCCGATAATGCCTAGCGGCGCGGTGATAAACACTAATAAAGTGCGTTGAAAACTCTGTAATTGCAGCATTAACAAGCTCATTACAATCACTAACATCAACGGCATTACAGCACCGATAGACTCTTGTGATTTCCGACTTTCTTCACTCGCGCCACCGCTTTGAATCTGATAACCATAGGGCATTTCAGTCTGTATTTGCTGCATCTTAGGCCATAAGGCATTGCTTAAATCAGGGGCTTGTAAGCCCTCTGCCACATCTGCCCGCACCGTGATCACGCGCTGACGATTGCGCCGCCAAATAATGCCCTCTTCAAAACCGTAATGAATATAAGCAATTTGCTCTAAAGGCACGAATTGACCATTACCCAGCGAGATATTTAATTGCATTAAATTGCTTAACGTACCGCGCTCTTTTTCTGCTGCCCGCGCCACGACGGAAATTAATTCGTCACGTTCGCGGTATTCGGTAATATCCATCCCGTTTAAATACGAGTTTAAAGCCGTCGATAAGGCTTGCGAGCTAATGCCTAAACTGCGCGCTTTATCTTGATCAACTTCAATGCGCACCATTTTGGTCTGTTCATTCCAGTCAAAATGCACATTGGTTACACCCGCTTGCGCCCGCATGGTCGCCGCCACTTGATCTGCCCAGTGCCGCAACGCTTGCAAATCATCGCCTAACACACGGAATTGCAGCGGATACCCCACCGGAGGGCCATTTTCCAAACGCGCTACCCGTCCGCGCACGCTAGGGAATTGCTCAGCAAACACGGTATTTAAACGCTGTAACACCCGCTCCCGTGCCTCGTTGCCTTTGGTCATGATCATTAACTGCGCAAAGTTAGTATTTTGCAGTTTTAAATCCATCGGCAAGTAAAAGCGCGGAGAACCGCCGCCGATGTAACTGACGTAAAAAGCAATATCCTCGTCTTTGCTTAAAATCGCTTCCAGTTGTTTAACCTCGGTTTCGGTCGCAGCAAAAGAAGCCCCCTCCGCTAGCGTTAATTCCACTAATAACTCAGGCCGATTAGAGGAGGGGAAAAATTGCTGTTCGACAAACTTAAAGCCATAAACCGCTGAAATGAACATCAGCAAGGTTAACAACATGACGGTTTTACGAAACCGTACACACATATTCACTAATAGACGAACGCCGCGATAAAATTTTCCCTGATACACATCATGTTCTACTCCATGTTCCATATCGCTGTTTTCATGCGGTGCAGGCAACAGGTGATAGCCTAGAAAAGGGATGAACACTACCGCGACCACCCACGACACTAACAAGGCCATTGTCACCACGGCGAAAATGGAAAATGTGTATTCACCCGCGTTCGATTTTGCTATCCCTACCGGCAAAAACGCAGCGGCAGTGATGAGCGTCCCCGTCAACATGGGAAAAGCAGTCGATTCATAAGCAAAAGTCGCTGCCCGCAGTCGGTGCCAGCCTTGTTCTAATTTCAAGGCCATCATTTCCACCGCAATCATGGCATCATCGACTAATAAGCCCAGCGCAATAATCAACGCGCCTAATGAAATGCGTTGTAAATCAATGCCAAACAGCCACATTAAAGTAAAGGTCACTGCCAACACCAAAGGAATCGACAAGGCCACCACTAAGCCAGTGCGTAAACCAAGGCTGACAAAGCTCACCACTAATACAATAACGACCGCCTCGCCCAACACTTTCAAAAACTCATGAACCGAGCGCTCTACCACTTCCGGCTGATTCGACACTTGATGCACTTCAATGCCGACCGGCAAATGTTCTTGAATCTGCTGCAAATTGCGCTGTAAATGTTCGCCCAAGGCAATCACGTCGCCGCCATCGCGCATCGATAAAGCTAAAATGATGGCCTCTTGTCCGTCATAACGTGCCTTAAACACGGGTGGATCGATGTAATCGCGGTACACGGTGGCAATATCGCCTAAGCGAAACCGCTGTTCATTGACCTCAATGCCAATATTGCGAATGCTCTCCACCGAATCAAAATCGCCACTGACACGCAAAAATACCTTGTCGCTGTCGGTATTCACCGCACCGGCAGAGGAGACCGCGTTTTGTTCTTGCAGAATTTTCAATAACAGGCTGGGGTCTAGTTTCAGCGAGGCTAATTTATGATGTGAAAACTCGATGTAAATGCGCTCGGCCTGCGCCCCTAAAATATTCACCTTACTGACATCCGGCACTTGCAATAAAGTTTGCCGCATATCTTTTGCATATTCGTTTAACTCAGCATAGCTGAAGCCGTCAGCCGTTAACGCCAATACTGAGCCGAAGGTATCGCCGAATTCATCATTAAAATAAGGCCCTTGCACGCCTGCCGGTAAACTGCCTTTAATGTCACTCACTTTTTTGCGCACTTCATACCAAATATCAGGTACTTGCGCTGCTGGCGTGCTGCCTTTTAACTCGACAAAAATCACGCTTTCACCGGGTTTGGAATAGCTTTTTAAATGGTCTAAGTAACTCACCTCTTGCAACTTGCGCTCAATGCGGTTTGTTACCTGTTCTTCCATTTCTTGAGTGGTTGCGCCCGGCCAATCCACTTGCACAATCATGACTTTAAAGGTGAACTCAGGGTCTTCCATTTGCCCTAATTGGCTATAGGCATACACCCCACTGAGTAACAACATCACAAATAAATATTGAACTAATGCTTGATGGCGTAACGCCCATGCCGACAAATTAAAGCCTTTCATGCTGTACTATTCCTGCCCCGCCGACACCGCGTTAAGAGTGATCCATTAAACGAACTTTTTGCCCTTGGTAGAGCTTATGCGCTCCGGCAGTCACTACCCATTGACCGCTTTGCAGCCCTTGGGTGACTAACACATGGTTATCTTGAAATTCAGCGACCGCGATATTTTGCAATTGCACTTGCTGTGATTCAGGCTCAAACACCCACACAGAGGCTTGTCCATCGCGTGAATATAGGGCGGTTAAAGGCAGTTTTGCTACTGGCTGCTCGCTATGGCGGGCAAGGGTGACAGTCGCGGTCATGCCTAAATGCACTTTATCATCAGGGTTTAACAGTTTGATTTTGGCTTGATAAGTGCGGGTCAACGGGTCAGCACTCGGTGCGATTTCGCGGATTTGACCTTTGTATTGTTGATCAGGAGCTGCCCACAAGCTGACCTGTAAATAATCCGCTTGTTTCACTGCATCTAAGCGATGTTCAGGAATACTAATGGCAATTTCTTTTTCTTCAGGACGTGCAACGCGCACCACCGGCTCGCCTTCGCCGACCACTTCGCCCACTTCTGCTAAAACAGCCGTGACCACACCTGCTTTATCAGCCACTAACTCAGTGTAACGGGTGCGGTTTTCATCGACATCTAGCAAGGCTTTGGCTTCTTTTAAACCGGCGGCGGTGGTGTTGTAAGTGGCTTGATATTGATCAAATTCTCTAGCGCTGATCACGCCGCGATCTTTCAAACTTTTATAGCGTTTTAAGTCCGCTTGGGCTTTTGTAAAGTCGGCTTGTGCTGCGTTAACACGGGCGCGGCTGCTGGACACGCTGAGGCGATAATCTGTGGCATCGATACGCGCCAACACTTGATTTGCTTTCACGCTATCACCGACATCCACTTTACGTTCTATGATTTTGCCTGAAACCCGAAAGCCTAAATCTGTGATGTAACGCGCTTCGACTTCTCCGGCATAGCTGTCGCGCTGGGTCGCGGTGTCAAACATAATTTGCTGTGCTTTGACAGGGCGCACAACTTCCACCGTTTCAATGGCATTGCTTTCATCACAACCACTTAAAGGCAGGATTAAAAGACTGATTACAGAGAGTAACGCGAGCGAGTGATAACGTAGTGTGTTCATTATAACCTTAGCCTTTGCAAGTGAAATAACTTATTGTCATTGAATGACAAAACTTCATATTTTGACTTTTAGTCAATTTTTAACGGAAAGGATTTATTTGTCAAGTGGGTTAAGTGTGTTGGGGGGATGAAAGGGTGTTTTCTCGTTCCCACGCGCATTGAGGCTGTAAAAGAACCGCCATTTGGAAACGAGAAGCATAGACTTGTTTTATCTAAGTTAGGACTTACACATTGACAAAATTATATACTGAAAAATCAATAGGTTATTAGCATTATTTCAGCATAAAATATGCGCATTTTTGCATCATAACCTATTGATTATAGGTTGTTTTAATTTGTCAATGCGTAAGTCCTATAAGTGTCTCTGTCTTTTCAGCACTATTTCTTTGTGAGAGACAGTTAGTCAAAGCACTTTCAACTCAGAACAAAAGCTTGGTGTCGGATGACGGCTTGTGCCTTATCCGACCTACAAAACCATCATATTTCATCAAATACGTTGTTTCTCTACAAAAGGGTCAGGTCTATTAACAGCATAAACTATAGACTATCAGTCCTACAATTTGCATTAGTAGATGAGAACAATTATCATAATCAAAATCAAACGTGAACTAAATAAGGCTTATCTTATGTTGTATGGTATTTTCGAGTCACTTTTTCAGTTACTAGATGCAGGCGGCTTTGTCGTTTGGATTCACTTAGGCATGTCGGTGTTGTTGCTGACCATTTTGCTGTTAAAGCTGTTTCAGTTCTTAGCAACCGGCGTGTTATCGCCTTTCACACACCGACGCGCTGATCGTGTGGTGCAGCATTGGGAAAATGGCGAACATGCTTCGGCATTAGAAACAGCGATGAAAGGGCGTGATCCGCAAAGTCGTTTATTACTACATGCCGCGCAGTATTTGCAGCATAACGCCTTGCAAGGACAAGCTTTGTTAGATGAGTTAGCACGCGAAGCGGCTGGCTATTTGGCACGTTTACGTTCGCATTTGCACATCATTGAATTAATTGCCGGTTTAGCACCGTTACTCGGTTTGCTCGGTACAGTGCTGGGCATGATCGAAGCCTTCCAAGCGATGGAAGCGGCGGGCAAACAAGTTGATCCGTCTACCTTATCAGGTGGGATTTGGGTGGCTTTATTGACTACTGCGGTGGGTTTAGTGGTGGCAATGCCTGCAGTCATTATTCACAACTGGTTAGAGAAACGGGTGGATAACTATGCCGCTGGTTTAAATGATCGCGTGGGTCGCATGCTGACTGCCTCTGCGCGCACTGATCATCACGCACATGTAGCAAGCACAACTGAGCATGTGGCTAATTTGGAGTTAAAGCGTGCTCATCAGTGAACAGCAAACCCGCCGCCCGTTGCGGGTGTCGTTAACGCCGCTGATTGATGTGGTTTTTATTCTGCTGCTGTTTTTTATGTTGTCCTCCTCGTTTGTGCGCTTCCAACAAATTGAATTTAGCAGCAGTGCGGACGATGAAAGCAGTGTGAGTGCCGCGCCAGATGAGAGTCATCGCGTGTTGTTACATGCCGATGGCGAAGTGTCTGTGAATGAACAGCGTTTTAACGTAGACGATCCCGCCTTAAGTGAGCAGCTTAAACAATGGCTAGAAAAAGCGGTGACAGTAACGGTCACGGCTGAAGCAGATGCCTCAGTGCAACGCTTGGTGAGTTTGCTAGATCACTTGCGCCAGCAAGGCATTACACAATTGGATTTATCGGAGTCTTGGCAGCCATGAGCTTATTACGCACGGAACGCAAAGCCAAAACACGCAATTCAGACGATGACATGATTCCGATGATTAACATCGTGTTTCTGTTGCTGATTTTTTTCATGATTGCCGGACAAATCACCCCGCGCAGCGACGACATGAGCCTGCCTAGTTCGATCAGTGAGGCGGAGCTTGCGGAGAGTGAAATCGAGATCACGGTTGCCGCCGATGGCGTGTTGCAGTTGAACGGTGAAGCGGTGCAAGGCGAGTTAAGCGAATCGTTAAACCGCTTAAAAACTGATGAAAAAACAGTGGTGATTTGTCGCGTGCATAGCAGTTTACCGGCTTCCACACTCGACCCCGTTTTACGCGCCGTGCGTGCCTTAGGCGTGTCACGTTTGCAAATCGCTACGGAATTAGCGTCATGAGTATTAGAAGTTATCACTGGTTATTAGCATTGATATTAGCGGTTGCCTTGCATGCAGGGGCTGCGTATTGGTGGCAAAGCACCAGCCAAGAAGAAGGGGCTATTGATGCCGGTGTTGGCGGCACGATGGTCAGCGTCGGTTTAGCGGGTGGTCTGCCAATGATGGCAGCGGCAATGGAAACCGCAATGAGCGCAGAGGCCAATACGCCTCAAGCACTGATGTTGCCAGTCGCGGCACCTGCGCCGAAGTTGGACGCGAAACCTGAACCGAAGCCAGAGCCAAAACCGGAACCTAAGCCTGAACCAAAACCAGAGCCGAAACCTAAGCCAAAACCTGAGCCTAAGCCCAAACCAAAGGCTGAGCCGAAACCAAAACCCAAGCCTAAGCCCGAACCTAAAGCCGAGCCAAAACCTAAGCCCAAGCCGGAACCTAAACCAGAGCCGAAGCCCGTACCAAAACCGCAGCCTAAGCCTGAACCCAAACCAGAGCCGAAGCCACAACCAGTCGCTGCACCACAGCCGACGGTGACAACTGCCACACGCACCCAAGCAGTCAGCAGTTCACAAACGGCTTCACAAGTGACAGCACAGTCTACGGTGAATGCAAACACGGGGGCTGCGCAGGCGAAAACGGCAAGCACAACGGCAAATACCGCAGGTAGCCGAACGGGCAATAGTAGCAGCACGTCTACTGGAAGTGGTCAAGGCGAGCGAGCGACTTCAGGCGGCAATCCTGCGGCACAGCAAAATTATTTCGCCAAAATCACGGCGCAAATTGCGCGTAATAAACATTATCCGCGCTCGGCACGGCGACAAGGTGTGACCGGCGTGGTGACGGTGAATTTCACCATCATGGCTAATGGCAGTTTGCGCAACGCCAAAATAGTGCGCAGTTCTGGTGATAGTCGGTTAGATGAGGCAGCGTTGGAAATTTTGCAGCGTGCCAGCCCGTTTCCGCCCATTCCGCGCGATATGGGTAAAAGTTCTGTGGAACTGACCTTACCGGTTGAGTTCTCGCTTAATCAAAGACGTTTCTAGGTGTTACAGGAGTTTAGTTGTTATGTTGGAGCAGTCAGTTCAGCGTGAGCAGTCACCTATTTTAGAATTACGCAAGGTGGACAAGCGACGAGATTTCGCACACAGCAGTAGTTTGGCATTTGCGATTTCAAGCGCGTTGCTGACTGGTGTTGTGATGGCGGAAGATAATGCAGTGATGTTGGATAAGTTGGAAGTTGAGGAAGAAGTGATTCCTGATACCAACCCTTATGCTGAACCGGGGGCGCCGTATTTAGGCAAATACAGTGCAGACCCACGCCGCACCCGTCCGCTGGCAGAAACACCGCAGACCATCAATGTTTTGACCCAAGAGGAAATTCAAGACACAGGGCGCAGCGATTTACGCGATATTTTAGACGGGCAAGCTGGCATCACGGTCGGCACGGGTGAGAACGGTAACGCTTTTGGCGACCGTTATATTATCCGTGGTCATGAGGCGCGTAGTGATGTATTCGTTGATGGTTTACGCGATCCAGGGATGACGATTCGGGAAAGTTTCGCCGTGGATCAAGTGGAAGTGACAAAAGGCCCTAGCTCTACTTTCGCCGGTCGTGGCACAACAGGAGGCGCGGTCAACTCGGCAACTAAACAAGCCAGCACTGAGTATGATTTTACTAAATTATCTGGTGGTTTAGGCACAGACAGTTATCACCGTGGCACGGTGGATATTAATAAAGTGTTGAATTATGACACGGCAGTGCGCGTTAACTTATTACATGCTGAAGAAGATGTGCCAGATCGCGATCCGGCTGACCGTAGTCGCGTTGGTGCTGCTTTGTCAGGCACTTATCACGCGACGGATAAATTAAAAATCACCGCTGATTATTATCACTTAGACGCTGAAGATAAGCCAGATTTAGGCAGTTATATTGACCGCACAACGGGGACAGTGGCGAAAGATGTTCCCGTGTACACACAAGATGAAGATTTCTTAGAATCTGAAGTAAATACGGGGACTTTGCGCGTCGGTTATGAAGTCACGCCTAAAGTGCGCGTGGTCAATTTAACCCGTTATGGCACGACGGATAATGGTTATGTGGCAACCGGTACCAGTGGCAGTACGGCTTATGCAACTGAGGAAGATGCAACGGCTGGGGTGAATGGTTATTCATCAGCTAGTTTAAGCACGCATCAAGGTTGGCAAGAGGTGGAATATTTCGCCAATCAGTTGAACTTGTTTGCAAAAACAGAGTTAGGCGGGCTTAATCATGAGTTTGTTTTCGGCTTGGAATATTCTAAGCATAGCGTGTTAAACGGGGTGTATAGCAATAGTGCAACCGGTGCGAGCAATTGTTACGTCAATGGACGGGGCGGCATTACGCAAGGTTATTGTATTGTGGATCAAAACGGTAACACGGTAGGCGGCATTAACAGTTTAATGCAGCGCGAGTTAAGCCGAGGTAGCTGGGATTCTGATTGGAATATCAACACGGTTTCTGTGTCTATGATGGATACTGTGGATTTAACCGAACGCTGGACAGCTTTCGGCGGCATTCGTTATGACTATTTCGATTACGACACACTCACGCAAAGCGGTGGCACGATCACGCCTTATCAATATTCTGATGGTTTATGGAATGGTCATGTTGGGGTGACTTACGATGTGCTGCCGAATGCCAATGTGTATGCCTCGTTCTCGACTGCCAGCAATATCAACGGCGGTGAATCGGATGTGGGTTCTAGTTGCGGTTATGGCGGGATTTGCGCCAATGACTCCTCAGACGAGTTAGGCACGCCAGAAAATACCCAAAGCTGGGAGTTAGGTACAAAGTGGCAGCTTATGGATAACCGTTTATTAGCCACTGCTGCGGTGTTTCGCATCAACAAAGATGATGTAATGGAACAGTTATCGAATGACTCCAGTTATGAAGCTATTGGCACTTTAAACACCGGCAAAAACCGTGTTGAAGGGGTAGAGTTTGGTTTATCGGGCAATATTACCGATAAATTAAGCGCGCAAATGGGCATCGCCTTGATGAATGCTAAAGTATTAGATTCCAATACTGCGAGCAACATCGGCAAAACCTTGGCAAACTTTGCTGATAAGTCGGCTTCTGTGCATTTGAAATATCAGTTAACACCAAAATTCGCTTTTGGTGGCACCATGACTTACGAAGGCGAGCGTTATACCGGTCAGCCTGATTCGGCTGCTAACGAGGCGATGGTAGTGCCGGATTATGTCGTGTTTGATATGTTCGCCAATTATCAGATTACGCAACGCTTTAAAGCGCGTTTAAATATCGGCAATGTGACGGACAAGGATTATTACTTGGCGGCTTATCGTTCTGGTGCGTTCACTTATATGGGTGATCGTCGGAATGCGCAGTTGACGTTTATGTATGATTTTTAGTGTTGTTGGTTTGCCACTCGTTCCCATCGTCCCGATGGGAATGCATGCTGCGTCGCTCTAGCGGCGCGTTTAGCATTCTGTATAATGTAAGTCGTTGTTTTAATTTATGTGGTATACATTTGGCGATGAGAACGATTGTAGGTCGTATAAGCGTAGCGTCATACGACATTGACGGCGGATGACGGCTTACGCCTTATCCGCCCTACGAACATCCACCTATTCGCTTTAAACGCCATAATGTCATTAGACTCGCGCCGCTGGAGCGACGCGGTATGCATTCCCATCGGGACGATGGGAACGAGAGATTATTCCACACGGTGGTTTGGCCTACTCCCTGTTAAACCAAACTGCCTTTTTACCCAATTAGCTAAAGACACCGGCATGACTGCCCAAACCCCACACCCGCCGCTTAACCATATTCCCCAAGACATCTTAAGCGCACACGATTACGAAGCCTTAGCCCTGCACTTTTTGCCTGCAACACATTTTGCTTATATCGCAGGCGGTAGCCATGAAGAACGCTGTTTGCGTGCCAACCGCGAGGCGTTTGCCCGTTATGCCATCTTGCCACGTTTGCTGCGCGATGTGACGCACGGACATACGCGCACTACCGTAGGCAACACCACCTTGCTACATCCGATCATGTTAGCCCCCGTTGCCTTCCAACGCCTTGCCCACAGCCATGCGGAAGCCGCAACTGCTCAGGCGGCAGAAGCCACCGACAGCACCTATATCGCCAGCACTTTATCATCCGTTTCACTAGAAACTATTGCGACACACACCGGCAATAACCGTTGGTTTCAACTCTATTTTCAAACAGAACGGGAAGCCACCGCGCAACTCGTGCACCGTGCTGAGCAAGCAAGTTATCAAGCCCTCGTCGTCACTTTAGACGCAGCGATTCAAATGCCGAGCTTACGTGCTTTGCGAGCCGGTTTTCAGATGCCTAGCGAGATTAGCCCCGCCAATTTAGCGAACATTGTCCCCGCAGCAGAAAGCCCTGTGGCTGCTGGACAAAGCCGCATTTTTCAAGGTTATATGCGCCACGCGCCGACATGGGCGGATTTAGAATGGTTATTAAGCGTGACCCGTTTACCGATTTGGGTAAAAGGCGTATTGCATCCACAAGACGCGCAAGCCTTACAAGCCTTGGGCATTGCCGGTTTAGTGGTATCAAATCATGGCGGACGTGCATTAGACGAAGCCCCCGCCAGCTTATTGGCTTTGCCTGCAATTCGTGCCGCAGTCGGCGCGGATTATCCTGTGCTATTTGATAGTGGTATTCGCTCTGGCAGCGATATTTTTAAAGCCTTAGCCTTAGGCGCAAACGCGGTGCTAATCGGTCGCTTAGCCATTTACGCTTTAGCGGTTGCCGGTGCGTTAGGCGTTGCGCATATGATCAAGCTACTACACGAAGAATTAGAGCTAACGATGGCAATGGCTGGTTGTGCGCAGGTGTCAGAAATTAACGCGGCTTGCTTAACCAGCAGCACGCAGCCCGTAGAGAACATATCACTGCCATTGATTTAAGGCGCTTTTGTAGTCAGCTATAGTACAAAAAAAAGAGAACGCCCGAATAGGATAAAGTCCCCAGTCCTACTACAGACAAAACAGGCGTTCTCTCGATGAAGAAAATAAAGTACAAAACAGTTGATGTAAAGCAATTAGATTGGATTAAG
>QKBZ01000227.1 GCA_003245895.1 Beggiatoa sp.
GCGATAATTAGGTTGGTTAAAATAATATTGCGCTAATTCACTGTCTAATGAGAGCGAGGCACTGTATTGATGTGTATTAAAACGCAGGTTTTCTATCATGGCTTTTTTTAAGAAAGCCAAAGTAGTATTAAACTGGTAATCTTTAGTAAAAAAGGAGCGGGCATAGCCTTGTAATCGAATCAGTGCTTGTTCAGTATCTTCTAATTCTTGATTAATGATTTTAAAATGATGTGAAACTTCATGATTAAAACTGGTTTTAGAAAAATTATTTTGCAATTTAATATGCCGATGTAGCGAAATTGTGATCACTAAAATTAAAGTAATCGCAACAATGCTTAACATTAATAACAACATTGTTTTAATGGTAATTGTCTTGCCCATCGTCATTTTTAGTTTCTCTTATCTTTCAAGAGTTTAATTGCATTGGATTTAACTGTTTAGTGTGGTTTTTAGCTTACCATAGTAATACATGGCAATACATTCAAATAGCCAATACCACCCCCCACAATTGACAGTAACTGCTAAGTGCGCAATAAGTTTGTTTTATGACCTTATGTTTTATAAGGAAGTTTGTTAACTATAACCCTCAGTGCCCTATTTGACCAGTCTCAAGATAGATAAATAAGCTGAGGCATATGAATAGTGTTATACACTATTTACAGAATACAAGTATTTGTTAAAAGGATGTTAAATAATGAACGACTGGTGGCAACGACATTTCCCTAAAGGCCGACAACAACTCACTATTAACGCCGCGACAGGAGAAACGGTACAGATTGCATGGGGCGAGTGTGGTCAAGGCGCACCCTTAGTGCTGCTACATGGCTGGGGCACATGGAGTCACTCATGGCAAAGCCTGTTGCCCATTTTGTCAAAACAGTTCCGCGTGATTTGTTTCGATGCCAAAGGCTATGGCTACTCTGAACGCACCGTGACACCGGATGTGATGGGGCATCAAATTGTCGAAGCGCAGCAAGTGATTCAAGCCATTTGTGGTGAGGAGCCAGTTTATTTAGTCGGTGAGTCGTTAGGTGCTTTTGTCGCTTTAGCCTTAGCCGCCGAGCAACGCTGTTCCGTGCGTGCCTTATGCGTCATCTCCCCGCCCATTTACCCGCACATCATGCCCAACTGGTCGATGCGCTTATTTGCCCATTTACCACGTTTTTTCGTGCGCACGCTAGATCGTTTAAAAGTCATTCACTGGTTTAAACCGTTTGTCACTCGCCTTGCCCATCAGCAGCAAAGCGAGATTTATCACCGACCGGAGCAAGTCAGCCGAGAGATGGTACAAGAAATGGTCGCGCCGTATTTTGAACACGCCAACAGTGTCACGCCTTTAGTGGAAGACACCCGTTTAGCCGCCTTAGAGTTAGCCAAACTACAGCAACAACAGCCCAATTTAGTGCAGCAATTGCAGACGCAATTAAGCGCAATTCACTGCCCTAGCTTAGTGTTATGGGGCGAGCAGGATAAATGGTTTCCCGTAGCCGACGGCGAACGCTTGCAAAACGCTTTACCAAATGCAGAGTTTCAAGCCTTGCCGGAATGTGGACACCATGCCTCTGGTGATTGCGCAGTGTTGGTGGGGGAAAGGATTTTGGCGTTTTTTGGGCGGTTGTTTTAAGCTTAGCGACTGACTTTTTAAAGCCCTTACCTAGAGCCGTAGGGTGTGCGAAACGCCGCCGAGAAGCTAGGGTTTATTTCCGAGTTTAATCGGCGTTTTGCCCACCGTGCCTTGCTGCATTCCCACTTTTTGCGGTCACTGCCATTAAGTTAAGGCTTTGCACCGTCTTGTAGGGCGGATAAGGCGACAGCCGTCATCCGCCGTCGGTGGCTTGGTGCAAGCGTCAAGCGTGTGATGTCGGATGACGGCTAAAGCCTTATCCGACCTACAAAAGAGCTTAACTTAATGGCAGTGACTTTTTGCGGTGCGAACGCGGAGAACTGAACAGCGTGTAGGATGGGTAGAGGCGCGCCCGTAATTCTGTTTTAATCACCCTATTATCTCGCGCCGAAACCCATCATGTTATCTGCAAGATGATGGGTTTCGCTTTGCTCTACCCATCCTACACGTTAGCAGGGTTTGGTGGGCAAAATCCCACTTTCAACGACACACATTATCAAACGGCATACCGCGTGGGATTTCGCACACCCTACGATGCTACCAAAGGAACTATCTTGCCATGTCAAAGCCGGTCAACCCCAATCATATCAAACTGTTCACCGATGCCTTTGAAATCAACGAAGTCAAACAGCTTTATTATGCCTTAGAACTTACCCCTGAAACCGATGATAAACAGCAGCTTATTTTTAATTTATTAAAGTTTGCTGATTTGCAGGGGCGGCTTAATGAGTTGTTGAAAGCGGCTTGTGAGTTGCGGCCTAGTATGCAGCAGGCATTAGGCTTTGAAGCTTTACCCAACCCCTATCGCGGCCTAAATGCCTTTCGCTTGGAGGATAAAGATCGGTTTTTTGGGCGAACTCAGGTGGCGGGGGAGTTGTTTGAGTTGGTGCAGACTAATCGCTTTGTGGCCTTGATTGGGGCGAGTGGTAGTGGGAAGTCGTCGTTGTTGGCGGCGGGGTTGTTGCCTTTGTTGCCGTCGGATTGGTTGGTGATGGAGTTTCGACCTAAACATACAGCTTTTTATAGTCTGGCAAGGGCTTTGGTTGCTGTGCGTTATGGTGATTTAGAGCAGGATAAGGCGTTGAGTATGTTGCCTGAGCAGTTGCGTTTGGGCGAGGTGAAGGCGGCGGTGACGATAGATCAGGCGTTGCAGAAGCAGCAGAAAACACGGGCGTTGTTGATTGCGGATCAGTTTGAGGAGTTGTACACACAGAATCAGTCGGTTGAGTTGCAACAGCAGTTTGCCGCGTGTTTGTCTGAGTTGGTGGCTTCAGATGTGCCGTGTGTGGTGTTGTTGGGTTATCGGGCGGATTTTACGGGGCAGGCTATCAATAGTTTTGGTGAGTTGTTGAATAAGCAGGGGACGTTGTTTTTAGATCGGATGAAGGATGAGGAGTTGCGGCAGGCGATTGAGCAGCCTGCTTTGCCGTTGCGGTTTGAGGAGGGTTTGGTTGATAAGTTGATTGCCGATGTGGGGGCAGCGTCGGGGCGGTTGCCGTTGTTGCAGTTTGCTTTGTCGGAGTTGTGGGAGAAGCGGGAGGGCATGTTGTTGACGTATGCGGCGTATCAGGCGATTGGGGGTTTGCAGCAGGCGTTGGCGAGTTATGCGGATAAGGTGTTGCAGTCGTTTAGTGCTGAGGAGCAGGCGCAGATTCAGGCGATTTTTGTGCAGTTGGTGCATCCGGGGCAGGGTAAGGAGGATACACGGCAGGTCGCCACGCAGAGACAGGTGACGGATTGGTCTTTGGTGACGCGCTTGGCGGATCAGCGTTTGGTGGTGACGGGGCAGGATGAGGCGGGGGAGCAGCAGACGGTTGAGGTGGTGCATGAGGCGTTGATTCAGGCGTGGCAGCCGTTGCGTGAGTGGGTGGAGTCGGAGCGGTCGTTTCGGGTTTGGCAGGAGGGTTTGCGGCGGGATATTAAGGATGAGGTGTTGTTACGGGATGCACGGTTGGTGGTGGCGCAGGAGTGGTTGGAGAAAAGGGTGTTGCCCGCAGAGGAGCGGGTGTTTATTGAGGCGAGTTTGGCGGAGCGGGATAAGCGGTTGGCGGAGAAGCGGCGACAGCAACGGCGTTGGGCGGCGTTTGTGATGGTGTTTTTTGTGGTTGCGTTGGGGTTGAGTGGGGTGGCGGTTTGGTTTTGGAGGGTGTCGGAGGGGAATCTAAAAACCTTTTTTCGTAATCAATCCTCAATGTTATCTGGCATCGCTGAATTTGAGTTGAATCAGGGTAAACCAGCAACAGCCATGCGACTTGCCTTAGAAGCTTTGCCCAAAAGTTCAGAAACCTATCCTGATCGCCCTTTTGTAGAGACTGCCTACGATCTTTTATCCCAAGCGATTAATCAACATTATCAAGGTGTATTGCAACATGATAGTGCTGTTGGTGATGCCGTCTTTAGTCCTGATGGTACTCGTTTACTGACTTATGCGGGCAAGCTTGCTTTTGTCTGGGATGCCGAAACACGCCAACTACTCGCCACGCTCAAGGGGCATGAAGGTTCTGTAACTTCAGCCGAGTTCAGTCCTGATGGAAGCCGCATCGTCACCGCGTCTTATGACAACACCGCCCGCGTGTGGGAGAGCAACAGCGGCAAAACACTCGCCACGCTCAAGGGGCATGAATATTCTGTAAATTCAGCCGCGTTCAGTCCCGATGGAAGCCGCATCGTCACCGCTTCATGGGATAACACCGTCCGCGTGTGGGAGAGCAACAGCGGCAAAACACTCGCCACGCTCAAGGGGCATGAAGATACTGTAAGCTCAGCCGCGTTCAGTCCCGATGGAAGCCGCATCGTCACCGTGTCTTCTGACAACACCGCCCGCGTGTGGGAGAGCAACAGCGGCAAAACACTCGCCACGCTCAAGGGGCATGAAAGTAATGTAACTTCAGCCGAGTTCAGTCCCGATGGAAGCCGCATCG
>QKBZ01000209.1 GCA_003245895.1 Beggiatoa sp.
TGAAAAATCGGCGGGCATTGGTTTCTTAGCCGGTTGGCGCGGGAAAAACGGTGATCAAGCCTTGTGTGGCGAACCGAATCCAAAGCAGTGGCAAAAATACATTGAACACAAATGCTTTTTTGAGTATCCGCTTGCACCGAATCAGCGTTATTACCGCTTTGCTAATCAGGATTACTTGCAACTGGCAAAACGCGCGGGCTGGGTTGGTTCGACTAAGCCAATTGTGATCGAACTGTACTCGGAAACACTGCAAAAATTCCGTTTAGCAGGGCAAGGTTTATATGACGGCGTGATGCCCAGCCGCCCAGAACATAAAGCGCGTTTAAGCCATTATTTTGACCCGTTACCGTTTTATTACCCACCTTTGGAGCATGACGCGCCTAGCAGTGATGAATATCCGTTTTTTGCCATTAATCAGCGCCCTATGTTTATGTACCACTCGTGGGACTCGCAAAATGCGTGGTTACGGCAATTGATGGCGCAAAACTTTTTATACATGAACCGGCAACAAGGCGAACGCTTAAACATAGAGGATTTATCGTGGGTGTGGGTGGAGTCGCGCACCGGCAAAATCCGTGTGCAAGTGAAGTTAATGGAAGGCGTGCAAGCGGATACGGTGTGGACGTGGAACGCGGTCGGTAAACAGGCGGGCGCGTGGGGTTTAAGTGCAGATGCTAACGAAGCCCGTGAAGGCTTTTTGATGAATCATTTAATCTCCGAATTGCTGCCCAGCCGTGACGGTGAACTGGAGATCACGAATTCTGATCCAGTGACGGGGCAAGCGGCGTGGTATGACTTGCGGGTGAAAATTTATCCGGCGGGTGCTGAGGCGGTCGAGACAGCACAAGGTAGTCGCCCACAATTTGCGCCGTTAAAACCCTTGCCCAATATGCCCGAACGCAACGAAACCGGACGCTATCACACCCATGAGCCGGTACGCTTGCGGCGTTCGCTGTGGGATGTGCTGACACGCGGTCGCGTGGGTTAAAAGGGGGTTAGCGCATGAAACTTGGTTTAGTGATTGATTTAGATGTCTGCGTCGGCTGCCATGCCTGCGCTGTGGCGTGCAAACAGTGGAACACTTCCGGCACTTTGGGGGCATTAACCGATTACGCGCCCTACGGTCGCAACCCTAGCGGCGTATGGTTTAACCGGATTCGGCATTATGAGGTGGGCGATTTTCCGCATAATAAAACGGTGAATATGCCCTTGTCGTGCATGCACTGCGAAGACGCGGAATGTGTCAACGTCTGCCCAACGGGGGCTTCTTACAAGCGCAAAGAAGATGGCATTGTATTGATCGATCAAGATAAGTGCATGGGCTGCAATTATTGCGCATGGGCATGTCCTTATGGTGCGCGGGAGTTGGATCGCGCTGAAGGCACGATGAAAAAATGCACTTTATGTATCGACCGGATATATGACCAGTATTTGCCGCCTGAGGAACGACAACCGGCGTGTGTGCTGACCTGTCCGGCACATGCACGGCATTTTGGTGATTTTGATAACCCGTTGTCTAAGGTGAGTCAGTTAGTGCGTGAACGGGGCGGCACGACGTTAATGCCGGAGTTGGGGTATCAGCCGACCAATCATTATTTACCGCCGAGACCGACGAGGCCGATTGATACCAGTGCGGAAAAGCAAACCAGTTTGATGCATAAGGTTAAGGAATGGGTGAATAAGTTGATAACGACTTAAGTCGGGATTGCTGTAGAGATGTAGGGTGGAATAGCGCAGCGTATTCCACCAGAAAACTCTGCACATTGCTGAATAACAACAGATTACAGGCTTCATGGTGGAATACGGCTTACGCCTATTCCACCCTACAAGAGAGAAAATACCGTGCATCCAGCGTTTTCTGTCATCATCTTCACCGTCGCCGCTGGCGCAGGCTATGGCCTAGCCGCCCTACTCGCCATCGCACACTTAACCAGCGTATTCGGCACATTACCCGTCACTGAATGCCTATGGCTGGGCGGCTTAGCCTTAGTCTTAATCAGCGTCGGCCTAGTTTCCTCTAGCTTCCATCTCGCTAACCCTAAAAATGCATGGCGTGCCTTCAGCCGTTTTCGCACCTCGTGGCTGTCTCGTGAAGCGGTGTTAGCGGTGATCACCTATCCCGTTATCTTGGCCTATTTACTCAGCCTATGGACATGGCAAGGTGAGAAAACAGGGCTAGTCATCTTGCTAGGCAGTTTAGTGGTGTTATGCAGTCTCGCCACCATATTCACCACCGGCATGATTTACGCCTGTTTAAAAACCATCCGCCAATGGCACACCGCGTTAACGCCTGCCAATTACATCGCATTGGGCGTGATGCTAGGCGGTTTGCTATTAACCGCTGTGCAAGGCATTGAAAATGTGATGTTGGCAGGCACAGCTTTAGTCGTTGTCTTGCTAGCAGCCATCTTAAAAGCGATTTACTTTTTTTGGATAGGCCGCCCCAGTGGTTCAAGCATTAACACAGCAACCGGTTTTAACCGCGCCACAGTGCGCTTATTAGACGTAGGACACAGTGCAGGCACATTTTTAACCGATGAGTTTGGCTATCACGTCGCCAGTTTGCGCTTGTGGTGGTTGCGAGTGCTTATGTTTGTGTTGAGTTTTATCTTGCCTGCCTTGGTGTTGAGTTTGGCGTTAATTGGGCAGGTGTCAGCGTTTGCTGTGTACACGGTGGTTGTTTTGGCTTTTGTCGGCGTGGTGTTGGAACGCTGGTTATTTTTTGCGGAGGCTCGGCATGTGGTGGGCTTGTATCATGGGGCGCAGCGGACTTGAGTTTGTAGGGTGGGCTGACGAAGGAAGCCCACCGTTTACCGTGATTGATGGGCTTCGTGCCTCAGCCCATTCTACGAACCTTTTTTACTACGCCACCACAACGGCGCCAAACACACCACTAACAACACATCACTCAACATAATCCACACCCGCACAATCAAGGCAATAAACGCGAGCATGGCTTGATCTGCACTTTGGCTGGCGGCAAAGACAAATGCCGCTTCACGAATGCCTAAACCTGCTGGGGTGAGTGCAGAGACAAAGCCGACGATCCACGCCACGATATACCATGCGCATAACACCACCATATCGGCGTTTTGCAAGTGGTGAAAGGCTTTCCCCAGCGCGTACCATGCGGCGAGAAACAGCAGCCAATTGCAGATAAAGGCGCAGAACATCCACAGCAAACGGCGAGGCGGTATCGATGACTCTGCCAAGGCAAGGCTGAATTGGCGCAGTTTTGCCAAACGGGTGGGTAATAAACCTGCTAAGGTGCGCAGTAAATGTCGTAAGCCGCCTAACAGCGCACTGCTGACAATGACGATTGCTCCCAACACGATAAAAACCGCCCCTATCAGCGGTAAATGCCCTGTCAGCCCTAAAATCAACGCCACAGCACTGATATGACCAAACAAGGCAAATAACATTAAATCAATATTGGCGCGGGTAATGGTGGCGGCGGTTAAATGCTCGCGGGCGGCACTGATTTGATATAACACCGTCCACACTCGACCGGGTAAATAACGCACTACTTGCCCGATACAATACAGTTTTACCGATAGTAGGATGGGAACTGGTGTGTTTTGGTTTGCCGCTAAACAGTGATAAAACAGTATTGCGTTGCACAGCGTGCTTAACATTAATAACACTAAGCTGCTCAATAGCCAGTCATAGCGTTGTGGCAATAGCAATTGCCAACCTTGCGCGGCGAGGCTATCGAATAATAGCCAAACCACCCAGCCTAAGCTTATCAGTGTTAATAATAAGGCACTGATGCTCGCTAAACGCTGGGCAGAACTTGTAGGCTGTTGGGGGGAGTTAGAGGCAGAGTCGGTGTGCATTAAATGGCGTGTAACCCTTCTTGCTCTAACATTTGCACTAAGGGAATCAGCGGCAAACCAATTAAGGCAGCCGGATCATCACCGCTCATACGTTCTACTAAGGCACTGCCTAAGCCTTCAGAACGGAAGCTGGCAGCGCAAGAATAGGCATGCTCGCGTTGCAAATAATTTTCGATCTGTGAATCTGTCAAATTGCGATATTGCACTTCGACGGTAACTAATTTTGTTTGCGTGCGTTGTGTTTCGGTATTCAGCACACATAAACCGGTTAAAAATTCTACCGTGCGACCACTGATAAAACGCAATTGCTCTACTGCACGATCATGCGTGCGCGGTTTGCCCAAAATTTCGCCCTCGCAATGTGCCACTTGATCCGAACCAATGACGATGGCGCGAGGATAAACGGGGGTGGCAGCACCTGCTTTTAACACAGCTAAACGCTGTACTAAATCGGCGGCGGCTTCTTGTGCCAGCGGTGTTTCATCGACTTCTGGCGCGAAGATGGTGAACGGCAATTGCAGGCGTTCTAATAACATTTTCCGAAAAACTGAGGTCGAGGCTAAAATAAGCGGATAAGGCGCACTGTTAGAAGTCATAAAAGTGTATCCAAAAAATTGACACAAGTTGCTGAAGATTATATGATTGATCGCTTATGTTGACAGAACTGCCAGAACAAATAGACCCCTTACGTTTAGCAAAAAATGACGCTAAATTAAAGGGTTGTTATGACATTAGCCGTTTAACACGGTTACATGATCGTTTGTGCGAAATTCGCGGACAAGTTGAGTTTAACTGGTTCTTTCATATCAATGACCAACATCGGGCAGTCATTCAGGGGCACATTCAAGCAAGCTTGCCCATGATTTGTCAACGTTGTTTAAAACCGGTGGACTATCCCGTACACACAGAAACCGCTTTGATGGTGCTGCGTGAGGGGGAGTCGGAAGACATTGTGCCAGACGGTTTTGAACCATTGATTTTGGAGCAAATGCCTGTATCATTACTGTCCCTTGTGGAAGATGAACTGATCTTAGCTTTGCCGATCATCGCCAAACACGAACAATGTCCAGTGAATGAGAATGTTCTCGCCGAAGAGGACAGCCCAGCACCGGAAGAAAAGCGCCCTAATCCGTTTGCCGTATTAGCGACGTTAAAAAAACATTAAGTAGCACTTTTGTGCTGCTGATTCAAATTGATGAAGTTGACACAGGAACTTTAAAATGGCTGTACAACAAAACCGTAAAACGCCTTCTAAACGTGGCATGCGTCGCGCTCATGATGCGTTAAAAAACCCACCTTTATCTGTTGACTCTTTAACAGGTGAAGTACACCGTCGTCACCACATTAGCCCAGATGGCTATTACCGTGGTCGTAAAGTATTACCTGACAAGGAAGACTAACCCTTGACTCCGCGCATTGCACTGGATGCGATGAGTGGCGACTTCGGCCCCTCGGTTGTGGTTCCAGCGGCACTTAAAATTCTCGCTGACTATCAAGATATTCATCTAATTTTAGTTGGGAATGAACCGGCATTAGCTGAAGCCTTAGGCGAACAAGCCGCAGTCGATAGGCAACGCCTATCGATTTATCACGCCTCTCAAGTAGTTGCAATGGATGAATTGCCTTCGCACGCCTTGCGTAATAAGAAGGATTCATCCATGCGCGTGGCGATTAACCTTGTGAAACAAGGTGCAGCCGATGCATGTGTGAGTGCTGGCAATACGGGTGCTTTAATGGCAACCGCACGTTATGTGCTGAAAACCTTGCCGGGTATTGATCGCCCTGCGATTATTACAGCATTGCCCAATATGAAAAACAGCTATACCTATATGCTGGATTTAGGGGCAAATGTGGATGTCAGTGCAGAACACTTATTTCAATTTGCGGTGATGGGCGAAGTATTAGCCAGTGCCGTAAAAAATGTGTCAGAGCCAAAAGTCGGCTTATTAAATGTCGGCGAAGAAGAAATTAAAGGCAACGAGCGTGTGCGCGATGCTGCCCGTTTATTAGCAGATTGCCCATTAAATTACATCGGCTTTGTTGAAGGCGATGATATTTATAAAGGCACGGCTGATGTGGTGGTATGCGATGGTTTTGTCGGTAACGTGGCGTTAAAAACCACCGAAGGCGTGGCGAAAATGATCAGCCATTACGTCAAGCAAAGTTTTACCCAAAACCTGTTAACCCGCTTAGTGGCCTTAATCGCCTTACCGATTTTACGCGGCTTACGGCGACGTATCGACCCGCGTCGTTATAACGGTGCCAGTTTGTTAGGCTTACGGGGTATCGTGATTAAAAGTCATGGTGGCGCTGATGAGTTAGCGTTTTCCTATGCAATTAAAGAAGCTATCCGAGAAGTGGAACAAAACGTGCCTTCTCGCATTGCCGATCAACTAGATGTATTTCTAAACGAAAAGAGAAGGCAAGTAGGGTGATTTACGCAAGGATTGCAGGCACGGGTAGTTACTTACCAGCGCGAGTGGTTCCCAATAGTGAATTAGAACAACGGGTTGATACTAGCGATCAATGGATCATTGAGCGTACTGGTATCAAACAGCGACATTTAGCCGCGCCCGATGAGACCACTTGTGATTTAGCCGAACATGCAGCACGCCAAGCTTTAGCAGCGGCTAATTGTCAGCCTGAAGACTTAGATTTAATCATTTTAGGCACTACCACCCCCGACCGCATTTACCCAAGCACTGCCTGCTTATTGCAAGCTCGCTTAGGCAATCACGGCGCGCCCGCGTTTGACGTGCAAGCCGTGTGCAGTGGTTTTATTTACGCACTGAGCATTGCCACGCAGTTTATTCAAGCGGGTACGGCGAAAAAAGTCTTAGTGGTCGGCGCGGAAATTTATTCTCGAATTCTCAATTGGCAAGACCGCAATACTTGCGTGTTATTTGGCGATGGCGCGGGTGCAGTGGTGTTAGAAGCCAGCGATACCCCCGGTATTTTATCGACCCATATTCACGCTGAAGGTCAACACAATAACTTGCTCAGTACTCCTGGTACGGTGGATCAAGGTCAAATTCGCAACGGTGCGGGTTTCACTGAGATGCAAGGGAGCGAGGTGTTTAAATTTGCGGTCAATGCTTTAAGCTCTGTGGTTGATGAGGCTTTACAACACAATCAGTTACAACCCAGTGACATTGATTGGTTGATCCCACATCAAGCCAATATCCGCATTATCAAAGCCACGGCAAAAAAATTAAAATTACCGATGGATCAAGTGATTGTCACGGTACCGGAACATGGCAACACTTCCGCTGCCTCCGTGCCTTTGGCCTTAGATGTCGGGGTGCGCGATGGCCGTATTCAGCGCGGGCAAACCTTGTTGTTAGAAGCCATCGGTGGTGGCTTTACTTGGGGCGCCGTGCTGCTCAAATACTAACCCTCCCAACTCCTTCGCAATAAAGATCATCATTCATGAGCAACATTGCATTTGTCTTTCCTGGTCAAGGTTCGCAAGCGGTAGGCATGCTCGCAGAACTGGCGGCTGTTTATCCCATAGTGCAAGAAACCTTTGCAGAAGCTTCAGAGATTCTGGGCTATGACTTGTGGCAATTAACCCAGCAAGGGCCAGAAGAGCAACTCAATCAAACCGATAAAACCCAACCCGCTTTACTCGCCGCAGAAATCGCCATTTGGCGCATTTGGCAGGCGCAAGGCGGTGCTATTCCTGCCATGATGGCGGGGCATAGTTTCGGCGAATACAGTGCTTTAACTTGTGCTAATGCTTTAAGTTATGCCGATGCGGTACGCTTAGTCGAAGCCCGAGGCCGCTTTATGTATGAAGCAGTGCCGTTAGGTGTTGGTGCTGTCGCTGCGATTTTAGGCTTAGACGATACGGCAATTGCTGAAGTATGCAGCCAAGTTGCTGAACAGCAAGTAGTGTCAGCGGTTAACTTTAATGCACCCGGTCAAGTGGTCATTGCAGGCCATGCTGAAGCAGTAGATCGTGCAATGGCGGCGGCTAAAGAGGCCGGTGCTAAGAAAACGGTTAAATTAGCTGTCAGTGCGCCAGTACATTGTGCCTTAATGCAACCTGCGGCAGATCGTATGGCAGAAGTATTAAATGCAGCACAATTGCAAATGCCTAACACGCCGATTATTCATAACTACGATGTCAGCATTAAAGACGACGTAGATGGTATTCGTGCGGCCTTAGTGGCACAAATTGCCAATCCTGTACGCTGGACAGAAACCATTAGCAAAATGGCTGCGTCAGGCATCACACACGTTGTCGAGTGCGGGCCAGGCAAAGTGTTATCCAGCTTAAACAAACGGATTGATCGCTCATTAAGTTCTTATAACTTATTCGATCCTAAAACCTTAGACGCTTGCATGGAGGCATTGGCATGAACATCGATTTAAGCAACGAAACCGCTTTAGTGACGGGTGCCACTCGCGGCATTGGTCGTGCTATCGCGTTAGGCTTAGCCGCTGCGGGCGCAAAAGTGTACGGCACTGCAACCACTGCTGAAGGCGCGGCTAGCATCACAGAAGCATTGAAAGATCAGCCAGTTGCAGGCGAAGGTTTAGTGTTAAATGTCGCTGACCCTGACTCTTTGCAAGCGGTTTTAGATAGTTTTGGCAAAGACATGCCGAGCATTTTAGTGAATAATGCAGCGATCACACGCGATAACCTGTTGTTACGCATGAGCGAAGACGAATGGTATGGCGTGTTAGAAACTAACTTAGCGTCAGTGTTTAAGTTGTCTAAAGCCTGTATTCGCGGCATGATGAAAGCACGCCACGGTCGAATTATTAATATAACTTCGGTTGTGGGCTTGACAGGTAATGCGGGACAGGCAAACTATGCAGCAGCAAAAGCAGGCTTAATTGCTTTTGGTAAATCGCTGGCAAAGGAGATTGGATCGCGTAATATTACCGTGAATGCGGTCGCACCAGGGTTTATTGACACTGACATGACGCGACAGTTACCCGAAGCTGAGCGGGCGAAGTTTTTACAAGGGATTCCGTTAAACCGTGCTGGAAGCCCTGAAGATGTTGCAGCCGCCGTTGTGTTTCTTGCATCACCGGCAGCCGCGTACATTACCGGTGAAACGTTACATGTAAACGGGGGCATGTACATGCCCTAAAGCTTGGCAAATGACGATTGTTATTTGTCTACCCACTAAACACTTAATTAATTATCGATCAGTAGCCTAAGCTGCTGTGTTTTATCCCGGAGGATAATCTGTTATGAGTAGCGTTGAAGAGCGTGTCAAGAAAATTGTTATTGAGCAATTAGGCGTTAAAGAAGAAGAAGTACAAAACGAATCTTCTTTCGTAGACGACTTAGGGGCTGACTCTTTAGATACTGTTGAGTTAGTAATGGCATTAGAAGAAGAATTTGGCTGTGATATTCCTGACGAAGAAGCAGAAAAAATCACTACTGTACAACAAGCCATCGATTATATTGAAGCTCATCAATAAGACGCTTGTGCGCTGGGTTGGCGAGGTTAATTGCACAGTGCAACACCAAGCCACCACTTAAGATGCCTGAAAATACCCAATCGGTTCAGTTTTGCTACGGCAAAACCTAGGGCTGCCGGTCTCATTCTGGCTTGGCAGTCCGCTCCCCCCTGACCACTGGGTTTGTGCTGTTATCGATTAAGTCAAACACTTTACTACGGTAATAGCACAATTTGGCCAGAAATATCATAAAGCCTTATAAGTTTAGGATACAAACGTGACAAAAAGACGTGTTGTCGTCACCGGCTTGGGGATGGTATCACCGGTTGGGTTAACGGTTAAACAAAGCTGGGATTCCATTCTTGCTGGTAAAAGCGGCATTAAAAAAATTACCCACTTCGATGTCAGCAATTTTGCGTGTCAAATCGCAGGTAGTCTTGATGGCTTCGACGTGACAAGCATTATGCCTGCTAAAGAAGCGCGCAAAATGGACCCTTTCATCCATTATGGTATCGCAGCCAGTATTGAGGCCATTGAGGACTCCGGTTTAGCCATTACCGATGCTAACGCCGAGCGCGTTGGGATTGCGATTGGTTCTGGCATTGGCGGCTTACCAGGGATTGAAAAAGGCCATGAAGCCTATTTACACGGCGGCCCGCGCAAAATCTCCCCGTTTTTCGTGCCGAGCAACATTATCAATATGATTGCAGGCAACTTATCGATTCGTTATGGCATTAAAGGCCCTAACTACGCCATCGTAACCGCGTGTTCTACGGGCACACATAACATCGGCGATGCTGCACGCATGATTGCGCACGATGATGTTGATGTGATGATTGCCGGTGGTGCAGAAATGTCTTGCTCGCCAATGGGCATTGGCGGCTTTAGTGCTGCACGCGCTTTATCAACGCGCAATGATTCACCTGAAACCGCAAGCCGTCCGTGGGATAAAGACCGCGATGGTTTCTTGCTTAGCGATGGTGCTGGCGTTGTCGTGTTAGAAGAATATGAACACGCTAAACAACGCGGCGCAACGATTTACGCTGAATTAATCGGTTTTGGTATGAGCAGTGATGCGTATCACATGACCGCGCCGTCAGAAGATGGTGACGGTGCTGCACGCTGTATGCGTAATGCGTTACGCAGTGCGCAACTGAATCCAGAACAAATCGACTATATCAACGCACACGGCACGTCTACCCCTGCCGGTGATAAAGTCGAAGCCAATGCGGTTAAACGCTGTTTTGGCGATCATGCTGGCAAATTAATGGTTAGCTCAACTAAGTCTATGACAGGACATTTATTAGGGGCTGCTGGTGGTATTGAGGCCATTTTCACGGTATTAAGTCTGCGTGATCAAGTGGCTCCACCGACCATGAATTTAGACAATCTTGACCCTGATTGTGCCGGTTTAGATTATGTGCCTAACGTAGCCCGTCAATGCAAAATGGACATTAGCTTGTCCAACTCGTTTGGCTTTGGCGGTACCAATGGTACCTTAATCTTCAAACGTATTTAACGGTCAGATGAGGTTAAACACAGTCCGTTTAACCTCATTTAATTCCTCGCGTGACTGAATTATCTCTCTTTGATCGTGGCTTACATTATGGAGATGGTCTGTTTGAGACCATTGCCGTCGATGCAGGTCAGCCACTGTGTTGGTCAGCTCACTGGCAACGCTTACACCGTGGAGCAGATCGCCTCAATATCCCATTACCTGATTATGCAACGCTGACTGCTGAAGTGCAGACACAAGCGCGTGCCTTACACTATGGCGTGTTAAAATTGCTTGTCACCCGTGGTGTCGGTGGGCGTGGTTATGCGCCACCGTTGGAAGCGCATCCGGTTTGGCATTGTTTGTCCTATCCGTGGCCTGCTTACCCTGCCTCCCATTGGTTGCAAGGGGTAGTAGTGCGCGTGTGTGATTTGCGCTTGGCGGTGCAACCTGCACTGGCAGGCATTAAGCATTTAAACCGTTTAGAACAAGTGCTGGCACGGCAAGAATGGCACACGCCTCGCATTCAGGAAGGTATCGTGTTAGACAGCGCAGGTTATGTGCGAGAAGGCACCATGAGTAATATATTCTGGTGTCGAGGACAGGATTTATTTACCCCTGAATTGACCACTTGTGGCGTTGCCGGTGTGATACGCGATTTATTGATTCAATACGCGCCTACATGGGGTTATCGTGTCCATGTGGGTGACTATCCGTTGACAGAATTAGCCACGGCAGAAGCCGTTTTTTTAACTAATAGTGTGATTGGTCTTTGGCCGGTGCGTCAGGTGCAACAGTGGCGTTATCCACTAGGCAGCGTCGTGCGTGCCTTGCAAGACCAGTTACGCGCACAAGCATGGATGATGCGTGATGTGGAAATTGCTCGCAATTATACTGCTTAATCTGCTGTTACTGTGTGCAGCCGCAGTGGGTTATGGATATTGGATTTATCAAGAGCAGTTGCTAAAACCGTTGCCGCTGGAAAATGAATTGGTGTATGAATTGCCGCCGCGTACTGGCTTAACGCAAGTCGCGGATGATTTTCAGCAACGTGGTTTATTAACATGGCCTGCGGCGAAATTATGGGTTGTGTTAGCCCGTTGGAATCAGCAGGCGACACGCATTAAGAGCGGTGAATATGCGATTTCTGCGGGAACCACGCCACAAGGCTTGCTCAATATTTTAATTTCCGGTCAAGCCATTCAATACGGTTTAACCATTCCCGAAGGCTTAAATTTCCGTGAATTAATGGCCTTAGTGCGTAAGCATCCGAAGTTAGAACAAACGCTAACAGGCTTAGATGATGCAGGGATCATGGAAAAATTAGGCTATGGCGGAGAACACCCTGAAGGCCGTTTTTATCCCGACACTTACCATTTTCCCACTCGCACGACCGACGTTTCATTTTTACAGCGTGCTTATCGCAAAATGGAACAAGAGTTAGAGGACGCATGGCAGCAACGGGTTGATGGCTTGCCATTAAAAACGCCATATGAAGCGTTAATTTTGGCTTCTTTGGTGGAAAAAGAAACCGGCGATCCAGCAGAACGTCCACAGATTGCAGGCGTGTTTGTTCGCAGATTGCAGCAAAATATGTTGTTACAAACTGACCCGACGGTGATTTATGCCTTAGGTGAAGCGTATGACGGCAATATTCGACAAGCGGATTTGCAAGTGGATAACCCTTATAACACTTATCGTTATGGTGGCTTACCTCCGACACCAATTGCCTTACCGGGGCGTGCTGCATTATTGGCGGCTGTACAGCCTAAAGAGGGTGACACCTTATTCTTTGTTGCCAGTGGTAACGGACAGCATTACTTCTCTGCTAACTTAGCCGAGCATGAATGTGCGGTGATTCAATACCAAATTAAGGGTAAAAACAACGCCCGTTTCCGCAGTCGCTGCCAGCAATATCCGCAGTGTGCGGCGTGTCAGTGATTTGGGATGTAAATCCTGTACGGTTGTAGGGTGGAATAGCGCAGCGTATTCCACCATAAATCTCTGCAATTAGTTGAGTATAAACAGGTTACAAACCTTATGGTGGAATACGGCTTACGCCTATTCCACCCTACCAAAAACTTACAACCAGCCTTGCGCCTTAGCATAAGTCTGTAACGCCGGTTCAATTTCTTCCCAAGCATGATCAGAAACTGCTTCTACCCCAATTGCGTTGAGCTTTTCGGTAGGGCCATCACCAATTTTAGCGACGAATACAGCGCGGCAATCTTTCACCGCTTCTAAAATCCCAGCCATTGCGGTTTTACTGGAATGATTACCTAAACAGTAATGCTCTACGTGTCGCGTTTCGGTTAACTTCACACCTTCAGCATCCACTTGGTAAATTAAAAAGTGTTTGGCGTGACCAAAATGCTCGCTAATGGCTAAACCTTCTTTGCTCGCTACGGCAACCCGAATTTCACTCATTGATAACTCCTACAATACAGCTTGCATCAACCGCGTGACGCAGTTTTATGCTGTTCACATAAAGCTAATAATTTTTGCGGAATATGCGGCAGTGGCAAAATATAATCCACACCGCCTAATTTAACTGATTCCCCTGGCATGCCCCAAACCACGCTGGTATGTTCATCTTGTGCAATAGTCATAGCACCTGCTTGGTGCATTTCTAACATACCGTGTGCGCCATCATCGCCCATACCCGTCAAAATCACACCAATAGCATTTGGTCCTACATTTTGCGCCACTGAGCGAAACATTACGTCAACCGATGGGCGGTGCCGATTTACGGGGTTGCCTTCATGTAGATGACATACATAACGCGCACCATCGCGTTGCACTAACAAATGATGACTACCCGGCGCGATATAGACATGCCCCGGTAAAATGACTTGCCCATCGGTGGCTTCATATACCGTCATCTCAGAAATTTGATTCATGCGCTGTGCAAAAGAGGCACTAAAAGTCGGCGGAATATGCTGGCTAATAACAATCCCTGGTGTGTGAGCAGGCAAGTGTGACAATAGAAACTTGATCGCTTCGGTGCCACCTGTAGAAGCACCGATGGCAATAATTTTATCAGTGGTGCGAAAAGGGCGGCGGCGCGTTTGAGAGGCTAAAATGGTATCAACGGAATATTTGGGGGGGACATTAATCGCTACAGTGGTAGGGCACTGCGCGTTTTTTTTCACGGGCAGTTTACTGATAGCTTGTAAAGGACGCACTTTGGCATGGGCAGCCGCACGAATTTTATTAATGATTTCATCACTGTATTCGTGAAATGTCTCAGCAATGTCCAGCTTGGGCTTAGAAACAAAATCAACTGCGCCATATTCTAAAGCTTGCAAGGTAATCTCTGCGCCCCGTTCGGTTAAGGCAGAAATCATGACGACAGGCATGGGACGCAAGCGCATTAAATTGCTTAAAAACGCTAAGCCATCCATGCGTGGCATTTCAACGTCTAAGGTCAAGACATCAGGGTTAAACTGTTTGATTTTTTGTCGAGCGATATAAGGATCAGCCGCAGTGCCCACAACTTCAATGTCAGGCGCACTGTTTAATAAGCGGGTGAGCAACTGCCGAATTAAGGCTGAATCATCCACAATAAGAACACGAATTTTTGCCATACAGTTGTGCCTAGAATAAATCCACTTCGCCCGCAATCGGTTGGGTTTCCAGATTGCGACGGTACGCATTTTCCCGCTCGACTACACTTTGTTCTATAGAACGCAATTTTTTCACGCGCACGCGGCCAGATAAGGGATAAAATAAAATTTTTCTGGGATAAACATCCCCTAAATCTTCCGCCAATAAACGCAAACCCTCAGTTTGAATATAACGGCGCACAAAATCGATATTTTGCTGACCAATATTGGCCATGTGATGCATGATTTTGCCACCACCAAATAATTTCAGTTCTAAATTTTCTCGCCGCCCACCGTATTTTAAAATTTCATTGATCACATGCTCCATCGCGTAATTGCCATAACGTGTAGCAGCACTGACGGTGGTGTGATCCCATTTGTCGGGGGGAATGGTGCGTGTTGGCAGCATAAAGTGATTCATCCCACCAATACCATGTTTGCTGTCACAGACACATGCTGAGATGCAAGAGCCAACCACCGTGGTGACGATCTCGTCCTGACGGGTCACGTAATATTCACCGGGCAAGATTTTAGCCACATAGCTATTATGATGATGATCCCAATAGCGTTTGATGTGCTCATAACCCCTTAGCACAGGTGGCGGTTGTTGCAGGTGTGAGTTATTGACAGTCACGCAAGTTGTCACTTTATCAGGTATGATGGAGTCATATGTGGTTGATACGTTGAGTGGGTGGTATCAGCCAAGCCTTGTGTATAAACGTTCGTTGCAGTCCTCGGTGTCAGGGATAATCCTGCCTCTCTTCAGTCAGATATTAAACCGAAGCGATATTCGATCAAACGGTTTAAATTATTGTGGTATCAGCACTCAGCTTGCCACCTTTTCCTTGCCTTTGCACAACCAAAATAGATCGAATATTAAACTATGCTAACAATACCACCTTCATTAGGTTGGAATAAAGCATTTATCCAGTTTTTCTCTAAGCCTGCTTTGTATTGCCTTTAGCCTTATTCTATCGGCACCTGCCTAGTTTTTTATCTTTTAAGTTTGTATTTAGAAGAATTGCGACGATTGTTGGATTAAAACAGCACTCACTGAGCATAATAGGTGCTATAGCAGGGTATTACTATAGGCCAAATGACATCATATGTCATTTTGTCTGGTGCTTGTGTGAGGATAGCAAATCCGCAGCAAGCCGCCATTATTCAGGTTAAGTATTGCAAAAACCTTTAGTCGTACTTACAAATAAAGACCTTAATTTAAGAAGGAACAAGCTTTAAACAGTATGGCACAAGAAATTTTAGACACTTTATTACAAATGCGCACTCGCGCTGAGCCGTATGCCGTTGCCACCGTGATTGAGGCAGAAGGTTCTACTGCTGCGAAAATCGGTGCCAAAATGGTGTTAGATCAAATGGGTGAAGTGGTTGCCGGTTGGGTGGGTGGCGGCTGTGCAGAGTCCTTAACCCGCGATGAGGCGATTAAGTGTATCGGTACTGGCACACATTCGATTATTGATGTTGATATGACTTCGGAAACGTTGGGCGTTGGCATGCCCTGTGGTGGTTCAATGCGCATTTTTATCGAAGCGATTTTACCTGCACCACACTTGTGGATTTTAGGGCATGGACGTATTGCTGAATGTTTATGCCAAATGGCCGATTTAATGGGCTTTAGCGTGATTGTGCATGATCCAGAAGTAACGCGAGAACTATATCCTGCTGCGGCACGATTGATCACTGAAGATACAAAGTATGAGCAGTTAAGTCCCTTAGCGGATGATTATGTGGTGATTGCTACCCAGCAACGTAGCGATCATGAAATTTTGCCAATGGTGTTAGATAGTCAGGCTTGTTATATCGCTTTAGTGGCGAGTCGCAAACGCACACGTTTGATCTTAGATTATTTGCAAGAGCAAGCAATTAGTGAAACCAGTTTGCAGCGTTTATATGCACCTGCGGGGTTAGATATTGGCGCGAAAACGCCAGAGGAAATTGCTTTAAGTGTGTTAAGCGAGATGGTATTGCGTCGCCGTCAAGGTAGTGGGCAACAAATGCGTGAGCAGTGAGTTGTTGCGGCACAACTGTAGGGTGGAATAGCGCAGCGTATTCCACCATAAAACGCTGCAAATTTTTTTCTCGTTCCCATCGTCCCGATCACTGCCATTAAGTTAAGGATTTGCTCCGTCTTGTAGTCAGCTATAGTACAAAAAAAAGAGAACGCCCGAATAGGATAAAGTCCCCAGTCCTACTACAGACAAAACAGGCGTTCTCTCGATGAAGAAAATAAAGTACAAAACAGTTGATGTAAAGCAATTAGATTGGATTAA
>QKBZ01000212.1 GCA_003245895.1 Beggiatoa sp.
GTATTTTGTTCATGTAACAAAATGACAACACGAAATACTCCGATGAAAAAAGCATTTTTTCAAAGTGGAAGTTTTCGTGTACCTATTGCCGAGTGTTTTCTTTTTATTTTGGCTATTGACTGGGTTATAACAGGGCGGATAAGGTGTGAGCCGTCATCCGCCATTCATGTCGCATGACGCTGCGTTTATGCGACCTACAACGTGATAATGCGATAACAATTGAATACTTATGTAGACATTTGTTTGCAAATAGCTGTGTTTATTGACTTTTTTTGCTGATTTAATTTTGACGGGTTAACAGTAAAACAGCAGGCTATTCCTAGCAATCAAGCGTTTTTAGTTATGCACCGGTTATCCTTATTTTTCATACTTTCGTCATTACGTGAGCGTTTTCGTATTTATGCGACAGCGAATAAAAATTTGCTTCTTAACCGTTTATCCCCGTTTTTTACACTTTCACACGTTAAAACAAGAGATTAGGTTTTTTTCTTAGGTGCGATTCAGAAAAAGTCTCATATTTTATTTTCTAGTTTTCAGTACACTCTATACCAACAGCTAACAACTCACTTGCTCACGGTACACAAGGCACTTGAAGGCTAGCATCAGAGCTTGTTAGTATTTTCTTCGTAGAAATAACTGATTTTAAGAATTAAGGGGATTTACTCATGAACGCTAACAAAAAATTACTTGCCGCCGCAATCGCCAGTGCATTAATGAGCGTGTCTTTCACTGTGCAAGCTGCTGACAAAGTGGATGTGTGCCACAACGGTAAAACTTTAAATATTGCAGCATCTGCTTTATCTGCTCACTTAGGACACGGCGACGTTGAAGGTGCTTGTGTTGTTGAGGAAGAAGTTGTAGTAGAAGAAGAGGTTGTTGAAGAAGAAGAACCTGTTGTAGAGGAAGAAGAAGCAGTAGTTGAAGAAGAGCCTGCTGAAGAAGAAGTTGTAGAGGAAGAAGAAGAACCTGCTGAAGAAGAACCTGCTGAAGAAGAACCTGCTGAAGAAGAAGTTGCAGAGGAAGAAGAAGAACCTGCTGAAGAAGAAGTTGCAGAGGAAGAAGAAGAGCCTGCTGAAGAAGAAGTTGCAGCAGCAGAACCAGACGAAGAACAAGAACACACTTTAGACGTATTAGAAGAAGTTGGTGAAGAATTAATTGACGCAGAACCAGAAGAACAATTAAATCTGTTACAAGAAGCTTTAATCACTCGTTCTTTCTACACCGAAGAATACGGCCAATTAGCATTCGTACCTGAAGTTAAATTAGAACTGAACGGTATTTCTCTGAGCTTCTCTTTACTGTTAAAAGGTATTGAGCAAGAAGACGGCTCTTATGAATATGTGTTGCAAGCGGTTGAGCCAATTGATGGTACTGGCGAAATCACTGAAGAAGACTCAGTATTCTCTGAAGAAGGCGGCACTTTAGCATTACCTTTACTCGACGTATTCACTGATTACGGTGATATGACTATCATCTCTTCTTTCAGTGGTTCTTTACAAGTTATCAGCGAAGACCCTCTGATTTTCGCAGTTGCTGACAGCGAATTGTTAGGTGAAGTGACTGTTGAAGAAGAACCTGCAACTGAAGAAGAAGTTACTGAAGAGCCTGCGACTGAAGAAGAAGTAGCTGAAGAAGGCGCTGAAGAAGAAGTAGCCGAAGAAGGTGCTGAAGAAGAAGTAGTTGAAGAAGCTGCCGAAGAAGAAGTAGCTGAAGAAGGTGCTGAAGAAGAAGTAGTTGAAGAAGCTGCCGAAGAAGAAGTAGCTGAAGAAGGCGCTGAAGAAGAAGTAGTTGAAGAAGCTGCCGAAGAAGAAGTAGTTGAAGAAGCTGCTGAAGAAGAAGTAGTTGAAGAAGCTGCTGAAGAAGAAGTAGTTGAAGAAGCTGCTGAAGAAGAAGTAGTTGAAGAAGCTGCCGAAGAAGAAGTAGTTGAAGAAGCTGCTGAAGAAGAAGTAGTTGAAGAAGCTGCCGAAGAAGAAGTAGTTGAAGAAGCTGCTGAAGAAGAAGTAGTTGAAGAAGCTGCTGAAGAAGAAGTAGTTGAAGAAGCTGCTGAAGAAGAAGTAGTTGAAGAAGCTGCTGAAGAAGAAGTAACTGAAGAACCAGCAGTTGAAGAAGTAGCTGCTGAAGAAGAAACTGTTTAATCAGCAATCTTACTAAATAAGCTAAACATAACTTAGCTTAATCACTAAAAAAGCCGCGAAAGTTAACACTTTTGCGGCTTTTTTTATGGCCGCCAGCGGCGCAAAATGCGTTGCACATAGGCTTGCGTTTCTGGATAGGCTGGACAACGACCTAAAGCAGCTACACGACTAGGGCCTGCGTTGTAAGCACATAACGCCAATTTCACATCTCCAAACCGCACTAATTGCGCTTTTAAATAACGCGCACTACCCTCCAAGTTTTCATAAGGTTGATAAGGGTTTACCCCTAACGCTTTTGCTGTTGCAGGCATAAGCTGTCCCAAACCAATCGCCCCTTTTGCTGAAACCGCATGTGGATTCCATGCACTCTCTTGTGTGATCAATGCTTGAAATAAAGCAGGGTCTAAGTCGTGCCGTTGTGCCACCCAATAAGCCATTGCTTGGTATTGTTGCGGTGTCAGCGGGAGTTCAATGTGCTTAGGAATTAAAGCGGACAGTGCTGCACTGGTCATCATAATTAACAGCAGTGTTTTTAAGCGGGCAAAGAATTTCATGTCAGCAAAAAAATTTTTTTGAGTGGCGACAGGTTCTACACACGTGTGCCGTTTAAAACAGCAGAAATGACAAAGATTATGATTAGCACCGGCAAGAATGCCGCTTGATAACCCATAGGTGTCAAATAGTTCAACTGTACTGGATATACAGTTTGTTTAGATGCTAATACTGTTACACTTTGTCGACTTGCATGAAACATGCGCTAAGCGCAGTAGCAAGTCGTTTACCATTCATGGAGTTTGATAATGAAAACTGTATCGATTTTAAGTGCTTTAGTGATTGCTGGTTTTGCGTTAAATACGGCAGTTGCCGCACCCAATAATAGCGCGGAAATGTGCGCCGCCCAAACCGAAAAGTTGTTAACACGCTTTGATAGCAATCAAGATGGGCAAATTAGTAAAAGCGAAGTCGAAGAAGTTAAAACTGGCTTTTTTAATAAAGCAGATCAGAATGCAGATGGTCAATTGACTAAAGAAGAATTCAGTACGCTGCATGATGAGAACCAGCAAGCGCAAATGGAAGCGAAATTTGCGGCCTTAGACAGCAACAATGATGGTAGCCTCTCTTTAGCAGAGATGATGAAAGGCAAAACAGGCGCGCGCGCTGAAGCCCGTTTTAACCGTGTGGACAGCAACGGTGATGGTCAAGTGACCTTAGAAGAAATGGCTGCCATGGGTGCTGCACGCGGTGAAAAACAAGTAGATAACCAGTTTACACGTTTAGACACTGATAAAGACGGTGTTGTGTCACAAGCGGAATTTCTCAGCGGTGACAAGTTTTTTGAGCGTGCTGATAGCAATTCAGATGGCGTAGTCAGCAGCGAAGAATTGCAACAACAAGGTTGCAAACGCATGGGCGGTTTTAATAAATAACAACACGCGCCGCTCAGCAAAAACCGATTGAAACAATGGCGTAGAGAGAGCTGCCTGATCAGGTGTTCTGATCAGGCTTTTTTTTGCGTCAAAATGCTGCAATACAGCTTGGTTAAACTGTTAGACATCAAAATAATAGCCTGAAATAAAATGAAATCGCTTTCTTCGGCCTATTTTCTCATCTGCTGAGACTGCTTATTAAGCAGCTTAAAAGGGTTGTAGCAATCTGTGCTTAAGCTATTTACAAGCCTGCCGTTATTGGATAAGGTCAGTTAAAAGTCATACTAATGTTAATCCAGAGTAATACGCTAAGTCTTTTATCAAACTTTGTTTGTTAATGATGTAAAAATTTTTTATAAAAAAACTGTTTAAAAAACAGGTGTTTTAAAAAAAGTTGCGTCAAATTGGGACAAAAAAAACTAATGTAGGGGTTTTCCCTTATATACAGTTGTAGTCGATTTGGTAATAATTATAACCGTCTCAACGCTAATACGTTACGCAGGGCACTCCCTCTTATGAGTGCCCTTTTTTAATGCCTAAAATTTAGTTTTATTGATTTGTATTAAACAATAATGCTTAATGAATTTGCTTGTTATTAATAGCGTTTAAACGCTTGTCTCAGTCAATCGACTCACTTCTTTGAATTACGTCCCACCAGCTCTTGTCGCCTGATACTTGCTGTCATCAAATTTTCTATCTTTTCAATTGTCTAACAAACAATTTGTCATAATAAACCGTATTTAAATTCCCTCTCTAAGTCTGCATCAAACGATGTTGTCAAATAGAATGTGACGTTCATCGCTCTTTTACCCCTACCCAAAATATACTTCGTTAATATTCTGTTAAAAAAATAATTGTTTTGTAACAAAACTGTTATCTTTGGCAGAAACATGTGCTGCTCAAGATGAATCGTAAACAAATGTGATTTTTTATTATGACTGTGAATTAAATAGTTTAAATCTATTTTAACTTTATGCTTGATTGAGTAGATGAAAGTTTGCTAATTAAAAGTTGTTAATGAAGCGTCTTTAATTATGTTGTCACTATCGCTGATATTTAAACAGTTTAAATAATTTTTAATTATTTGAAGCAATATCTAATCTTTTGTCATATCACCTTGCTGAGTATTGACGGTTGTTATATTTGATGATTAGCGTTATTTTTGTGTTAAATATCATCTAAAATCGCCATGTCAAAAAATTGACAGCTTAGTCACTATCGATTGCCTTTTCTGACGGTCATGTTAAGGTGAGCGATAAGTTTAAATTAAGCATACTAACTAACTTTGATGCAGTGAGATGATGAGTTAAGTGGCTGAATTATAGTTAATTTTAAAAACTAAGTGGATTGCAATGAGGAGAAAAAACATGTTGGTGCGTATTTTGCCGATTCAAAGAAAATTTACTGCGAGAGTCCGTTATGATCAGGGTATTAGCTATTGTCGGCTTATTATTAATGGGTATGGCACACGCCGTTGCTGATGAAAAAGGTACTGTGCGCTGGTTTGATGGCAAAGCCGGTTATGGTTTTATCAAACCAAGCAAAGGTGGTGATGAAGTGTTTATGCACTTTTCTTCTATCGTCGGCAATAACAAGTCATTAAAAGCAGGACAGTCTGTTTTATTTAAAACAGATGAAGAGCATAAAAACCAAGCAATATGGGTAAAGCCCATTAAAACAAAACAAGTTGCTCAAAACGATGCTTAATGATGATAAGTGAGCTTGCTTATAAGCATGTGTGTCCTTATCAGAATATCATTGCAATCTGATTGACCGGCATTGACACCGGTCAATCAACGCTTAATTACGGCGCATTGATAGGTGATGGAATCCAGCGTTGTTCTAAATTGCTGTTACATTGCCACATCTGCGCCGCGACCCCATTTTGTCCCGCTGTTGCTGAAGCGAGTGCCAAACAGTTGCCGGTATCACTGACTAATATGTTATCCACTAAGCCCCATTGCTGGTGCTCACCAAAATGACAATCCCACGTTTGCACGCTAGCCCCATTTTGATTGACTTGAGATAACTCAATATCTAAGCACTTTCCGGCATTATTCATCAAACGCCCTTGATCAAAACGCCATTGCTGGTTGTTACCACCGTAACATTCCCAGCCGACAATACTGCCGCCATTCATCCCCATAGTGGGTATCGCTGCATCTAAGCATTGCCCGCTGCCATTCACCCACAGTGCAGGCTGTTGGCTATGAAATGCCCAATGTTGATTATGCCCGTTTAAACAATCCCATACCTGCACTTTAGCGCCGTTTTGGTACATGCTAGGCTGATCCACGTCTAAGCATTTATTATTGCCGTTGACCAAAAAGCCGCGCTCCCAACGCCATTTTTGATTCGCCACCTCTAAACATTCCCAGACTTGCACCCGTCCGCCATTTTGCGTGCTTTGGGAAGCTTCGATGTCTAAGCATTGTCCACCGCTATTGATCAACCAGCCATTCGCCAAGCGCCAATGTTGATTTGGTTGGTTTAAACACTCCCAGACTTGCACCTTCGCGCCGTTTTCGCTCATGTGCGCGACATCCACGTCTAAGCATAAACCGCTGCCATTCATTAACATCATGCCGTTTTGCTGCGGATTGACTTCAGTAAACCGCGCCTCGCTAACATATTGGCGAATAAAACCGTTAAATGAAGATACTTTGGTATAAACGTCATATAGCGAGGAAGCCGCGCAAATCACGCCGCCATAGCTGACAATGCCCACTTGAACCCATTGCTGGCTACTATCGCGCACCATTAACGGCCCGCCGCTATCGCCGTTGCAAGCACTTTGACCGCCTTCAAAAAAGCCCGCGCATAACATATCGTCGGTGAGATATTGCCCCCACACGGTTTCACACACCTTGTTAGAGACAATGGGATAATTTAACTGTTGCAACACATTAGGCGTGACATTAATCAGTGATAACAACATATCTAAGTAATTCACACCCTCATCAACTAAGGCTTGATACAAGTCGTCAAAACTGATGCCGTCTGCTGGAATAGTGCCGCCATAATCCAGTAACAGTTGCTCTAAGATAGAAAAGTTTTTGCTTAACTCCGGTGCTGCTGGTTGATCTGTTTCTAAAGCATCAATTTGATCTGACAATAAAGCCGCTGCCACCACATCTGCCTCTGGAATGCCCCAGCCTTTTAAAATAATCAGCGTGGTGACAAAGGGTGTGATGGTGGGGAAATTAAAATAATACGGTAAGAATAAATGCGGTGATTGGCCTAATAGTCCCCAGCCTGCCACCGTAGCTTGCGTGCCTGCTGGTAACAGAGAACGCGCATCGGCTAAGCTGATAGTGGTTTGCACACTGGCATAGCTTAATTCAACCAGTGCAATATCATTGGTCAGCAGATTGGGGTTGTAATCAGGATGCACAATTGCGCGTTTCACCGGAATACGCTCGCCTTGAGTGTCATCATCTAACTGCAAACGCCCCGCGATAATATCCATCGCAGTATTATCTAAAGTGCCATCGCTATCAGTGACGCAATGCGCTGCGGTCAATACCCACGTCGGCGCGATTAAACTGCCGCCACAATACCGTTCGCTGGTATCGCCGCCTTGTTCGCCAATAGCAACTGTCCAAGGGTATTGCTGGTTGTACACCGTAGTGCCGTTGACCACTTGTGCTTGTAAACTTGCAGGTTCAGTGCTGCCAGAAACGCTTTTTAAGGCGTAGACGGGTAAGCTGAGCAACACTAAACTCAAAGTGAATACCTGATAATAAAGGTATCGCATAACTTTATTTCCCTATTTTATAGCTTGAAGTATCAACAGATGGCCTCCAGTGTTGCCATCTGTCTGAGCAGAGATGCCAAATTCCCTATTTGTGCCACAATCGGCCATACATTTGCAATGTCATTAGTCATATTTGTATGACGATGTGTCAAAACAAATCACCATAACAGCCAAAGGAGTCTGTATTGTTATGAAAAACCTAGTGGAATGGACTGAAGAATTAAGTGTTGGTATTCAAGAAATTGATGAGCAGCATAAAATTTTGGTAGGTTTGCTGAACCGTATGCACGAAGCCATTGTGACGGGCAAAGATTTACAAGTAATTAACAGTATTTTGAATGAGTTAGCGCAATATACTGTAGTGCATTTTGCGGTTGAAGAAAGCTTAATGCGGATTTTTAATTATCCTGATTACGTCGCGCATAAACAGCATCATGAAGAACTCACCGCACAAGTGGTGGGCTTACAGCGCAAAGTGGCGACTGGCGAAGAGCAGATCAGCATGGAGGTGCTGCATTTTCTGCGGCATTGGCTGACCTATCACATTTTAGGTGATGATAAAAAATACAGCCCGTTTTTCTTAGAACGCGGTTTACAGCAGTCATGGGCGGAACGCTCATGGATGGGCAAAATCTGGTCACATTTGCATCACCACCATTAAAACAACAGGACTGCCAGTCGTCGTTAAACTGCCAGTCCTGCATTCAGTTTAATGCACACATTCCACATGCAGCGTTAAGTAATTCGAGCCGCCATCAACCTTATTAAACAATTCAAATTCACCGAAAATGCCTGAACGGTGATAAATCCCGCCGCCGACGTAACACGGTTTTAAACTTTTCACGTTTAAAACATCCCCTGCATTTACATCAATGGTTAAATCTAAGTGATTGAGCAAGTGTGAGGTATTTAATTGCCGATCTCGCACTAGGCTTTCATATTCGATATAAGGAATTTTATCCACATACGATAGCCCTTCTGCCAAGCCGATACGGGTGCGTACAATGTGTTGCCACGGAAAGCCATAAAAATACGCTTTTAAACCTAGCGTATATTGATTGAAATCATCTTGTAAATCGCGTTCAAAATGGCGAATTAAGCCCACTTTGGCGGTCAAATCCAGCGGCCAGCCAAATAACCTGCGCCCGATGCGGCGACCATATTCCACGCCAATGATACCGGTATGACGGTCATCAATTTCAAAATCGCCCGCTAAGATTTCAGACAATTTCATATCGACAAAGTAACCACCTAGTAAGCGGTAATAATTGTCCCCCTCGTCGCTCAAGTCTTGCGCCAGTGCAGGGGTGAAGCTGCTCCAGCAGAGCAGTAATAGCAGGTAGAAAACACGCATGAGAGTTTCTCTGTAGCCAAAAAAGCAGAGAGTTTAGGCGGGTTGGTGAGTTTTGGGTAGGGGGAATATTGCTGGCACCGGTAAAAAGGCTTGATGTAGGGCGGATAAGGCGCAGCCGTCATCCGCCGCAAGTGGCTTGGTTCAAGTTTCAATTGTGTTATGTCGGATGACGGCTACGCCTTATCCGACCTACAAAATTGCTTAACTTAATGGCAGTGACCAAAATGATGGCAACAAGTTAAAAAAAGCAGAACTGTCCGATAGTTTTTTGTTAAGAAGTTGCTCAAGCTTCCATTTAGACTTATTAGCAAGTATTCTTAGATTAAAAAACAGTAAAATCATCTGCTTAAAAAATAGTATTTAACTTTGCTTATCCACTGGTTTAAGCACAGTTACTGCATAAAAAACATCAAAAAGGCATCACTGCAAAGTGAACATGCTTAATCTCGTTTCTCACTTCTTACTAAAGAAAGGCATGTTTTATGAGTTGGTTATCAAAATTACAGCACAAACAAAAGGGTGCGATATGGCTTTATGAACAAGGCACATTGATACGGCGCATGATATGGCATTGGGTATGCTGTTTAGGATGTATTGGTTTAATGTGGTCTAGTGCTGTTAGCGCGACCGCTGTGCCAGATGCCATTCAGTCCAACAGCGACTGGGCTTCAGCCACAACCAATGTAATGTGTACAGCCGACCCGCGTGGACTTTTTGGCGTAAGTTGCAAGCTTGAGACTTGGTATTCAATTGTTTTAACGACTGACGCTGACGGCGTTGGATATGGCTTGCCTTTCTTTGCGATGCTACCCGATAGCAACCCAAGTGCTGCGGTATACGGCGCGCGCTTTTATTCTTATACAAATTCTTTCGCCAATTATGCTACCAGCATTCCGCCTATCGTCTCTTGTGATTCAGCGATTAATTCCACGCCTGTGCAACAGACGTATAGTACTTATGTCGAGTTAGCCGATGGAGACTCTTGTCGTCTCACGTCAAAGCCTCAAAACAACGGCAGCCCTTATGTCCGAACCATCTATACAGGGACGCTCGCCCGTGTTGGTGACATCTATACCTTAACCGACGGGGTTATGTGTGGCGCTACTTTTACCTGTTTGACTATCACCAGCCCCAGTTCAGCCACCGCTGTCAACGCCGACAGTTTCACCATTACCGGCACCTCAGTCCTCAATGCCTTGGTCAAAATCTACAGCGATGCGAATAACAACGGCACGATTGACGGCACAGATGCCGAAGTCGGCCGTCAGCAACTGAGCGGCGATGCCACCGAGTTCAGCATTAGCATACCGCTAACGCAGGATGCAGATAATAACTTTATTGTGATAACAGAAAGTGTGGATACAGGCAGAGAAATTTCTGACGTACCCACCATTACCGAAGACTCAATCGCCCCACTGGCTCCCTCAACGCCGGATATGACGACGGGGACGGATAGCGGTATCAGTGACAGCGATAACATCACCAATAACCAAATGCCTATTTTCACAGGGACAGCCGAAGTTAACGCAACGATTGAGCTATTCCGTGCAGACAGCACTTCATTAGGTAGCACTGTCGTGGATAGCAGCGGCAATTGGACTGTCACCGCCTTAAGTATTCCCGAAGGCAATCACGACATTACCGCCAAAGCGACTGATGCAGCGGGCAATGTGAGTGCCGCCTCAACCGCGTTGAGTATCACGATTGATACAACGGCTCCGACCGTGACGATTGAGCAAAACAGCGCACAAGCTGATCCGGTAAATGTCTCTCCTATCATATTTGATGTGGTGTTTAGTGAAACTGTCACTGGTTTTAGCACAGGTGATGTCAGCCTTGGCGGAACAGCAGGCGCGACAACAGGCACTGTCAGTGGCAGCGACGCGAGCTACACCGTCAATGTCACCGGCATGAGCAACACCGGTACAGTGACTGCCAGCCTCGCAGCCGATGTCGCTACCGATACCGCAGGCAATGGCAACACCGCCAGCACCGCTACCGATAACCAAGTCAGCTACAACGTCGCCGGTTTTACTGTTACCGAAACCAGCGGCACCGCTGTCAACGAATCAGGCAGCACAGACAGTTTTACGGTTGTCCTCAACAGTCAGCCCATGAGTGAGGTTGTGATTAGCGTTAGCAGTGCAAATACCAATGAAGCGACTGTCTCCGCATCGCCTGCATTGCCGCTCACGTTTAGCACCAGCAATTGGCACATCGCGCAAACGGTTACGGTCACTGGCGTAGACGACCCAATTCACGATGGCGACCAGCTCACCGCCGTCACCATTAGTGTGGAAGATGCCAGCAGCGATGATGCTTATGATGGCTTAGTCGATCAAACGGTTTCCGTGACCACGATTGATGACGATATTCCAGGCTTTACGGTTAACCCTGTCAGTTTCACTATCAGCGAACCTGATAATACGGCTGATTTCATCATCAGTCTTGACCTGCAACCCACAGGCGGCGCAGATGTCACGGTGCCTTTAACCGCGTCGGCTGATTGCACCTTATCAACAGACTTGCTCACGATTAGCAATGCCGCTTGGAATACAGGCGCAATGGTTACTGTAACCGCTGTTGATGATGACATTATCAACACCACTAGCCGCACTTGCACTGTGACCACAGGCGATCCGACCAGTGCAGACAGCGATTATGAAGTGTTGGGCGCGAGCGATGTTGCCGATATAAGCGTTACCGTCACCGATGATGACAGCGCAGGTATTAACATTGTCGGCAGTCTTAACATCATTGAAGGCCGCAGTAACACTTACGACATCACCTTAAGCAGCAAGCCTACAGGCGATGTGCAAATCACTGTTACCGCAGACGAACCTGCGCAAACGCAAGTCAGCAGTGATGGTGTTAGCTTTGGCGACAGTGTTGATTTAACCTTCAGCAGTAGCGATTGGAACACACCACAGACCATCACCGTGCAAGCAGTTGGCAACAATGCCATTGATGGCAGTCGTACCACGACCATTAGTCACGCAGTGACTGGAAGTGTGATCGATAGCGATTATCCTAACTCGCTCTCTTTGAATGATGTCACGGTCAATATCAGAGATGATGACACGTTACCAACGCCGATTTATTACAGCCTAAGTTTGAACACCGATGGCACAGGCAGTGGTGAAATTACGGGTCATACTAGCGGGAGTTATATTAGCGGTAGTCGTATCGAACTCAGCGCAGAACCGGCAGATAATTCCGTTTTTGTCGCTTGGCAACCTGAAAGCTGTGGCGAGGTGTTTAACCTGTTTAACAACACCATTTGCACGGCCACTTTTGACCTTGTTACTTTCAATCTCACTGTGTTGACGGCGGGCAGTGGTAGCGGTCAAGTTAACATCAAACCAGAAGGTGACGGTGGATTAGACAGTAACACTCTCTACTTGCTACCGCTTCCAGATGAAGGTTCAAGTTTTGACCATTGGGAACCTGAAAGCTGTGGGCAAGTCTTCCAATTAATTGCTGATACCACTTGCACCGCATGGTTTGAAACTATTGTTGAACCAACACCGCCAGCACCTGAAAATACGCCGCCACAATTGCTCAAAGCATTACCTGATCTCGTCATGGTTTTAGGTGATGAATTAGTCGCTATCGCATTAGATGACTATTTCAGCGACGACGGCGCCTTAAACTATCAAGTGGTTTCTAGTCCACAAATAGACGTTGCACTGATTGACGCAAATCAACTGAATTTTAATACCAGCTTATTACAAGTCGGCACACTCTCCTTCACTGTGCGCGCGACAGACGCTGGAAACTTGTTTGTTGAAGATACGTTCTTGCTCACCATTGGCAGCCCTGAGCCAGAGACAGAACCGGAATCAGAACCACAAACGGAGCCTGAAGTCGAACCAGAGTTACCCGAGCCAGAAACGCCGGAGACTATAACGCCAATTCAAGCCACTAACACTTGTCCAGTCAAAGCAGACATTTACTACAACACTTGCAATGCTGGTGGTCAGATGATCAGCATTAACCACCTCATGCCCCAAGCTGTGATTGCAGATGGCATCATTGAGCAAGTCATTGAAAACGAAGGTTGGTTAATTAATATCCAAATCACTGCCAATGGACAGATTAAAGGCGGCAAGCTATCAGGCACGATTGATAATCAAGGCTTGATAGAAGATATTGAGTTTAAAGGTAAGTTACTGCAAGGCGGAACCTTGGGCGGATACATTCGCAACACTAGCCCCATCGGCGGTGTGATCAAAGATGTGCAGTTTGCGTTAGGCAGTGTGCTAGAAGGAGGGAGACTCGGTGGCAACATCAGCGGCGATCCCGTCAACCCTGTACGCTTGCAAGGTGCCACTGTCACCAATGGCAGCCATTTAAGCCACGTTATCATCGACCGCAACAGCAAACTACCCGACGATGTGACTTTTGGTGCAGGCGTGCGCTTTGCCAGCGATTTCCCTTGCCGAATCAACGGCTGGAGCTTGCAAAACGACACAGCAGCCAACGCTTGCTTCAAAATTCTCAATGGTGTGATGCGTATCACCACAGCACCTGAGCATCGTGGCCAAGCGGCTGAGGTGATTTTTGCTGCCGTCGATGTAGTCGAGCAGGCTTATAGTTATGATGGCAATTTCTGGCAGGCGATTCCGACGGATATTGCTGAAATTCTCAACGCGCAAACCGTTGATACTTTACCTTTAACACTAGAAATCGTTTTACCGGATTTAGACGACTTTATTAAGGTGTTTATGGGGTATCGGTTAGTGGATGGGGAGATTGTGTATTATCAGGTGAAATAAGCACTTTTTAACACTAAGCTCATGAAAAAAGCGGCTACTTAGCCGCTTTTTTTGTTCATGCTACACTAACTGCAAAATGGCTTGAAAAAAGGTTATCCGATGAAATTCCCTTACGGCATCAGTGATTTTAAAAAAATTATCACCGAAAACTATTTTTATGTAGATCGCACAGATCGCATTCCCTTACTTGAGCAAGTAGGTCATCAATTATTATTTCTACGCCCTCGCCGTTTTGGTAAAAGCCTTTTGCTCAATATGTTGTCAAGTTACTACGATATTGCTAAAGCAGATGAGTTCGATACGCTATTTGGACATTTAGCCATCGGGAAAAATCCGACAGAGAAACATAATCAGTATTTGGTGATGACTTGGGATTTCTCGAAAGTTGAGGCACAAGGAACCATTGAGGAGATACGAGAACGACTTTATGAGTATATTAATAATTGCATTATAGGTTTTGCTCAAGCCTATCAATTTGATATTGAAATTAATTATGATAATGCTATGTCATCATTTGATGCACTGTTACGAGTCACTCTCAATCAAAATCACAAGCTTTACCTTTTCATCGATGAATATGACAACTTCGCTAATGAAGTCATGGCTTCAAAAGTCCATAATAATGATCGTTATGCTGATTTAGTCTATGGTGAAGGAATTTTAAAAAGCATATTCAAAAATATTAAAGCGGCTGCTTCAGGTAATGGTTTAGATCGGGTATTTATTACGGGTGTTTCACCTGTAGTCATGGCAGATATTAGCAGTGGTTATAACGTAGCAACTAATATTTACCGCAACCCAGAATTTAATGATTTATGTGGTTTTACAGAAGCAGAAGTTGAGCAAGTATTATTACAAACTGCTAATGAATGCCAGCAAAAAGGTCAGCAGTTAGATACAGATAGTGCAATAAATACCATGCGCCAGTTTTATAACGGCTATTGCTTTAATCAACATGATTTCACTTCAGTTTATAACCCTACACTGGCACTGTATTTCCTAAAAAACCTAGCCCAGTATTGCCGTTACCCTGACAACTTACTTGATCACAATTTTGCAATGGATAGAGACCGTATTGATTTCATTGCACAATTACCAAATGGTGCTGAGTTAATTGAGCGCATTTGTGACGATAGTCAGCAAGTGATTGTGCCGCAATTACATGATCGGTTTGGAGTCAGAGAAATGCTGACACAGACGCAAACACAGTATGAACTGGCCTCCTTGCTTTACTATTTGGGTGTTTTGACACAAGAGACATTAACAGATTTTGATGAATTAGTATTTAGAGTACCAAATTTAGTGATTCGCAGCCTTTATGTTGAGAAACTGCGACAAGTCTTATTACCTGATGTCACTACTGATGATTTCCACACACTTAAACGGCAGTTTTTAGCAACAGGCGATTTACAACCCTTATGCAATTTTTTACAACCGCGTTTTAACATATTTAGTAATCGTGATTATCGTTGGAGTAATGAGTTTGCAGTAAAAACAGCTTTTTTAATGTTGTTATTTGAGGAACGCCTCTACATTGTAGATTCTGAACCTGAATTACACCGTGGTTATGCCGATTTATCTTTTATTATTCGCCCCGATAAACGACATTTAAATATTTTAGATCATTTGCTGGAATTTAAATTTATTAAACTGTCTGCACTTTCACTAAGTGGACAGACTTTAGCAAACCTTTCTGATGCAGAATTACACGCTTTGCCACAAGTGCAAGCAGCATTTTCAGCAGCAGAACAACAATTAGCCAGCTATCAGCCGATCTTACGTCAGCGGTATACCGAGGAATTACGTTTGCAAATGACAACCGTAGTCGCCATTGGCTTTGAGCGTTTGTTATGGCGAAAAGTTTAAAATGATGGTTTTTCATATGCAGTCAAAGCGACTCAATAACCGCCTTGACTGCAAAACCTTACAGCGATTAATGCACCGTAAACCCACCATCCAACACCAAAGAATGCCCAATCACAAAACTAGATTCAGGGCTGCTCAGCCACATCACGGCGGCGGCGATTTCTTCTGGTTGTCCTAAACGACCAATCACCTGAACTTTCGCTAACTCTTTCATTAAATCAGGTTCTTCATCTAACATTTTGCGCACCATCGGCGTTTCAATCGTGCCGGGGCAAATGGCATTAATACGAATCCCTTTTGCCGCATACTCCAGCGCTGCACTTTTCGTCATGCCTAACACGCCATGCTTAGTCGCGTGATAAATTGCGCGACCGGGTAAGCCAACAATGCCGCCAACAGAGGAATTATTCACAATCGTGCCTGAACCTTGTTGACGCATTTGCAGCAACTCATATTTCAAACAATTCCAAATCCCGCGCAGGTTAATGCCGTGAACAAAATCGTATTGCTCAGCCGTGGTATCGGCAATATCAGTCGCACCATCAGGTGCTTGCACACCGGCATTATTAAACGCTGCGTCTAATTGCCCAAAGTTGGCAACCACAGTATCAATCATGGCTTTCACTTGCGCTTCATCAGACACATCACATTTGATTGCAATTGCTTTATGCCCTTCAGAAACCAGTTGCTCAGCCACTTGTTTAGCCGCTTGCTCATCAATATCAGCCACCGCAACCGCTGCGCCCGCCTTGGCGTAAGCTTGCACCGCAGCCAATCCCATTCCGGCAGCACCGCCTGTTACTAACGCCACTTTTCCTGAAAAATCATAATTCATTGCTTGTTTCCTGCTATTCATGTTCATCACAACTACCATGCATTTTGTTAAATGCTTGGCTTTATCGCTGAACATTATCTACGCTCGCTTAAATTTACAGTTTGCTCAAATATTGAGGATTCTTGCCTATTTCTGTTTTATCCCGCCAAATACGCAGAAAGTTAAGATCGTCATCACGACAAGCAAATTGGTAAACCTACCAAACGCTGCTTATCTCCTCACTGTATTCATGCCTACCTATTTGCCCTTTGTTTAAAAACTGTAGGATTAGGCAAGTTTTGTAGAGGATTGTTTTATCGGAAACACCAGAAAGCTTATATAGTTAAGTCATAGACATACTTCTTAAGCAGCTATGAAAACTATTTAATTAATTCAAATAGATAGATTATTATTCTGCGTTCAAAAAAGCATTTTTATGAA